>JBAUHH010000381.1:0-6930 GCA_049680165.1 Pseudolabrys sp.
CGCCACCACCGCAGGCACCTGCGCGGTGATGGGCACGGCCTCGACCATGGCCTGCATCGCCGAAGCGCTCGGCATGATCCTGCCGGGAACGGCGGCAATTCCGGCCGTGCACGCCGACCGGCTGCGCGCGGCGGAGGCAACGGGCGCCGCGGCAGTGAAGATGATCGGCTCGAAGCTGACGCCTGAGCGCATCGTGAATGCGAAATCGATCGAGAATGCGCTGCGCGTTTTGCTCGCGCTCGGCGGCTCGACCAATGCGATCATTCACCTGACGGCGATCGCCGGGCGCGCCGGCGTGAATGTTACGCTCGAGCAGCTCAACAAGCTGTCGGACACGACGCCGGTGCTGGTCAACCTGAAGCCGGTCGGCAACGGCTACATGGAAGATTTCTTCGCGGCCGGAGGCGTCGGTGCGCTGCTGCGCGAGCTGAAGGATTTGCTGCACCTCGACTGCATGACCGTGACCGGCGAGACAATCGGCGAACGGCTCGCGGCCGATGTCGATGCCGATCTGTGGGTCGATCGCACGATCATCGCAGAGCGCAACAAGCCGCTCGAACCGCAGGGCGGACTGGTCGCGCTGTTCGGCAACATCGCGCCGCAGGGCGCCATCCTCAAGCGCTCGGCGGCGGATGCGAATTTGTTCGAGCAGGAGGGCAGGGCGGTTGTGTTCTCTTCGCTCGAAGACCTTGCCGCGCGCGTCGACGATCCGAAGCTCGACGTGGAAGCAAACGACATTCTTGTTCTGCAGAACGCCGGGCCGCATTCGCCGGCGGCAATGCCGGAAGCAGGCTATCTGCCGATTCCGAAGAAGCTCGCCGCCAAAGGCGTGAAGGACATGATCCGCGTGTCGGATGCGCGCATGAGCGGCACGGCGTTCGGCACCATCGTGTTGCATGTGACGCCGGACGCGGCATCCGGTGGCCCGCTTGGCCTCATCCGCAACGGCGACCGCATGAAGCTTTCGGTCAAAGAGCGGCGCATCGATCTTCTGGTCGACGATGCCGAGCTCAAGCGCCGCGCCGCGTCGACGAAACCTTCGGTCGAAAAACCCGAGCGCGGCTATGCCAAGCTCTACGCGCAGGAAATTCTCGGCGCCGACCAGGGTTGCGACTTCACGTTCCTGAAGCCGCGCTGACGGGTTTTGGTTTTCAGGCTGCACTCGCGGCAGGAAGCGGTTCGATCTTCGCGACCTTTTTTCCGATACTACGCTGTGCGGTCTGCAAGTCATAAGCCGCTTGCAGATTCATCCAGAACTCGGGTGACGTTCCAAACGCACGGCTGAGATAAAGCGCGGTGTCGGATGTGATGCCGGTCTCCTCATCGCGGATGCGCTCGATGCGCGTGCGCGGCAAGCCGAGATGCTTGGCGAGTTCGCCGGCCGATATATTGAGCGGAATGAGAAACTCCTCGCGGAGAACCTCGCCCGGATGCATCGGGGGTAGTGTTTTTGCCACTGTTCTCTCCGTTGTCTTGTCTCTCAGTGATAATCGACAATTTCAACGTCTCTAGGACCGTCGGGGGTCCATACGAAACAAATCCGAAATTGTTTGTTGATCCTGATCGAGTGCTGACCGATTCGGTCCCTTTTTAAAGCCTCCAGCTTGTTCCTTGGCGGCACGAGTAAGTCGCGAAGATCTTTCGCCGCACTGATCATCGCCAGTTTGCGGCGGGCGACGTTGAGAATTTCTGCCGGAAAGCCTTTCGGGCACTCGCCCTTGAAGACCGCTTCCGTGGTTTTGTCCTTGAAGGACCGTATCATGGCCCGATATGTATCATGCCACGATACAAAGGTCAATAATTTTGTATCATAAGGTGATACGCCTCACGATCCGAGCCGGTGGGCCGAGTCGCGAGCCGTAACGAGAAACCTTGGAAATGTTGGGCATGTGGTGCTGCCGGAGTGGATTGAACACTCGACCTCCCCCTTACCAAGGGGGTGCTCTACCACTGAGCTACGGCAGCGATTGCGGCGCGGCACTTACGGCCGGGCGAACGCGGCGGAAACTGCCATAACGTTACCCGGTGGCGCAAGGATAACGGCCCTTGATAACGGTGCTTCATAACGGTCCTTGGCGCGCCGCCGGCGGTCCGGTAATCAACGCGCCATGGCTACGCAGAAAGAAAAGGACAAACAACGCCGGCTGGCGGCGGCGTTGCGGGAAAATCTTCGCCGGCGCAAGGCGCAGGCGCGCAGCCGCGGGCCGAAACCGGCCGAAGCGAGCGACGCGGAAAAGGTGCCGGGCAAGCGAGATCCAAAGGGTTAAAGCGCGGTCCGACTTTCGCCGTAATCGAGCGGCGAGGGTTGAGTAACCCTGCGGGCTTTAAGGCTTTGCAGACGGGCGCGCCGGGGTCCATATAACCGGCGCTGGATCAAGGAGCGCCCTGGCGGGCGGGGGCAGAATGGATCGCATTCGCATTGTCGGCGGCCAGCGCCTGAATGGCGCGATCCCGATTTCGGGCGCCAAGAACGCCACTTTGCCGCTGATGATCGCGAGCCTGCTGACCGAGGACACGCTCATCCTCGACAATGTTCCGCGCCTTGTTGACGTCATCTTGCTCCAGCGCATTCTCGGCAATCACGGCGTCGACATCATGATCGCCGGCAAGCGGCCGGGCGACGATCCGAACAGCGGACGCACGCTGCACATTTCGGCCAAGCACATCGTCGATACGACGGCGCCCTACGAGCTTGTCTCCAAGATGCGCGCCAGCTTCTGGGTGCTGGCGCCGCTGGTCGCGCGCATGGGGGAGGCGAAGGTGTCGATGCCGGGCGGCTGCGCCATCGGCACGCGCCCGGTCGACCTGCTGATCATGGCAATCGAGAAGCTCGGCGCCGAGATCGAGATCGAAGCCGGCTATGTCATCGCGCGCGCGCCCAAAGGCCTGCGCGGCGGCGAGATCGTCTTCCCGAAAGTTACCGTCGGCGGCACCCACACCGCGTTGATGGCGGCGGCGCTCGCCAAAGGCACGACCGTCATCGAGAACGCCGCGCGCGAACCCGAGATCGGCGACGTTGCCGATTGCCTCAACAAGATGGGTGCGAAGATTTCCGGCGCCGGCACCTCGCGCATCGTGATCGAAGGCGTCGCCAGGCTCAACGGCGCGCGCCATTCGGTTTTGCCGGATCGCATCGAGACCGGCACGTATGCGATGGCGGTGGCGATGGCCGGCGGCGACGTGCTGTTGCAGAACGCGCGGCCCGAATTGCTGCAAGCCGCGCTCGACGTGCTCGGCAAAGCCGGCGCGACAGTGACCGCCACCAATGAAGGCATCCGCATTGCGCGCAATGGTGCGGGCCTTGCGCCGGTCGAAGTAACGACGTCCCCGTTCCCCGGCTTTCCCACCGACCTGCAAGCGCAGCTGATGGCGCTGATGAGCCGCGCCGACGGCACCTCGCACATCACCGAAACGATTTTCGAAAACCGCTTCATGCATGTGCAGGAATTGGTGCGGCTCGGCGCGCACATTCATCTCGACGGTGAAACCGCGACCATCGAAGGCGTCAAGCGGCTCAAAGGCGCGCCGGTGATGGCCACCGACCTGCGCGCGTCGGTTTCGCTGGTGATCGCCGCGCTCGCCGCCGAGGGCGAGACCACGGTCAACCGCGTCTATCATCTCGATCGCGGGTTCGAGCGGCTCGAGGAAAAGCTTTCGCGCTGCGGCGCGATGATTGAGCGGTTGAGCGCCTAGGTTTTTCGACGGGGGTCGTGCGGTGGCTGAAATCAAGGTGATGAGCGCGGGCGCCGTGCAGCCGATGGTGGAAAGCCTCGGCGGCGAGTTCGAGCGCGAGACCGGCCACAAGCTCAATCTGAATTTCGGCACCGCCGGCGCATTGCGCGAGCGATTGAAGGCCGGCGAAAAAGCCGATCTCGCCGTGCTCTCGGCTTCGGCGATCGAAGTGCTCGAAAAAACCGGCCTGTTCGTGCCCGGCAGCCGCACCGATCTCGGCCGCACCGTCACCGGCGTCGCCATCCGCGATGGCGCGCCGATGCCCGACATCTCGACTCCGGAGGCTTTCAAGCAGGCGTTGCTCGACGCCAAGTGTGTCTCCTACACCGATCCGAAAGCGGGCGGTTCCTCCGGCAACTTCTTCGCCGGCTTGCTGGAGCAGCTTGGGATTGCCGAGGCGGTCAACGCCAAGGCGCTGCTGCGCGGCCGCGGCTACGAGGTCGCGCAGGCGGTCGCCAGCGGTGAGGCCGACATCGGCACGACGTTCGTCAGCGAAATCCTGACGGTAAAAGGCGTGAAGGTCGCCGGGCCGCTGCCGCCCGGCATCGCGAACGTCAACACCTATACCGGCGCCGTTCTCGCCGGCAGCGCGCACCGCGACATCGCGGCGGCGCTGATCCGCAAGCTGGTGAACCCGGCCACCCGCGGCCGCTGGACCGCGGCGGGGCTGGAGCCGGCTTTCCCCGCGCAATAGACTTGGCCGCCGTCTTGCACGGGCCAAGGGCCTTGCCTAGCTAGGCGGTAGGCAAACCGCGAACGGCCATAGACCCGCTTGGACATGGACCTGCTTAAATTCGTCGCCCTCGATGAAGACGACCTTGCGGTGGTTTCGACCCACTTGCAGGACGCGGTCGTCAAGGTGGCCGATGTCGTGTGGCGCCCGCAGGAGAAGCGGGTCGTGGTCGCGCTTAACCGGTTCGATTGGGAATCGGCCCAGCGCAGCAGCCCCGAATACCGCCGGCGGCTCGCGGCGTTGCGTTTCGAGCTCGTCCTGTCCTGCAAGTGCCGCCAGCTCAATCCGGCCGGCAAGGATACCGTTCTCAACCTGCTTGCGGTCGAATTCAGCCCGTCCGACGCGCCGTCCGGCGTCGTCACGCTCACCTTTTCCGGCGGTGGGATGATGCGGCTCGAGGTGGAATGCCTCGAAGCCGAGCTTGCCGACCTCGGGCCCATGTGGACGGCGTCCCGTTGCCCAAACCACCCGGCCGAAGGCGCGCGCACGTCCGGCCAGTAGGCCTTGCCGGCCCGGCAGCCCCGGCGGGATTTCCTCTCAAGCAAATAAATTTCGGTTCAGAACGCGGGGCTTACAGCCGCCGTGCCCGGCCCCTTGCTTGATATTTGGAACTTTCGGTGGCGTAGTGTTCCCGTTTCAAAAACAGGGGTGCTTCAATGCGCAAGATCATTGTTATGGCGGGGCTGTTGGGCGGCACGATGCTGCTGGGCACTCCGGCGATGGCCGACATGGGCTGCGGCTGCGTGAGGCTCGGGCAACCGGCGACCTGCGTCGCCACCGTGCTCGATTGCAATACCAAGGTTGGCGGCGTCTGCATGGCTCCGTGCGATTACACGCCGGCCAAGAAGGCGATGCGCCATCACCACAAGAAATCGGCGAAGAAGTCGTCGAAGAAGACGAGCTAAATCCATAGCTTGAGTTCGCGATTACTGCGAACAGGCTCCGCCCTTCGGCGGAGCCTTTATTTTTCCGGCGGTTAACGCCGGTTTGGCGGGAGGGTTGACGCAATCTCCCGCATCACCCATTGACCTGTCATCCGGGCCATGTCCCGGCGGGACAAGGCCGATGCCCCTTCGCCTAGACAGCAAATCCAGCGATTTTACCGACCGTTTTCTTGGGTTTCTCGCGGTCAAGCGCGAGACCGCGGAGGATGTGGAGCAGGCGGTGCGCGCGATCATCGCCGACGTCGCGGCGCGCGGCGACCGGGCACTGATCGAGCTGAGTGCGAAGTTCGACCGCATCGACCTTGGCAAGATCGGTTTGCGTGTCAGCGCTGCCGACATCGACGCCGCCGCCAAAGCCTGTGACGCCAAGGCGATCGACGCGCTCAAGCTCGCGCGCGGCCGCATCGAAGCCTATCACCGCCGCCAGCGCCCGGCCGACGACCGCTTTACCGATGCGCTTGGCGTCGAGATGGGTACGCGCTGGACCGCGGTCGACGCCGCCGGGCTCTATGTTCCGGGCGGTACGGCGGCTTATCCGTCGTCGGTGCTGATGAATGCGGTGCCCGCCAAGGTCGCGGGCGTGCCGCGGCTGGTGATGGTGGTGCCGGCGCCGGACGGGAAACTCAATCCGCTGGTGCTGGCGGCGGCGAAACTCGCGGGCGTCGATGAGATCTACCGCATCGGCGGCGCCCAAGCGGTCGCCGCGCTGGCCTATGGCACGCAGACGATCAAGCCGGTCAGCAAGATCGTCGGCCCGGGCAATGCCTATGTGGCCGCGGCCAAGCGTCTGGTGTTCGGCAAGGTCGGCATCGACATGATCGCCGGGCCCTCCGAGGTGCTGATCCTCGCCGACAAGACCGGCAATCCTGACTGGATCGCCGCCGATCTCCTGGCGCAGGCCGAGCACGATGCCAGCGCGCAATCGATTTTGATCACCGACGACGCTGCGCTCGCAACGCAGGTCGAGAAAGCGGTCGAGACGCAATTGAAGTCGCTGCCGCGCTCCGATGTGGCGGGCGCGTCATGGCGCGACTTCGGCGCCGTCATCACTGTTGCGAAACTCGACGATGCCATAGCGCTGGTCGACCAACTCGCGCCCGAGCATCTCGAGATCGCGGCCGCCGATGCCGATAAACTCGCCACGCGCATCCGCAATGCCGGCGCTATCTTCATTGGCGCTTACACACCCGAAGCGATCGGCGACTACGTTGCCGGCTCCAATCACGTGCTGCCGACCGCGCGTTCTGCACGTTTTTCGTCCGGTCTCGGCGTGCTCGATTTTATGAAACGGACGTCGTTGCTCAAATGCGGGCCCGATCAGTTGCGCGCGCTCGGCCCCGCCGCGATGACGCTCGGCGAGGCCGAAGGGCTCACCGCCCACGCGCGGTCGGTCGCTATCCGCCTCAACCAGAAATGAGCGCGACGAAATCAGCGCCGGCCAGCAAACAGCGCCTCGTTGGCGTCAAGCTCGACGCGAAGTCGATCGGCCGTTCCAATGAGGACGTCGAGCACGAGCGCGAG
>JBAUHH010000382.1:0-3102 GCA_049680165.1 Pseudolabrys sp.
GACGAAGACATGCAGTCGGTCGCGCTGCGCACCGACAAGGCACTGAACCCCGACAAGTTCTTTCCGTGGGTGCAGGATCTCGTCGCCAAGGATGGCCCCAACATCCTGCGCTGCAAAGGCATTCTCGCGTTCAAGGACGATCCGGAGCGCTTCGTGTTCCAGGGCGTGCACATGATCCTCGACGGCGACCACCAGCGTCCGTGGAAGGACGGCGAGGCGCGCGACAGCCGCATCGTCTTCATCGGCCGTAATTTGCCGGAAGAGAAAATCCGCCAAGGGTTCGAGAACTGCGTGGCGTAGAAAGGCTCGTCATGCCCGGGCTTGACCCGGGCATCCATCCCTTGAAATACCGGTTCATGTTTTGATGGATTGCCGGGCCAAGCCCGGCAATGACAGCAACAAATGTCCGACGAGCGCGCCAATACACCGTCTTTGACCGATCGCATGCGCCCGGTGACTGCCGGCGCGCCGGTTGTCGGCGTGCATTTCCTGAAAGACACGCCGGTGTTCGTGCTAGGCGAGGCGGCACTCTTGTTCGCGCCGTCCGACAACGAGAAGCATGTCGCTATCCACTCCGGCGCGATTCTGGCGAGCGCCAGCGACGGCACGCAGATCGTTACTGGCGGTGACGACGGCAAGGTCGTCGCTACAACAGCAGGCGGAGCCACTACTGCTATCGCTACCGACGCGAAGAAGCGCTGGATAGATCACTTGGCCCTCGGGCCGGACGGCGCAGTGGCTTGGTCGGCCGGAAAAACCGCGATCGTGCGCACCGGCAAAGGCGAAGAACGCTCATTCGACGCGCCGTCGACCGTCGCCGGCCTTGCGTTCGCGCCGAAAGGATTCCGTCTCGCCATCGCGCACTACAACGGCGTGACGCTGTGGTTTCCGAACGCGGCGGGCGCGACGCCGGAAAAACTCGAATGGAAGGGCTCGCATCTCAGCGTGACGATCAGCCCCGACGGCAAATTCATCGTCACGACGATGCAGGAGCCGATGCTGCACGGCTGGCGCCTCGCCGACGCCAAGCACATGCGGATGTCCGGCTATTCGGCGCGCGTGCGCTCGCTCGATTGGAGCTCGGACGGAAGCTTCCTCGCCACCTCCGGCTCGGAGCAGCTTATCTTGTGGCCGTTTGAGGGCAAGGACGGACCGATGGGCAAGCAGCCGAAAATCCTCGCGCCGTCGCAAGCCCGCGTCGTAACCGTCGCCTGCCATCCGCGCCAGCCGGTGGTCGCGGCCGGCTTTGCCGACGGCATGGTTCTCCTTGTGCGCGTTGACGATGGTGCGGAAATCCTGGCGCGGCGGCCGGGCGATTCACCGGTCACCGCGCTCGGCTGGGACGCCGCGGGATTGATGCTCGCGTTCGGCACCGAGGCTGGTGAAGCCGGCGTGCTGCCGCTCTGAATTGTGGCGGCATTCCGCAGAATAGTTTGGCCGCCGTTCAGATTACCCACCCTAAGCTTCAATAATAAGCATGGAACTCTTTGTATTGCGGGCCGTTGCTTATGCGGCTTAGAGGGGACTTCCAAATGACCGAACGATCTTTCTCCCGCGGCCTCGCTATGAGGCTGCTCACTGGACTTGCCATCGCGGCGGCTGCGATAGCGACGCCGATTGCGCTCGGCGGTGTCACGCCTGCGCAGGCGCAGGTTCAGGTTTCCGTCGAATTCCGCGATGCGCTTACGCCGCACGGCGCATGGCGCAAGCACGCGCGCTGGGGCGAGGTTTGGGTACCGAACCGCCGGCCTAGCGACTGGCGTCCGTACGAAAATGGCCACTGGGTCTACACCGACGAGTGGGGCTGGTTCTGGGTCGCCGACGACACCGAACAGGATTGGGGCTGGGTTACCTATCATTACGGCCGCTGGGCGCATGACGAGACCGGCTGGTTCTGGATTCCCGGCGACGAATGGGCTCCCGCGTGGGTGAACTGGCGTTACACCGACGACTACGTCGGCTGGGCGCCGCTGCCGCCGGATGAGATCGCGGTCGAGGTCGAGGCACAGCCCGCCTATTGGGTATTTGTGCCGCCGCGCTACATGACCGCGCCGCGCCTGCGCACGTACATCGCGCCGCGCGATCGCGTCGTGGTCGTCCTGCGCAATAGCCGCTTGGTCAACCGCACCGTCATCGTTTCGGGTGGCGCGCGCATCGCGGTCAACCCGGGCATCTCGCCGGTCTTCATCGCGTCGGTCACCCATACGTCGATATCCGCTTACCGGGTAAATCCGCGCGTGATCGCGAGCACACGCGGCGTCACCGGCGCGGTGGTCGTACGTGAGCAGGATCTGCGCCGCGGCCAACAAGGCGGCCGCACCACGACACGGACCGTCACGCGCACGACGGTCGTGCAGAAGACCACGACCGTGATCAAGCCGGACGCCAAGCCGCCAGCTGCTCCGCAGGCGCTCGGCAAGGATGAGAAGGGACGGCTGGGCAGCCGGCCGCCGAAAGCCGCGCAAGCCACTGCGCCTGCCAATCAGCAACAGGAGCGCCGTGAGCAAAAACCGGCCGAGGCGAAACCGGCGGAAACGAAGCCGGCCGAGACGAAACCCGCTACCGGCAATCAGCGACAGCCTGCTGAGGCGAAACCGGCCGCCACGACACCGGCCAAGCCGGCACAGACGACGACACCGGCAAAGCCGGCGCCGGCAACGACACAGGCTCCTGCAAAACCGGCGCCGACCGCGCCAGCCAAACCAGCGACGCCGGCAAAACCGGTCACGCCTGTGCCGCAGCGTAGCGAGCAGCCGCGCTCGGGAGCGGCGCCTGCGCGCACCAACGAGCAACCGCAAGCGCGTCCCGCTCGTCCGGCGCCGCCGCAAACGCCTCCGCCGACGACTGCCACACCGAAAGCGCCGGCCGAGCCAAGGGCGCCTGCCGCGGCACCACCCGCGCAACCGAGGCCCCCGGCCACCGCAAGGCCGGCACAGCCGCAGACGCAACGGCCCGCGCCAAAACCGGCCGAGAAGCCGGTGGAGGAGAAGAAGTAACGCTGCCGCGTCCGCGAAACGCAAAAACGAAACGGGCGGCCGAGAAGGCCGCCCGTTTTAATTTCTATGCGTGGCTGACTAGGCCGCCAGCGCCGGCGGCGAGATG
>JBAUHH010000383.1:0-14374 GCA_049680165.1 Pseudolabrys sp.
TTCGCGCTCGCGCCGCGCAGCTTGAGCGAGAATCCCATATTGTCGGCGACCGTCATATGCGGATAGAGCGCGTAATTCTGGAACACCATCGCGACGTCGCGCTCTTTCGGCGGCAGGTTGTTGACGACGCGATCGCCGATGCGGATTTCGCCCGCAGTGATGTTCTCAAGACCCGCAATCATGCGCAGCAAGGTGGACTTGCCGCAGCCCGACGGCCCAACCAGGACGACAAACTCTCCGTCGTTGATGGTGACGGAAACGCCGTGGATGACCGAGGTCTGCCCGAATGCCTTGCGCACGTCGTGAATGACGACGGACGCCATGTATCTCCTCCCCACTTGGCTCGATTGGCCGCTGTTTTTGCTTACGGCCGGCGCCTTTTGGAGACGCCGATCCTTCGATGAGGCCACACTATAGCAGGGCCATATCGATTGGGGATGGTATTTTCACGGGCGGAAATGCCGCAGTCGCGCGAAACTTAAGCAATGCGCCGCCGACTAAAGTCTAAATCGCCATCCCGCCGTCGACCAGATGCGTCTGGCCGGTGATGTAGCTCGACTCGTCGGACGCCAGGAACAAGGCGAGTTCGGCCACTTCCCGTGCCGTGCCGAGCCGGCCGATCGGCTGGCGGTCGACGAAATCCTCGCGCACCGCCTTGAGCGATTTACCGGTCTTCTTTGCGTTGGCCTCGATGCGCTCATTGAGCGAAGGCGACTGGATCGTGCCGGGACAGATCGCGTTGGCGCGGATGCCCTTGCGGATGTAATCGGCTGCGACGGCTTTAGTGAGCCCGATGATCGCTGCCTTGGTCGCGCCGTAGGCGTAGCGGTTCGGCACGCCACGGATCGACGAGACTGCCGAGGAGATGCTCACGATCGAGCCGCCGCCGTTCTTCAACATGGCGGGCAGAAACGCGCGCAGCACGCGGTGGATCGACTTGACGTTGAGGTCGAAGGAAAAATCCCAATCTTTTTCGGCGCAGTCGAGCACGCTGCCTTGATGGACGTAGCCGGCGCAGTTCATCAGGATATCCGGCGCACCATATTTCTTGATCACGGTTTTCGCAAGTTCCTCAACCTCGTCAGTCTTGAGCGCGTTGAGCGAGAAGGCTTTCGCCTTTTTCAGATCCTTGAGCTTTTTGCCGTCGAGATCGGTGGCGATGACGATTGCGCCCTCTTCGATGAAAATCTCCGCGATGGCGCGGCCGATGCCTTGACCCGCTGCGGTGACGAACGCGGTTTTTCCTTTAAGTCTGTTGCTCACGGGAATGACCTTTTGGTTAGTGATTGTCTCTCGGAATGCTCTTCTGCGCGATGCGCTGATATTTCACCGCCGGCTTGAGCACCATGCCGTCGGCGAGCTGATCGACCATGGCGCGCTGAATCTCCTGCCACGGGGTCTGGCTCGGCGCGTACCGGAAGCCGCCTTTTTTCATGAACGCGGCCTTTCGCCGGGCAAGCTCGGCTTTCGAGATCAGCATATTGACTGTGCCTTTTCTCAAATCGATGCGCACACGGTCGCCGGTCTTGAGCAGCGCGAGCCCGCCGTTCGCCGCCGCTTCCGGCGACGCGTTGAGGATCGACGGCGAGCCGGAGGTTCCGGATTGCCGCCCGTCGCCAATGCAAGGCAACGCATTGATGCCCTTTTTCAACAACGCCGCAGGCGGCTGCATGTTCACCACTTCGGCCGATCCCGGATAACCGATCGGGCCGACGCCGCGGATAAAGAGAAAAGTGCGCTCGTCTATCTTGAGCGATGGGTTTTCGATGCGCGCGTGGTAATCCTCCGGCCCTTCGAACACCACGGCGCGGCCTTCGAAGGCGTCGGGATTTTTCGGATCGGACAGGTAGCGCTTGCGGAACTCTTCCGAGATGACGCTGGTCTTCATGATCGCGGAATCGAACAGGTTACCGCTGAGGACGCGGAAGCCGGCTTCCTTCATCATCGGCTTCCGGTAAGACTTGATGACGTCGGCATCGGCCACCTGCGCCTTGCGCACGTTTTCGCCCATGGTTCTGCCGTTTATGGTGAGCGCATCGCCATGGATGCGTTTTGCGCGTAGCAGCTCGTTCATCACGGCGGGCAGACCGCCGGCGCGGAAATATTCCTCACCGAGATATTTGCCGGCCGGCTGCATGTTCACGAGCAACGGCACGTCGTATCCGATCTTTTCCCAGTCTTCCATCGCCAGTTTCACGCCGATGTGGCGCGCGATGGCGTTGATGTGGATCGGGGCATTGGTCGAGCCGCCAATCGCCGAGCAGGCGACGATCGCATTCTCGAACGCCTTGCGCGTGAGGATGTCGCTCGGCTTGAGATCCTCGCGCACGATCTCGACCGCGCGTACGCCCGTGTCGTAGGCGATCTGCGCGCGCTCTCGGTACGGCGCCGGTATGGCGGCGCAGCCGGGCAGCGACATGCCGAGCGCTTCGGCGAGCGCGTTCATGGTCGAGGCCGTGCCCATGGTGTTGCAGTGGCCGATTGACGGTGCCGACGACGTGACGATGTCAATGAATTCCTGGTAGTCGATTTTTCCGGCCGCGTGATCCGCGCGCGCCTGCCAGACAACGGTGCCGGAGCCGGCGCGCTCGCCCTTCCACCAGCCGTTCAGCATCGGGCCGCCGGAGAGAACGATGGCGGGAATGTTCACGCTCGCTGCCGCCATGATGCAGGCCGGCGTGGTCTTGTCGCAGCCGGTCGTGAGTACGACACCGTCGATCGGGTAGCCGAACAACACCTCGACCAGGCTCAGATACGCGAGGTTGCGGTCGAGCGCTGCGGTCGGGCGCTTTCCGGTTTCCTGCATCGGATGCGTCGGGAATTCGAACGCGACGCCGCCGGCGGCGCGAATACCCTCGCGCACACGCTCGGCCAATTGCAGATGATGCCGGTTGCACGGAGAGAGATCGGAGCCCGACTGCGCGATGCCGACGACCGGCTTGCCCGAGGTCAGTTCATCCTTGGTCAGCCCGTAATTCAGGTAGCGCTCAAGATAGAGCGCCGTCATGCCGGGATTGTCAGGGTTGTCGAACCAGAGCTGCGACCGGAAAGGCCGACGCGCTTTACCTGCCTTAGCCATTCAATTCTCCACTACGCACCGGCCGCGACTTTATACAGTGTCAGCTATGAAGTCTCAGGGTCGCCGCAACCGGCGATAAGCCAGTTCGAATCATTTGTAATGCTGCGACGCGCAACCAGTAATCGCGCCCGTTGCTCACGTGACAACCGGCAGAACGTCGATGTCATAGGCATAAGTCATGCTGCGCTCGAGCACAGGATCCTCGAGCGTCATCTCGAAGCGCGCCGCCGGGCGGATGCCGCCGATGGCGCCGAGCGTGCCGCAGAACATGATCGTACCGGCGCCAAATTTCGCCGCGCCCCCGGCGCGCGTCATCAGATCAGATGGGCTGCGCATCGCCGCGAGCGCGCCTTCCTGATATTTCACGCGCTTGCCGTCGATGGTCGCGTGCGCGCGCAGGATCAACTGATCCCAATGGTCCGCGACCTCGTCAAGACGCCAAAGCGTCTTGCCGATGAGCTTGGCGCAAAGCTGCTTCGACAGGGCAATGCCCATGGTCTCCGCCTTGCGGTCGGTGTGGTCGGAGCCGAGCCCGAGCCACAAACCGTCCTGCATCGCGACAACCACCGGCTCCGCCTCGCCCGATGTGTCCGGCCCGAGCACTTCGATCCGCGCGGTCTGCGCCAGGTTCGCCGTGCTGATGCGGTAGAACACCGGCACCGACGACGGACGCGGCACGCCGATAGCCGCCAGCTCCTCGATGTGATGACGCAGCGCCTTCTCGTCGCGTCCGGTCCAGCCCGCGACGATCAGCCTTTCCGGCACGAGCTCAGCGCGGTCGGTTCCGCCTTTTGAATGACGCTCGAAGACGAGCATGGCTTGTTCCTTGAGTTGGCGAGAAGCACTTCGTAACATGATCGCCAAGCAAATTTCACCGGCGGAAACCGTGTTGGACAATCGACGCTTCCGTGACGCGCTCGGCCAGTTTCCGACCGGCGTCACCATTATCACAGCCGTGACGCCCGGCGGCGAGCGTCTCGGCATGACCATTAGTTCGTTCAATTCGCTCTCGCTCGATCCGCCGCTTGTCCTGTTCAGCATCTGGCGCGAGGCCAATAGTTTCGCCGCCTGGCAGACGGCCGAGCGCTACGCGATCAACGTGCTCAACGAGGAGCAGGAAGAGCTGTCGAACAAGTTCGCCCGCGCCAAGGGCGAGAAGTGGATTGGGCAAACGGTGCTGGGTGGCAAGACCGGCATGCCGCTCTTGCCAAACGCCGTCATTGCCTTCGAATGCGAGGCGTACGGCCGGCATGACGGCGGCGACCACGAGATTTTCGTCGGCCGCGTGGTCGAACTGCACGAGAATCTGGGAAAGCGCGGACATCCGCTGGTGTTCTTCGGCGGGCAATACCGGCGGCTGGGCGGGGTCGAAGCGGATGCGCCGGACGACATTGTCAATTTCCTGCACGGATGGTGACGAAATGGGCGTGAACAAGAAGCACGACGAATTCCACACCCTCGACATGAACAGCGGCTGGGAGACGCCGCCCGGCTATCCTGCGGGGATTCAACAGAAAATTCTGTCGGGCGCGCTCGACGAGAAGGGCAAGCGCGGTTCGCGTACGCGACTGTTGAAATTTGCGCCGGGGGTATTCACCACGGTGCCGTTTGTGCACGAATACTGGGAGGAAGTGTTCCTGGTGTCGGGCGATCTGACGGTCGGCAACGACGCGCAGGGCAACGGCGGAAAGTCATTTCCGCCAAATACTTACGCCTGCCGGCCGCCGGGCGCCTATCACGGGCCGTTCAAATCGAACGGCGGCTGCATGCTCTTAGAAGTGCACTACTTCGACCCCGTATGAGGCTGAGCAACGCCGGCGAGGTGTCTTGCTCGGGCCTTCTTCTCGTCGAGCTTCATGCCGCGCGCGATCTGGATGCGCTGCGCCTGGGGCGAGCCGGCGCCGTGCAGGCTCTCGGTCAGATAGCCCACCGCATTGCGGCCGATGGTCATGTTCTCGATCAGGCGCAGGATGCGCATGCGGTCGGTAACCTCGACACCGTCGCGCCCTTGCAGGAATTTGCGGATCAGCGGGCCGACCTCGTTGTTCTGCAAATCCTTCTCCGACGGCATGGTGACGACCAGTCCGCCGGCGATGTCCTGCGCCAGCCGCGCAATCTCGTACGGAAAGCGCGTGACGTTGTGCTTGGCGACGTTCGAGAGCATCTCGTCGTTGATGTAGGCGCCGGACGCCACCGGCTTCGACTGGTGCGCGCCCGCCATGCAGCTTGAATAGATGGTCTCGTTGAGATGCGTCATCTCCACGAGCTTGTCCTTGATGTGCGAGGCGGCTTCGACGCCATTGTGCTCGGCCGCGGACGCGGCCGCGCCGATCAGCACGTCGCCCAACCCGGTTTTGCAGACGTAAGACGAGCGGTGATAGGTGGTGAAGCGCTCGACCAATGAGGTCGCATATTCCCATTCACCGTCCATGAACACGTGCTCGTGCGGCACGAACACGTCCTCGAACACGATCAGCGATTCCTGCCCCGCGAACTGCGCGTTGCCGGCGTCCATCGCGCCGCCATCCATGATGCGCGTGTCGTTGGTTTGGCGACCGACGACGTAAGTCAGGCCCGGCGCATCGACGCGCACCGCGCCGACCACCGACCAGTCGCGGTCCTTCTCGGTCATGCGCATGGTCGGCATGACGATCAGCCAGTGCGAATTGACCGCGCCGGTCTGGTGCATCTTGGCGCCCGAGACGTAGATGCCTTTTTCGTCGCGCCTGGTCACATGCAGGAAGAGGTCGGTGTCTTTCTGCTGGTGCGGCGCTTTCGAGCGGTCGCCTTTCGGATCGGTCATGGCGCCGCCGATCACAACATTGGCCGCCTGCGCGCGTTTCAAAAACGCAAGGAAGCGCTTGTGATAATCGGTGCCATTTTTTGCATCGATGTCGAAGGTCACCGAATGGCAGGTGCCGATGGCATCGAGCCCGACGCAGCGCTGGAAGCAGGTGCCGGTGCGCCGTCCAAGCTCACGCTGCATCTCATGCTTGGCGACAAGCTCGGCGGGGCTGACCGGCACGTGCAGAAAGCGGTTGATCTGCCGGTCGCTGATGTCCGAATGCACGGTGGCGAAGCCCGGCCGTTCGCTCGCAATGCGAAAAGTTTCCGCCATGGCGTTGACCGACGGCTTTATCACGGGATGGTCGACCGGCTCGGGCACGCGCTCGCCCATGAAGAACACGTTCATGCGGCGGCCGCGCAGCGAATTGATGTAATCGTCCGCGGTCTTGATGGGAGTTGCGAAGTCCGCCCACAGCGTCTCGACGTCCTGCATCACACCATCTCCTTCAAACGCGCTCTTCCCTGCCCGCCCTCATGCCTTCATCGTTTCCTTGAGCTTGTAACGTATGATCTTGCCCGAGCCGGTGCGAGGGATCTCGGCGATCAATTGCACGCTATGCGGCACCTTGTAGGCCGAAAGGTGCGTCCGGCAATGGACCAGCAGCGCCTCGTTTTCGACCGTCTTGCCGGGGCGCGGCACCACGAACAGCGCCGGAACCTCGCCCAGATGCTCGTGCGGCATGCCGACCACGGCGCAATCGAGCACGGCCTCGAAGGTGTTCACGACTTCCTCGATCTCCGCCGGCGCGATGTTCTGGCCGCCGCGGATGATCAGCTCCTTCAGCCGCCCGGTAATGGTGAGGAAGCCGTTCTCGTCACACTTGGCGAGATCGCCGGTGTGATACCAGCCATCGCGCAGCGCGTTGCGCGTTTCCTCCGGCTTGTTGTGATAGCCGGGCATCACGTTGGGCCCGCGCACGATCAGTTCGCCTTCCTGGTTCGGCTGGCAGTCCTTGCCACTGGCCGGATCGACGACGCGCACCGCAAGCCCCGGCACCGGCAGGCCGCACGAGCCGAGGATGCGGCCACCGGTCGGCCAGTTCATCGTCACCATCGTGGACGTCTCGGTGATGCCGTAACCGTCGAGCAGCGGCACGCCGAGATGGCTTTCGAATTCGCGGTTGAGCGTCGCCGGCATGATCGCGCCCGCCGACGCGCACAGCCGCAGGTTCGGAAACTTCACGCCTTTTTCGGCGCGCGTCGCCTGCAACAAATAGTGGAACATCGTCGGCACGCCGGGGAAGTAGGTGAACTCGCCGCTCTTGAGCAGGCGCACCGCTTCACTCGTGGAGAATTTCTCCATGATGTATTCGGTCGCGCCGGTCGCGAGGACGCTCATCACCGAGAGATTGAGCGCGTAGGAATGAAACAGTGGCAGCGGCGACAGCACGGTATCCTTGTCCGAAAGGCCCGTGATCGGCGCCCAGCACGCGGCGTTGACCCACAGCATGCCGTGCACGGTGAGTTGCACGCCCTTGGCGCGGCCGGTCGTTCCCGAGGTGTAGAGAATGTAGGCCGGCTCATGCAGCGAGGCCGGATCGCGCGGCGCGGATTTCGCCGGCACCGTCACCAGCCTCGCATAGCGCAGCGCGTCGGCTTCGCATTTGCCGCGCTCGGTCACGATCAGAGTCTTCAGATTAGGCGCCGACGCTTTCAGCTTGGCGAACAGGTCGCAGCGCTCGGCGGTGGTGAACACCGCCTTGCAGTTCGCGTCCGCCAGCCGGTAGGCGATTTCGGTTTCGGTCGCGTCGTAGCTGATCGGCACGCCGATAGCGCCCGCGCGCGTGATCGCAAAGCAGGCTTCGATCCATTGCACTGAATTCGGCAGCATGATCGCGACGGTATCGTTCGCCGCGATCCCGTTGTCCGCAAGATGACCGGCGAGCCGCGCGGTGCGGTCGAGCAACTCGGCATAGGTCACCGACGTATGCGCGTCGCGATAGGCGACCTTGCTCCCGCGTGCGGCGGCGTGCCGCTTGAGCAATTCTGGAATGGGCGCAATCAGATCCGTTCGCAGCATCGTAACTTCCCCGTCAGACCATACTAAACCCGCCGCTCACGCTGATCACCTGTCCGGTGATCCAGCCGCTGCGCGGCGACGCAAGCAGCGTCACCATCGGCGCGATGTCGTCCGGCAAGCCGAGACGCCGCACCGGGTAAAGCTTCACCAATTTTTCGCGGTTGGCTTCGACCCAGTCCTTGTCGTGCGCGGTTTCCACCAGGCCGAGCGAAACGGTGTTCGCGGTCGTGCCGGAGCGGCCGAATTCACGCGCCAGCGATTTCATCAGCGCGACGACGCCCGCACGTGCCGCGGCGACGATAGCCAGGCCGGATTCCCCGACGCGCGAGGAATCGCCGATCATGCTGACGATGCGGCCGTTTTTGGCGGCATCGAGATGCGGCGCGGCGGCGTGACAGCAATGGATTGCGCCGTAGAGACAGGCGTCGATCTGCCGGTGCCAGTCCTCAGGCTTGGTTTCCATGAAGCGCTGGCGCAGCGCGAGGCCGGCATTGTTGATGAGAATGTTGAGGCCGCCGAAATCCTTCACGACCTCGTCGACCATCGTTTTCACGGCGGCGAAGTCGGCGACGTCGGCCTTGTAGGCCTTCGCCTTCACGCCCTTGGCCGCGATTTCCGAGACCAGCGCGTCGGCGTCCTTGCCGGAATTGCGGTAGTTGACCGCGACATTGGCGCCTTCGGCGGCGAGGCTGAGCGCGATCTCGCGGCCGACACCGCGCGCCGCGCCGGTCACCAAGGCGACTTTTCCTTTCAATCCCAGATCCATGTTCGCTCTTTCACGTTTTGCCCTGCGTCCGCGCCGCCTCGACCAGACGGAACAGGCGCTCCGGCGTTATGGGAAGCTCGTTGATTTCAATTCCAAGCGGTGACAGCGCGTCGGTGACGGCGTTGGCGACAGCGGCCGGCGAGCCGATGGTGCCGCCTTCGCCCATGCCCCGGAAGCCGCCGAGCGTGGTCGGGGATTCCGTTTCGAGATGCACCACCTGCATCGGCGGAATTTCGCAGGCCGTCGGCACCAGATAATCGACCAGGCTCGCGGTGTTGATCTGGCCCTGATCGTCGTAGATAACTTCCTCGTAGAGCGCGGCACCGATGCCTTGCGCCACGCCGCCGTGCACCTGGCCGTCCACGATCAGCGGATTGACCAGCCGGCCGCAATCTTCCGCGACGGCGAAGCGATCGACCTTGATCTCATACGTTTCCGGATCGATCTCGACGGTCGCGATGTGCGTCGCCGAGGTCGTGGTGCCGAACACCGGATCGTAGGTCTTGCTCGCGGCAAGCTCGTCGCGCGCATCCGGCGGCAGGCGCCCCATCTCGGAATAGACCGCGCGCGCCACCTCGCGGAACGTGACGGAGCGGTCGGTGCCGGCGACTGAAACCTTTCCATCTTCCGCGACGAGATCGGCAGCCGAGGCTTCCAGCAGATGCGAGGCGGCGTTGAGTACCTTCTCGCGCACCGCGCGTGCGGCCAAAGTGGCCGCGCCGCCGGCAAGCACCAGGCTGCGGCTGGCATAGGTGCCGGTGCCGCCCGGAACGGCGGCACTGTCGCCCTGCACGATGCGGATGTCCTCGAAACGCGCGCCGAGATGCTCGGCGACGACCTGCGCCAGCGTGGTCTCCAGCCCCTGCCCGTGCGAGGCGACGCCGAAGGCGGCGGTGACCGCGCCAGTCGAGTCGATGCGGATGATCGCGGTCTCGGTGCCGGTGTTGATCGGCATGCCGGGCGCGACCGAGATGCGCGAGCCGATGCCGGTCAATTCGGCATAAGACGCAATGCCGATGCCGAACCAGCGGCCATTCGCGCGCGCTTCTTTCTGTTTCGCGCGCAACGCGTCGTAGCCGATCGCGCCGCAGGCGGCGTTGAGACATTCCTGGAAGCCGGATTTGTCCCACACGATGCCGGAGGCGACCTTGTAGGGAAGCTCGTCCGCGCCAACGAGATTGCGCAGGCGGATTTCTTTCGCATCGATGCCGGTCTTCACCGCGGCCATGTCCATCAGCCGTTCCATGACGAATGTCGAGGTGGGCCGGCCGACGCCGCGGTAGGGACCGGTCGGCGCCTTTGAGGTCGCCACCGCGCGCACGCGCCCGCGATAATGCTGGATGCGGTACGGACCGGGCATGAAGCTGACGACCTGAACCGGCTCAAGGCCCGCCGTCCACGGATAGATCGAATAGGCGCCGACGTCGCCGATCACATCCGCGCGCAAGGCGAGCGTGTGGCCCTCGTTGTCGAGGCCAAGCTCGGCATCGATGATCTCGTCGAAGCCCTGGCTGTTGCAGGTCAGATCTTCCATGCGGTCGCTGGTCCACTTGACCGCGCGCGCAAGATCACGCGCGACAGCGCAGACGAAAATCTCCTCCGGGTAGAGCGAGCCCTTGCCGCCGAAGCCGCCGCCGACATCCGGCGCGACGACGCGGATCTGGTGGCCGGGCATGTCGAGCGCCAGTGCCAACGCGTCGCGCACGATGCCGGGGACCTGCGTCGCGCTGTGCAGCGTGAGCGCGTCGCGGCCGGCGTCGTATTCGGCCATGCACGCGCGCGGCTCGATCGCCACCGGCGTCTTGCGGTGCATGCGGAAGCGGCCCTTGACGCGCACCGGCGCGGCTTCGATCGCCGTATTCACGTCGCCGCGCTTGAACTCACGGCTCACCAGCACATTGGTGCCGGCTTCCTCATGCAGCAGCGGCGCGTCCGGCTGCACGGCTTTTTCGGCGTCGATCACGACCGGCAGCGGCTCGTAATCGATCGCGATCAATTCGAGCGCGTCCTCGGCGTGATAGCGGCTCTCGGCGACGATGCCGACCACCGGCTCCCCGACATAGCGGACCCTGCCGCGCGCGAGCGGCAAAATCGGCGTCGCGTAGTAATTCGCCATGCGCGAGGTGGCGACCAGTGGTTTCACTAGATCGGCCAAATCCTCGGCAGTGAATACGGCAACGATGCCAGGCGCGGCGCGCGCGGCGTCGCAATCGATGGCGCGGATGCGCGCATGCGACTGGTCGCTGCGGCGGAACGCGACGTGCAGCACGCGCGCCGCCTGCCGGTCGTCGGTGTAGCTACCGAGCCCGGTGAGCAGGCGCGGGTCCTCGGTGCGCTTGATGCGGGCGCCGACGATCTTCGGCCGGGCGTGGATTTCGGGCGCGTCAGTCATAGGCGTCCGCGCCCTTTCGCAGCGTTTGCCATTGCGCATCGTCGTGGCCGCACAGCACGGTCGCGCCTTGCGCCTGAATTCGCTTGATCTCGGTGAGCGATTTAACCAGCGCGTCCGCGTTCCAGATGTTGCGCGGGAGGATGTCGCGGTCGATCGAAACTTTCAGGCTGACCGTGTCGGACGCCAGCAGGAATTTGCCGCAGCGATCGAGCGCCACCAGCGCGCCGATGCTGCCGGGTGTGTGGCCGGGAAACGGGACGAGCACGATGCGGCCGTCGCCGAACAGATCGCGCTCGCCGTCGAGCGCGTCGATCGGCGCCGATTGCTCCCATTCGGCGGCGAGGTAGCCGGCGTTCTCGGCGCCGGGCGCGCGCGCTGCCTCGATTTCCTTCTTGTGAACGACGATGTTCGCGCGCTTGAAGAAGGTATTGCAGCCGCAGTGGTCGGGATGCAGATGTGAGCACACGACCACGTCGATGTCGTCGCATTGCAAGCCGAGGCCCGCGAGTCCGCTCACCACGTTTTCGCCGCGCGGCATGAGCGGCGTCATGATTTTCGCAAGGCCGCCCCAGCGTGCCTGCGGATCGTCCGGCACCGAGGGATGGCAGCCGGTGTCGAACAGGACGTTGCCCTGCGGATGGCGCAGCAACGCGCACGACACCGGCAGCTCGATGCTCTCGCCGCGGTCGGCGTCCGGAAGATAGATACTCTTGCGCATGCGCAAACGGCCGCCGGAGAGCAGATGCATCTTCATCGCGCCGCTCCGGCTTTGACCGCGCGGATCGCCTGCACGATGTGCTCGTAGCCGGTGCAGCGGCAAAGATTGCCGGACAGGCCGTCGCGGATGTCGTCGTCGGTAGCGAGCGGATACTTTTTCAACAGGTCGGTCGCGGTCATCAGCATGCCGGGCGTGCAAAAGCCGCATTGCAAAGCGTGATGCGCGTGGAAGGATTCCTGCAGCGCGTTGAGCTTGCCGATCTTGCCGAGGCTCTCGACCGTCTCGACTTTGCAGCCGTCGGCCTGCACGGCGAACATCAGGCACGCGCGCACGCTGTCGCCGTCGACCATAACGGTGCAGGCGCCGCACACGCCGTGCTCGCAGCCGACATGCGTGCCGGTCAGGCCGAGCGTGCCGCGCAGGAAATCGGCAAGCAGCAGCCGCGGCTCGACCGCGCGCTCGTAGGTTGCGCCGTTGACGGTCACACTGATGTCGCGCGGCTTGCTCATGCGGCGCACGCGCGTTGCCACGCCGCAGCGACCGCCCGGCCCGCCAGCACGCCCGCGAGGTGGCGGCGATAGTCCGACGAGGCGTGCAGATCGGTTTCCGGCGCAATCGCGGCGCGGACGGCCTCGATCGCGCGCGCGGTCAGCTTCGGCTCGAGCTTTTGGCCGCGCAGCAGCGTTTCGGCTTCCTCCACGCGCAGAGCGGTCGGGCCGACGCCGGTGAGCGCGATGCGCGCTTCCTTGATGGCGGCGCCGGACACCGTGATCGTCGCGGCGACCGCGGCGAGCGCGAAATCACCGGCGCGGCGCGCGACTTCCTCGAAGCCCCAGCCCGTATGCGGCGGCAGCTTCGGCAGGTGGATTTCGGTCAACAATTCGTCGTCAGCAAGATCGACGGTGAGCGCGTCACGGAAAAAATCGCGCGCGTCGATCGTGCGCTTGCCCTGGCTGGAGGTGACGTGCAGCGTCGCATCGAGCAACATCGCCATCATCGGCAACTCCGCCGCCGGATCGGCATGCGACAGGCTGCCGCCGATGGTGCCGCGGTTGCGGATCGCCAGATGCGCGACGTGTGTCATCGCACAGGACAGCACCAGAAAATATTTGGCGATCACCGGCGAGGTTTCGAGTTGATGGTGGCGCGTGAGCGCGCCGATCTTGACCACATCGCCTGCGTCCTCGATGAACGCGAGCCCCGGAATGCGGTTGATGTCGACCAAAATCGCCGGGCGCAGCAGCCGGAAATTGAGCATCGGCACGAGGCTTTGCCCGCCGGCGAGAATTTTTGCCTCGCCGCGGCCTTCCGCCAGCGCGGCGACGGCCCGCTCCACGCTGTCGGCAACCACGTACTCGAACGCTGCTGGCTTCATGGCTGCGGAAAGACCCGGACCATCCTCGTCGCTAATGACTTTCATAATTAGACTATGTAGGCTGGCGCCAAGTCAAGAAGCCGCGCGCGCCGCAACGGCGTCGCGCACGTGGCGTTCGGGGTAGCGATGGGTCAGGTCGTGAGTTTGCGGCGCCGGACACCGGCGCAACGCAGCGCAAAGCGGACGCGCGCGAAGCCGGTGCGTGTCATTCGCGAGCGCAATTGCTCGGTCGGCCGCACGGTCGCGATCCTGAGCGACACCTGGGCGTTCCTCGTGCTGCGCGAAACCTATTTCGCCGCCACCCGCTTCGAGACGTTTCAGTCCGCGCTTGGAATTCCGCGCGCGACCCTCACGCAACGGCTGCGCGACCTCACCGCTGAAGGGCTGTTGCGGCGCGTGCAGTATTCGCAGCGCCCGAAACGCTTCGAGTACCGCCTCACCCGCATGGGCATCGAGCTTTATCCGGTGATGATGGCGCTGCTCGCGTTCGGCGACAAATGGTTGCAGAAAACCGCCAAGCCACCGATCTACCTGGTGCACAATCTGTGCGGCGAAGTGTGCCGGCCGACGGTGGCGTGCTCGCATTGCAAGGAAGAAGTCAGCGTCAAGACCGTCACCTATCGCGATGGGCCGGGCGCCGGCGTCACGCCGGTGATCGACGCCAAGCGCAATCGCCGCCCGTCCGATACGAGCGTACTCGACCGCGGCCGCCCAAGCTCGGTCTCGCAAACACTCAAGGTGATCGGCGACCGCTGGAGCTTCATGGTGATCCGCGAAGCGTTCTTCGGCGTGCGGCGCTTCGACGACCTGCAAACCAAGCTCGGCATCGCGCCCAACATCCTCACCGACAGGCTCGACCGGCTCGTCGCAGAAGGCATTTTCGTGCGCCGCAAATATCAGGACCTGCCCGAGCGCTACGAATATCCACTGACCGAAAAGGGCAAGGACCTCTACGGCCCGCTGATCGCCATGTTGCGCTGGGGCGACGACTGGCTCGCGCGCGGCAAACCGCCGCTGATCCTGAAACACAATGAGTGCGGCCGGGATTTCAATCCGGCGGTCGTGTGCGACCACTGCCGGGCGCCGCTGAGGGCCAAGGAGATGAGCTACCGCCTGAACTACCGCCCACGCAGCGACAGCCGCCCACGCAAACCGGGCCGGCCGCTCATCGTCGAGG
>JBAUHH010000384.1:0-8159 GCA_049680165.1 Pseudolabrys sp.
GACGAACTGGCGCCGCGCTACCGGGAGATGTTCCGCGCGCGGCTCACACGCGCGGCGACGCGGCTGTCGAAGGTCCCCGGCATCGACTGCCCGATGTCGGAGGCGACCTTCTATCTTTTTCTGCGCGTCGCCGGCGACGATGCAGCCATTGCACGACGCTGGCTCGACGAATTCGATCTCGCGGTGCAGCCCGGCTCATCGTTCGGCCCGGCTGGCACCGGGCACTTGCGGCTTGCGCTCAGCCTTGCAGATCGCGAGCTTGATGAAGCGCTCGGCCGGATCGAAACTGCCGGCATCGGGGCGGCCAAGGAACGTGTTTAGGAGTACAGCCATGATCATCACGCGGCGGACGAGCCTGCTCGCGGCCTGCGCGGCGCTTCTCGTGCTGGCGGCGGCGCCCGCCTCCGCGCAGGGGCCCGATACGATCGCGCAGATCAAGGCGCGCGGAAAACTCATCGCCGGCGTCAAATTCGATACGCCGCCGTTCGGTTTCCTCGACGACAAGAACCAGCCGGTCGGCTTCGATCTCGACATCGTGCGCGCGGTCGCCGCCCATATCGGCGTGCCTGTCGAGTTCGTGAAAGTCACCTCGCCGACCCGCATTCCGCTTCTGGTCAGCGGCAATGTCGATCTTTCCGCCGCCTCGATGACGCACACGCGCGAGCGCGACAAGACCATCGATTTCAGCATCACTTATTACACCGGTGCGCAATCGCTGATCGTGCACAAAGACAGCCAGATCCACGGCCTCAAGGATCTTGCCGGCAAGCAGGTCTCGGTGCAGCAAGGCACGACGCTCGAAAAGAACATCGCCAAGGTCGCGCCGCAAGCCAAGGTCGTCGCCTTCAAGGACTACAACAGCGCCTGGCTCGCGCTGGCGCAGGGGCGCGTCGACGCGCTCACCGGCAGCCTCAACATTCTGCAGGGCTTCGCCAAGGACAATCCGAATTTCGTGATCCTGCCCGACCGTTTCAGCGTCGAGCCGTTCGGCATCGGCGTGCGGCAGGGCGACTCCGCGCTGCGCGACGAGATCAACGCCACGCTGCAGGACCTCTGGAAATCCGGCGAATACGCCAGGCTCTACCAGAAATGGTTCCACGCAGAGCCGGACGTGCCGATCGAAATGTGGCCATGAGGCGGACGCGCCTATCGCGCAAGGATCGCGGCGCGGCGCGCAGCCGATGAACTACCGCTTCGACTTCGGGCCGATCTGGCAGGCGCGCGATCTCATCGTCTCCGGCTTCCTGATGACGGTCGCGCTGTCGGCGGCCTCGCTCATTGCTGCGCTGGTGATCGGCTTCATCGTCGGCGGCATGGGCGCGTCAACTTCGCGCAAGCTGCGCGCGGGGAGCGCGGTCTTCGTCGACACCATGCGCAACATCCCGCTGCTGGTGCATATGTACTTCTGGTACATGGCGCTGGCGTTCCTCAAGCTGCCCGCTTTCGCCTGCGCGGTGCTCGGGCTTTCGCTCTACAGCGGCGCCTACGTGGCGGAAATCGTGCGCGCCGGCGTCGGCAGCGTGCCGCGCGGGCAGACAATGGCGGCGCTGGCGACCGGGCTCACGCGGCTCGATACGCTGCGCTACGTCATCTATCCGCAGGCGCTGCGGATCGTGGCGCCCTCGCTCGCCAGCCTGTTCTCGCAACTGATCAAGGATTCCTCGCTCGCGTCGGTGATCGCGGTCGCCGAACTCACCTATCAGGCGGGCGCGATCGAAGGGCAAACGTTCCGCACCTTCGAGGTCTACATCACCATCTCAATTCTCTATCTGGTGCTGGTCACGGCGGTGAGTCAGCTCGTGCTGCTCATTCCGGGTGCGCGCGAGGATGCGCTGGCGGGACGGCTGTCCGATGCCTGACGTCATCGTCAAGAACCTGCCGTTCCTGCTGCACGGGCTTCTGCTCACCGTCGAGCTGTCACTGTGGACCATTATTGGCGGCACGATCCTCGGGTTGATCGTCGGCACGCTGCGGTATTTGCGCATTCCGCTCCTGAGCCAGCTTGCCGTCGTCTACATCGAGTTTATCCGCGGCACGCCGCTGCTGGTCGTTCTGTTCATGACCTATTTCGGCTTTCCGGCGCTTTTCGGGTACAAGACCGACGCCTATCACGCCGCCCTGTCCGGCTTCATCCTGTTCATCGGCGCTTATCTCGCCGAAGACTTCCGCTCGGGCCTGCGCTCGGTCGGCGCCGGCATGGTGCAGGCCGCGCTGGCGACCGGGCTCACGCGCTGGCAGGTCGTACGGCTGATCGTGCTGCCGCAGGCGATCCGCCGGGTGATCCCGGCGCTGTTCAATCAATATGTGCGGCTGTTCAAGTTTACCTCGGTCGCCTCGGTGATTGGCGTCACCGAATTGACCGGCGCGGCGCTGCTGGTGAACGCGCGCGACTTTCACCCAGGCATCATCATCGTGGCGCTCGCTTTGACCTATCTCGTGCTGTGCTACGGCCTCTCCGTGATCGGCCGTTTGCTTTACGCCCGCTTCGCGGTAAAGGCCTGACGTGCCCGAGCAACCCGTCATCGTGGTTGAAAACGTATCGAAGGCCTATGGCCGCACGCCGGTGCTGCATTCCTGCAGCCTGTCAATCGCGCGTGGCGAAGTGGTGGTGATCTGCGGACCGTCCGGCTCGGGCAAGAGCACGCTGCTCAAATGCATCAACGGGCTCGAGCCCTATCAGTCGGGGCGCATCCTGTTCGAGGGCACGGAGGTTGGCGCCCGCGGCACCGATCTGCCGAAACTGCGCGCGCAGATCGGCATGGTGTTTCAGCATTTCGAGCTCTATCCGCATATGTCGGTGCGCGACAACGTGGCGCTGGCGCAGATCCACGTTTTGCACCGCTCGCGCGCGCAGGCGCATGAACGCGCGCAGGCTTTGCTCGCACGCGTCGGCTTGCGCGAAAAGGCTGACGCGATGCCGGCCGACCTCTCCGGCGGCCAGCAGCAGCGCGTCGCAATCGCCCGCGCACTCGCGCTCGATCCGAAAGCGATGCTGTTCGACGAGCCGACCTCGGCGCTCGACCCGGAAATGATCAGCGAGGTGCTCGACGTCATGGTCGAGCTGGCCCATGACGGCATGACCATGGCGGTGGTGACCCACGAGATGGGGTTCGCCCGCAAGGTCGCCGACCGCATCGTGTTCATGGATGACGGCAAGATCGTCGAAGACGCGCCGGCCGAGCAATTCTTCCGCGCGCCGTCGTCGGCACGCGCACGCGAGTTTCTGTCGAAGATTCTGTCGCACTGAACGCCGGCCGCAACGGCCGGCGCGGGCTTTCAGCTAGCCGTTATTGCTGCTGAGGAATTGCGCCGGATCAACCGGCACAGAGCCCTTGCGGATCTCGAAGTGCAGTTGCGGCGACGAGACGTTGCCGGTCTGCCCGGCATGCGCGATGGTCTGGCCCCGCTTCACGCTGTCACCGCGCTTGACCAGCAGTTCGCTGGCATTGGCATAGGCCGACACGTATCCGTTGGAATGACGGATCAGCACCAGGTTGCCGTAACCCTTGAGCTCGTTGCCGGCATAGGCGACGACGCCGTCTTCGGCGGCCTTGATCGGCGTGCCTTCCGGCACCGCCAGGTTGATGCCGTCGTTTTGCTGGCCGTTCGGCTTGGCGCCGAAGGCGGAAATGATGCGTCCGCGCACCGGCCAGCGGAACGACGGCATGGCGGACGCGCTCTTGACCGGGCTTTCCGCCTCGACCGCTTCAGGCTTTGCCATGCGCGCGGTTTGCGCCGGCACGCTCGCCACCGTCTCGACCTTCGGCGGCTTGTGCTCGGTCGCGCGCGGAGCCGGCTTCATCATTTCCGGATGCGCTGCCGCGGCGTGCGCTTCGAAGCTCGCGACCGTGTAGCGCGGAATGACAAGGCGCTGGCCCGGCTTGAGCGATGCGCCACGCGAAATGTTGTTTGCCTGCATCAACGCGGAAGTCGGCACGCCGAATTTGCGCGCGATAGAGTCGACGGTCTCGCCGTGTTTCACGGTCACCGGCGTGCCGCCGTCCCAGGTCCAGTGCCCGGACGGTTGCGGCGGCGGCTCGTGACGCGGCTTCACAGAACCCGTGATGTCGGCGCTGCGTTCGGCGGGCCGATAAGCGCCAAGCCCGCCCGCGCCCCCGGCAACGCCCGTGGCGGCGACCGTCGCTGGACGGCTCGGCGCCGGCAGCGGCTGCGATACGACCTGATTGCTCGCCGCGGGGCGCGTGGAAATAGAGCCGGTCGTCTCCGGCGCGCTCGCGCGGCTGGTTGAAAATGGACTTGAATAAGGAGTATCGAAGCGCGCCGAATCCGAGCAGCTGGCGGTGCCGATCGCTATCAATGCAAGAGCGAAAACGCGCGGATCAAGACGCGGTCGGAACGGCACATCGGGGCGCGACATGTGGTTACTCGTTGGTACGCAACATACTGAGAGTTTGAAATAACCACGCGGCCAGTAAACAAGGCTTTAAGGTTTGATTGTCGGCCGGCTAACTAGGCAAAAAAGTCACAGTTCGCGCGCCTGCCCCGGCAATAGCGGCACAAAACGCACGGCAATCAGGTTCTCGCGGTCGAGGCCGGTCGGCGTCCGGGTCAATTTCACGATGTTCTGCGCGCCGCCATGGGCCCCGAGCGGCAGCACCATCACCCCGTCGGGGCCGAGCTGGTCGACCAGCGCCTGCGGAACCGCCTCGGCGGCGGCGGTGACCAGGATGCGGTCGAAGGGCGCGCGGCTCGGCGCGCCGGCAAGGCCGTCGCCCGCGATCACCTCGACATTGTCGTAGCCGAGCGCGTGCAGACGCTTGCGCGCGACGTCCGCGAGCGTGCGATAGCGCTCGACGCTCACCACTTCGCGCGCGAGCCGCGAGAGCACCGCCGCCTGATAGCCGGAGCCGGTGCCGACTTCGAGCACGCGGTGATGCGGACGCAACGCCAGCTGCTCGGTCATGTAGGCGACGACGTAAGGCTGGCTGATGGTCTGCCCGCACGAGATCGGCAGCGCCTGATCGGCGTAGGCGTTGCCCGCGTAATCCGGCGCGACGAACTCGTCGCGCGGCACTTCTTCCATCGCACGCAGCACCGCGTTGTCGGCGATCCCGCGCCGCCGCAGCGTCAGCAGGAATTCCATGCGGCCGACGCCGTCCTGGTCCTGTGATCGCGCCACGCGCCTCCCCTTTTCAGTTCGCGCGTGATCTTATCCGAAAACCGGTTTCCACCCCGGATCAAGTCCGGGGCAGGCTTTTTCGGGATCACGCGCTAGTCGAAAACGTCCGCGAGCTTCGTCATGAACGGCTCGTCGGTCATGTCGAGGCGCAGCGGCGTCAACGCGATGCGCTTCTCGTTGAGCGCGTGCAGGTCGCAGCCGTCCGCGGCGCCGGCGATGCCGCCGCGGCCGAACGCGATCCAGAAATACGGATTGCCGCGCCCGTCGTTGCGCGCGTCGATGCGCAGAAGCTCCTGATCGCGCTTGCCCTGCGGCGCGACGGCGATGCCGGCCACTTCATCCGGCGGGCAGTCCGGAAAATTGACGTTGACCAGCACGTCGCGCGGCATGCCGGCGTCGAGCACGCGCCGGATCAGATCAGGCGCGAACTTGATCGCCGTATCCCAATAAGGCTTGTGCTTGTTGAGCGTGGAGAACGCCTGCGACAGCGAGAACGACGGGATCCCGAGCACGGTGCCTTCCATCGCGCCGGCGACCGTGCCCGAGTAAGTCACGTCCTCGGCGCAATTGCGCCCGCGATTGACGCCGGAGAGCACCAGGTCGGGCGGCTCCTCCATGACGTGACGCACGCCCATGATGACGCAGTCGGTGGGCGTGCCCTTGACCGCGAAACGACGCTCGCCGACTTCGCGCAGCCGCAGCGGGTCGTTGAGCGACAGTGAATGGGAAACGCCGGACTGGTCGCTCTCCGGCGCCACGATCCACACCTCGTCCGACAGCGTGCGGGCGATCTTTTCGCAAGCATCGAGCCCGGCTGCGTGAATGCCGTCGTCGTTGGTGATCAGGATGCGCATCGGCTGCTCTTACTTGTCATGGCCGGGCATGGCCCGTCGAAGACGGGCGTAAATGCCCTTTTGTCCCGGCCATCTCGCTTAGGGACGCACAATGCCTTCCTAAGGGGGATCGCCGGGACAAGCCCGGCGATGACAGTCATTTGTGTGGCTAGCGCGCTCATCCAATTCGCTCGATCTTCTTCATCCCGCCCATGTAAGGCTGCAGCGCCGCCGGCACCTCGATCGAGCCGTCCGCCTGCTGATAATTCTCCATCACGGCGATCAGCGCGCGCCCGACCGCGACGCCGGAGCCGTTGAGCGTATGGACGGGGCCTTTGACCTTGCCGTCCTTGCCCTTGTAGCGCGCGTTCATGCGGCGCGCCTGGAAGTCGCCGCACACCGAGCAGGACGAGATTTCGCGGTAGGCGTTCTGACCCGGCAGCCAGACTTCGATGTCATAGGTCTTCTGCGCGGCGAAACCCATGTCGCCGGTGCAGAGCGTGACGACGCGATAATGCAGATCGAGTCCTTTCAGCACCTCTTCGGCGCAGGCGAGCATGCGCTCGTGCTCGGCGGGCGATTGCGCCGGCGTGGTAATCGACACCAGCTCCACCTTGGTGAACTGGTGCTGGCGGATCATGCCGCGCGTGTCTTTGCCCGCCGCGCCAGCCTCCGCGCGGAAGCACGGCGTGCAGGCGGTGAAGCGCATCGGCAACTTGTCTTCGTCGACGATGGATTCGCGAACGAGATTGGTCAGCGGCACCTCGGCGGTCGGGATAAGCCAGCGGCGCTCTGTCTCAATTACTCTGTCATATTCACGATTCCAAATTTCTTTGAATCGTTTTTCGTCAGACTCGTGATTGAAGCCCTGCCCTTCCGCAATCTTCGTTGCCGAGTTCCAGCTTAAGTACCCTCGCTCCATTTCGTCGCCAGCAATGGAGGTTGCAAATTGATCATCCCGAAACTTCGGCAACTGTGCTGTCCCGAACATCACCTCGTCGCGCACCATCAATGGCGGGGTGACTTCGGTGTAGCCGTTATCAACCGTCTGCACATCAAGCATGAATTGCCCGAGCGCGCGCTCCATGCGCGCGAGGCCGCCCTTCAACACCACAAAGCGCGCGCCGGATAATTTTGCCGCCGTCTCGAAATCCATCTGGCCGAGCGCTTCGCCCAGCTCGAAATGCTGTTTCGGCGTGTAGGCATAATTGCGTTTAGCACCGAAGGCATGATGCTCGACATTGCCGCTCGCGTCCGCGCCGTCCGGCACGTCGTCGAGCGGCGTGTTGGGAATTTGCGCCAGTTCTTTTTCGAGCGCGGCGGAGGCTTCCTTCTCCTCCGCCTCCATCGCCGGGATCGAGGTTTTGTATTCGGCGACTTCCGCCATCAGCTTCTGCGCGGCGGCCTCGTCCTTCTTCGCCTTGGCCTGGCCGATTTCCTTGGAGGCCGCGTTGCGCCGCGCCTGCGCCTGCTCCAGCCTGGTGATCAGCGCGCGGCGCTTCTCATCCAGCGCCAGCAGCGCTTTCGATTGCGCCGGAAGTCCGCGCCGCTTCAGCCCGCGGTCGAAGGCGTCAGGATGCTCGCGAATCCATTTGATGTCGTACATGGCGGCGCTTCTAGCCCGTCATGGCCGGGCTTGTCCCGGCCATCCCGATAATGTGGGCAAGGCGTTGCCTACCTAAGCGGGATGCCCGGCACAAGGCCGGGCATGACAACGGCAATTCATTTCCACGCGGAAGCGCCGGCTACTCCGCCGGGTTGGCGGCGGCGTCGCCGGGGCCGGCGTCCGGCGGCGCAGCGGCGGCTTTCGCCTTTGCGTCGGCCTCCGCCTTGGCCTTCTTCTCGACCATGCGCACCGACCAGATCGAGCCCTCGTAGAGCAGCAGCAGCGGCGCCGCGAGCGACATCTGGCTCAGCACGTCCGGCGGGGTCAGCACCGCGGCCAGCACGAAAGCGCCGACCACGAAATAACGCCGCTTGGACTTGAGCTGCGCCGAGGTGATGAGCCCGATGCGCCCGAGCAGCGTCAGGATCACCGGCAACTGGAACGCCACGCCGAAGGCGAGCACCAGCGACATCATCAGCGAAAGATATTCGCCGACCTTCGGCATCAGCGCGATAGTCGCTTCGTTGGCGCTGCCCGGCTGCTGCATGTGCAGCGAGAAGCGCACCAGCATCGGGAACAC
>JBAUHH010000385.1:0-2412 GCA_049680165.1 Pseudolabrys sp.
CATGCGCGTGCGCACGATGTGCTCGCGCTTGCCGCCGGCGTCGTTGATGGCTTTCTCGATGATCTCGAGGCAGCGTTTCGTCTGTCCATAAAGATCTCCGGGGCAGGCCGTGCCGCCCGACGCGGCAATCGGCGCTGTCCCGGAGACGGCGATATGCGGGCCTACGCGGACCGCGCGTGAAAAGCCGATGGCCGGTTCGAACGGCGAGCCGGACGAAACGAGGTTGCGTTCCATCACATCACTTTTTTCAGGCGGCCCCAGCCCTTGATCGCCGACCAGATGCCGCGCTCCAGCCGGAAGCGGTCGACCGGCGCGGACGACTTGATGGCGCGGATGCGGTAGAGGCCGACCCCGGTCCACTGGAAGCCGCACTTCTCCAGCACCCGGCGCGAAGCCGGATTGGTGACGCGCGCGCCGGCATTGAGCGACTCGTGGTCGAGATCGGTGAAGGCGTAGTCGATCACGGCGTGCATCGCCTCGGTGGCGTAGCCTTTGCCCCAATAGGGCACGCCCAGCCAGTAGCCGAGCTCGGGCTGCTCCTCGAGCGTGGTGATCCCGCAGGCGCCGATGACGTGCTTGTCCAGCGTGACGAGGAATACGACTTCGCCGCCGGCGCGGTTTGCGCCGCCGATGAAGCTCTCGGCATCGGCCATCGTGTACGGGTGCGGGATGCGCGCGGTGTTCTCGGCGATACGCTTGTCGTTGGCGAGAAGCGCTACCGTTTTCACGTCCTCAAGCGTCGGCGCGCGCAAAGCAAGCCGCTTCGTCTCGAGGACGGGAATACTTCCTTCGAAGAAGCTCTCTCTTGGTATTTGCTCCAGCAGGGTCATGGCTCAGGCTCCAGGGTTGTAAAACGCGAGAAGGGGAGGCGGCATCCCGTCTCCCCTTCTCAGAGCCACTGAGCCCTGCCGGTTTGACTGAATGCCGGCAGACCTCGAATTTGGTCTACCTTTTACTCGGCCGCTGCCTCCGTCATCGGTACGACAGACACGTAGGTGCGGCCTTTGGTTTTCGTAGCGAACTGAACCTTTCCATCGATAAGCGCGAACAGGGTGTGATCCTTGCCGACACCGACATTGCGGCCGGCGTGCCATTTGGTGCCGCGCTGACGCGCAAGAATATTGCCGGCGAGCACGCTCTCGCCGCCATAATTTTTCAAGCCAAGGCGGCGGCCCGCGGAATCGCGGCCGTTACGTGAAGATCCGCCTGCTTTCTTGTGCGCCATACTGATCTCTCGAATTCGTCGCCGGTCACATACACCGATTCCGTGAAGGAATCATCTCACTTCTTTTTGCCTTTCGTTGCCGGCTTTTTTGCGGCCGGCTTCTTCGGCTTGGCTTTGGCTGGCTTGGCCTCGGCGGCTTCGCCTTCCGCTTTCGGCTTTGGCTCCTTCCTCGGCCTCGGCTTGGCCTCTTTGGAAGGTTTAGCACCGCCGGTGAGAATTTCTGTGATGCGGATCACAGAGAACTCGTGGCGGTAGCCGCGCTTGCGGCGCGAATTCTTGCGCCGGCGCTTCTTGAAGGCGATCACCTTGTCGCCGCGCGTGTGCTGGAGCACCTCGCCGGCAACGGTGGCGCCTGCGATCGTCGGCGTGCCGAGCTGCGGGGTGTCGCCACCCAGCACCAGCACTTCACCGAATTCGACGATCTCGCCGGGCTGACCGTTCACACGGTCGATCCGGATGATGTCTTCGGCGGCAACCCGGTACTGTTTGCCACCGGCTCTAATGACTGCGAACATCGTTCTTCCCTTGTGTTCGTTTCCGGTGCTCGGACTGGTCCGGACCGGCTTCTTTCAGTCGGTTTTTCTAGTGTTTTTAAGGGCTTAAAGCCCGTCAAAAAACCGCGCGGACCCGAAGGTCCGCGTGCGCCATGCTTATGAAGGGCAAACGCCCGGCCTGTCAAGAAACCGGCCCGATCCGGACCGCGCCCGCTTACTCGGTTTTGGCGGCGGTGGTCTCGGCGGAGACGCTGCTCCAGGGCGCGGTCTCGGCTTCGTTGCCGGCCTGCGCCAGCCGGTAACCGACGCCGAGCTCGGTCACGAGAATGCGCGGCGAATCCGGCTTCGGCTCGATCTTCTGCCGCAGCTTGCGCATGAAGATGCGCAGGTAATGCGTGTCGTTGATGTGGATCGAGCCCCAGACTTCCTTCAGCAGGTGTTGATGCGTGACGACGTTGCCGGCGTGCTGCGCCAGCACCTGCAGCAGGCGGTATTCTTTCGGCGTCAAGGTCAGCCGCTGCTCGTTGAGCATCACCGCGCGCGCGGCGAGATCGATGGTGAGCGGGCCGACCTTGACGGTGGGCTCGCCGCTGGCCGCGCGCATCTGCCGGCGCAGCGCGACGCGCACACGCGCCAGCAACTCCGCCATGCCGAACGGCTTGACGACGTAGTCGTCGGCGCCGAGCTCGAGCA
>JBAUHH010000386.1:0-1925 GCA_049680165.1 Pseudolabrys sp.
CACTTCGCTCGGATCGACCCTCCCCTTGCAGGGGAGGGATAAGAAGAATGCCCCAGTTCACGACGAAGCGCCGCGTCCGCCACAGCGCGGCCGACATGTTCGATCTCGTCGCCGACGTCGAGAAATATCCGCAATTCGTGCCGCTATGCGGCGCGCTGCGCGTGAAAAGCCGCGAGCAGAAGACCGAAAACGTCAGCGTGCTGGTCGCCGACATGACCGTTGCCTACAAATTGATCCACCAGACTTTCACCAGCCGCGTCACGCTCGACAAGCCGAAGCTGAAAATCCTGGTGGAATATCTCAACGGCCCCTTCAAGCGCATGGAGAACCGCTGGACCTTCGTGCCGGCGGGCGAGGGCGCGTGCGATGTCGAGTTCTTCATCGACTACGAGTTCAGAAGCCGCACGCTTGCCGTGCTGATGGGCGCGATGTTCGACGCGGCGTTCCGCCGCTTTGCCGCCGCGTTCGAGGAGCGCGCCGACGAAATCTATGACGCCAAGCGCGCGTAATTCGCGCCGTGCGATTCTTTGGTAACCGCGCCACCCCGCGCCGCGTTCCGCACCTCGCGCTAAAAAATATTTCGGCGCGACATAAGTTCGCCCCATCGCAGCGGGAGCCTTCCGCGCGGGCGACAACGCAAGCACCACAAATTTCGAGAGGAGCACTTCGATGTGCGATTACAGCCTTCATGTCGGCGTCGCGACCCGCCCCGCCAAAACCGGCGACGAACTTGCGTCCAGGCAGTTTCTTCATTCAATAACGCGAGGGTTCGGCGACGTACAAAACCCTCACGTTGCCGTTTGCCTGCGTCCCGGCACCGAACTTGCGTTCGATCGGGACGTCGAGATTGATTACGGCCTGGGCCGACTGTTGACGTTTTTCGGCGTTGGCAGGATACCCGCACGCGTGGCCCGCTTCCGTCAGATCAATGTTAACCGATCCGACACGCACCACGATGCACTGGAGTTTCCGGACGGCCGTGTCGTGCTGGTGACGCGGCTGTGTGGGGGCCAGCGCGCGACGGTGTTGCAGCTACCCGCCGAACCGCACGACGACGGTGAGCAGGACAGCCAATTCCGCGAGGAAGCTGCGAAAGTGGGAATCCCGGCTGCCTAGCTTTCCCTCGCTGCCGTGCCACGGCAACGCTCGAAAGGCGCGCGCGGCCTGCGGCTAGGCCTGTTCGCGCGGCGGGTTCGGCTGCTCGCCTTCGGCGAGGTCATGCAGCATCCGGAACGCTTGCAGCACCGACTCCTTGCGCACCTTGTCGCGTCCGATATTGCCGTAGCGCTTTTCGGCGTGCGCTAGCTTGCCGGAACGCGACGCCGTTGCGAAATGCACGAGGCCGACGGGCTTTTCTGCGCTGCCGCCGTCCGGTCCGGCGATGCCGGTCACCGACACGGCGAGATGGACGCGCGAATTGCCGAGCACGCCGCGCACCATGGCTTCGGCGGTCTCGCGGCTCACCGCGCCGAACTTGCTCAGGATTTCGTGCGAAACGCCGAGCATCTCGTGCTTGGCCTCGTTCGAATAGGTGATGTAGCCGCGGTCGAGGATGCTCGATGTGCCGGGGACCTCGGTCAGCGTTCCGGCGACTAGCCCGGCGGTGCAGGATTCCGCGGTCGCCACCAGCAGGTTCTTGCGCTTGCAGATGTCGAGCAGGCGCTTTGCGGCTTCGACGATATCCTCATCGAGCATTGGGCGCGCTCCACGGCAGCCGCACGGTCGCGGTGGCGTAGGCAGCGATGCCTTCGCCGCGCCCGGTGAAGCCAAGCTTCTCGCTCGTGGTTGCCTTTACCGCCACGCGCGCGAGGTCGATGCCGGCGAGTTGCGCGATGCGCGCGCGCATGGCGTCGCGGTGGGGGCCGATGCGCGGGCTCTCGCACACCACGGTGATGTCGAGATGCGCGATGCGCCCGCCGCGCGCC
>JBAUHH010000387.1:0-2520 GCA_049680165.1 Pseudolabrys sp.
AGGCTAGAAAGCCCTCTTCGATGACCGAAATCGAACTCCGCATCCGCGTCGTCCAATCGATCGCCGACGTGCCATCCACAGGCTGGGACGCCTGCGCAGATGTGCGCCCGTTCGCTGACAGAACAAGGAGCTCAGGCGCGACTCTTAAAGCAACACCTGAGGATAACAATTCACATGAGGGTAACTTTTCCACAGAGTTATCCACACGAGGATATGGCAATAACCCATTCGTCTCCCACAGCTTCCTGCTATCCCTCGAGCAGTCGGCTTCGGTGGGCGATCGGACCGGCTGGCGGCCCCGCCACCTGCTCGCAGAAACCGCCGACGGCACCCTGATCGGCGCCGCGCCCTGCTATGTGAAAACCCATTCGCGCGGCGAATACGTCTTTGATCACGGCTGGGCAGAGGCGTTCGAGCGCGCCGGCGGCGACTATTATCCCAAGCTGCAGGTCTCGGTGCCATTCACGCCGGTCACCGGCCCGCGCCTGCTGGTGCGGCCCTCGCCGCTGGCCGGCGCCGTGCGCGGCGCGCTCGCCGAGGCGCTTACCGAAATCACCACCGCGAGCGACCTGTCGTCGGCGCACGTCACCTTCCTCACCGAACCGGAGTGGCGGCTGCTCGGCGACCGTGGATTCCTCCAGCGCACCGACCAGCAGTTCCATTGGGAGAATGACGGCTACGCCAGTTTCGAGGATTTTCTTGCGGCGCTTTCCTCGCGCAAGCGCAAGACCATCCGCCGCGAGCGCAAGGACGCGCTCGCCCCCGGCATCGACGTGCACTGGCTGACCGGCTCCGATCTCACCGAGAGCGTATGGGACGCTTTCTTCGCCTTTTACATGGAGACCGGCTCGCGCAAGTGGGGCCGGCCCTACCTCACCCGTGAGTTCTTCTCGCTGGTCGGCCAGGCAATGGGCGATCGCATCCTGCTGGTCATGGCCAAGCGCGCCGGGCGCTGGATCGCCGGCGCGATCAACTTCCTTGGCGCCGACACCATCTACGGGCGGAACTGGGGCTCGCTCGAGCACCACCCGTTCCTGCATTTCGAAATCTGCTACTATCAGGCTATCGATTACGCGATCCAGCACGGCCTGAAGCGGGTCGAGGCCGGTGCCCAGGGCGAGCACAAGTTGGCGCGCGGATACTTGCCGAGCACCACCTACTCGGCGCATTTCATCGCCAATCCCGCGCTGCGCCGGGCGGTTGCCGACTACCTGAAACGCGAGCGCGCCTATGTGGAAGCGGCCGGCGAGGAACTTGCGGCGGCGGCGCCATTCCGCAAGGATTTGGTCGAACAGCGTTGAGTCCCGGGGGGACCGATAATGCCCAGTTACGACCCGAACAATATCTTCGCCAAAATCCTGCGCGGTGAGTTGCCGAGCTACAAGGTCTACGAAGACGACAAGGTCTTCGCCTTTCTCGACATCATGCCGCGCACGCCCGGCCATACGCTGGTGCTGCCAAAGGCGCCGGTGCGCAACATGCTCGATGTTTCGGCCGATGACCTGCTCGCGGTGATGCGCGCGGCGCAGAAAGTCGCCAAGGCAGCGATGAAGGCGTTCGGCGCCGACGGCATCACCATCCAGCAATTCAACGAGAGCGCGGGCGGCCAAGTGGTCTTCCACCTGCACGTCCACGTCATTCCGCGCAAAGTCGGCGTGGCGATGAAGCCTCCAGCGAGCGAGAAGGAAAAGCCAGACGTGCTGGCGGAGAACGCCAAGAAGCTCGCCGCCGCCATCGAGGCCGGCTGATCGCGCGCTTCAGGACGCGAACAGGAAGCCGCCCACGAGCAGCGCGATTTCGCCGACCAGAACGCCGACGAACACCGAGCGCCGCGCCACCAGAAACCCCAGAAAACCGCAGCCCGCGGCCGCGACCCGCACGATGAGCGGGATCGTGACCAGCGCTCCGCTCGAAAACAGGATCAGTTTGGCGATGACGCCGGCGATGATCGCGGTCGCCACCGCGCGCGACCACACCACCAGCTCGGAGTCTTCGTTAAGGCCGCGCGCCAGCATCAGACCGAGCACGCGCCACACTTCGTTCGGCAGAACGCCGACGAGCAGCAGCATCAGATACGGCCAGAGATCGGTCAGCGTGGCGTTCATCGCAGCGCCTCACGCAGGCGATGGATGCCGTAGGCGATGGTGCCGCCGGCGATGCCCGTCCACATGAGATCCAGCCCGACATTGGCGGCGGTCAACACCGGGCCGATGATGAGTCCCAGCACAAAGGCGAGCCGGTCGATCATCTGCCGACTGTTGCGCGCGGTGGACATCAGGAATGACATCGGCGTGAGAAACAGCAGCGCACCCGCGAGCAGTGGCGGCAGCCCGGCCGCGAGGTAGTAGCCGGCAAATCCGAAGGCCACCGCCGTGCCCATGTAGCCGAGACCAAGCCCGTTGCAGAACGCGACGCGTCGTTCTTGCGGCAATGTCGGCAAGATCCGCAGCGACTCCACCCACATGCTGACGGCGGTGAGATGCATCGGCAGCAGAAGCCGACGCGTGCGCGCCGGCCCGC
>JBAUHH010000388.1:0-1725 GCA_049680165.1 Pseudolabrys sp.
AGAATTGCTGGCGGCCTAACTGGTCGGGGAAATAATCCTGGCCGGAGAAGCCTTCCTCGGCGTCGTGGTCGTAGGCGTAGCCGCGCCCATAATTCTCTTCCTTCATCAGCTTGGTCGGCGCGTTGAGAATGTGCTTGGGCGGCAGCAGCGAACCGGCATCCCGGGCCGCGCGCATGGCGGCGCCATAGGCGGTGTAGGCCGCGTTCGATTTCGGCGCGGTGGCGACATAGATCACCGCTTGCGCGATCGCCAGCTCGCCTTCAGGAGAGCCCAGGAAATCGTAAGCCTCCTTCGCGGCGTTGGCGATCACCAGCGCCTGCGGATCGGCCAGCCCGATGTCCTCCACCGCCATGCGCATCACGCGGCGCGCGATGTAGAGCGGCGGCTCGCCGGCATCGAGCATGCGGCAGAGATAATAAAGCGCGGCGTCCGGATCGGAGCCGCGCACCGATTTATGCAGCGCGCTGATGAGATTGTAATGGCCGTCCTGCGCCTTGTCGTAGATCGGCGCGCGGCGCTGCACGATCTCGGTCAGTTGCGCGGCCGAAAAGACTTCGTCCTTGCGCGCGGCGCGCCAGATTTCTTCCGCCAAAGTCAGCGCGGCGCGGCCGTCGCCGTCGGCCATGCGCTTGAGCGCCTCGCGCGCGTCGGCATCGAGCGGCAGCTTGCGGTGCTCGATCTCCTCGGCGCGCGTGAGCAGCTTCTCGATCGCGTCCGGATCGAGCGATTTGAACACCAGCACACGCGCGCGCGACAAAAGCGGCGCGTTCAATTCGAACGACGGGTTCTCGGTGGTGGCGCCGACCAGCACGATGGTGCCGTCTTCCATCACCGGCAGAAACGAATCCTGCTGCGCGCGGTTGAAGCGGTGAATCTCGTCGACAAACAGCAGCGTCCCCTGCCCGGTCTCGCGGCGCACGCGCGCGTCCTCGAACACCTTCTTGAGGTCGGCGACGCCGGTGAAGATCGCGGAAATCTGCTCGAAGTGCAGGTCGGTAGCCTGCGCCAAAAGCCGCGCGACCGTGGTCTTGCCGGTGCCGGGCGGCCCCCAGAACACCAGCGAGCCGAGCGAACGCGTCGCCAGCATGCGGGTGAGCGCGCCGTCTGGTCCGAGCAGATGGTCTTGCCCCACCACTTCGGAGAGTTGCGTCGGGCGCAGCTTGTCGGCGAGCGGGCGCGGCGCGTCCTTGTCGAGGCCCGCCGCCGCGAACAGTGTCGGTCCGCCCCGCTTGGCGCGCGGGCTCATTCGTTGAAGACCGCGGTGATCGTCTGCCCGCGGCGCTTGATGACGATGCGCCAGCTGCGTTTCGGCACGCTGGTGAGGCGCTCGAGGTCGCGGGTTTTGGCAATATTCTCGTTGTTGACGGACTCGATCACGTCGCCGCGCTGGAACCCGAGATTGCTGGCGTAGGAACCGTTGTCGACGTCGAGCACGACCACGCCCTGCGTGGTGGTGTCGAGCTGCAATTCGTCGGCGAGCGCCGGCGACAGATTGGCGACCTTGGCGCCGGAGAACGGCGAGCGGCTGCGGATGGTGATCTCGTCGCGCGGGGTTTCCGGCGCGGCTTGCAACGCGACCGGCACCGTCGTTTCCTTGCCATTGCGCAAAATCGTGAACTGCGCATTGCCACCGAGCGGTTTGGTGGCGAAGCGATAGTCGAAGGCGTTCGGGTCGTCGACCGGCAGGCGGTCGACGCCGGTAATGACGTCGCCGGGTTTCAGTCC
>JBAUHH010000389.1:0-1882 GCA_049680165.1 Pseudolabrys sp.
GTCCATCGCCGCGCTGGCATCGAGGTCGAGCAGCGCCACTTCGGCGCCGGCGCCCGCAAAGGCCCGCGCGACCGCCGCGCCGATGGCGCCGCCGCCGCCTGTGATGACGGCGACTTGCCCCGCGAGCGGGAGATTTTTCGGCGTGCCGAGCTTGAACAATTCCAGCGGCCAGTATTCGCAGTCGAACATGTCGGCTTCCGAAATCGACTTGAACGTGCCGATCGCTTCCGCAGCCGTTATGCACTCGACCCAGGCTTCCGCGATGTCGGCTGCGATTGCCGCGTCTTTCTTGGTCGCGCCCAATCCGAACAGGCCGAGCCCCGGCACCAGCACGACGCGGGGCAGGGGATCGAGCATCGTCTTCACGTTTTTCACGCGCGCATTGTTATAGGCGAAATAGGCGTGGTAGCTGTCGATGAAGGACTCCGCCAGCCTGCGCGCGGCCTTCCTGAATTCGTCGAGCTTGCCTGCTTCCGGCGGCGGCAGGATCAGCGGCCAGTTCTTGGTGCGGATGGTGTGGTCGGGCGTGATGACGCCTTGCCGCGCGTAGCGCGCCACGTCCTTGCCGTTGACGAAGGCCATGATGGCGTCGCTGACGCGGAAATCGGCGATCTGCCGGTGCCACGCGCCCTCGATCTTCTTGTCGGGCAGGCTGCACGCGCCGCGCACGATCGGCGCAACTTTTGCAACAGGTGCGACGTTCTGCGGAAATTCCGCCGCCGCAAACACCGACTTGCGGTTCTTGGTGAGCCGTTCCTCGGCGAGCGTGACCATCTCGATCATGCGCTCGTAGGATTCGCGCGCGTCGGCGCCGAAGGTGAAGAGGCCGTGCTTGTCGAGAATCAGGCCCTCGACTTTGGGATTTTGCTCGAACACCTCCGCCGCTTTTTTCGCGAGCCCAAATCCGGGCATCCGGTAGGGCACGAAACCGAGCCGTCCGCCGTAAACGTCCGCGGCGAGATCGGCGCTGTTCGGCTGGTCGATCAGGCTCAGTATGGCGGTCGCGTGTGTGTGGTCGACGAACTTCGCCGGCATGAAAGCATGCAGCAGCATTTCCACGGACGGCGGTGGCGCCATCGGATCGATCAGCAGCGCGCGTTGCGCGCGCGCCATCTCCTCGTCGGAAAGCGTGTCGAGCGCGCGTAGCTTGCGCAGCGGCGCGAGCCGCACCGCCGGCATACCGGCCGGCTCGATCGTTGCCATGTCCCAGCCGGAGCCTTTGACGCACAACGCGTCGACCTCCTCGCCGAGCACATCGCGCATGCGCGTCTTCAGCGAGGTGTTGCCGCCGCCGTGCAGGACGAGCTTGGGATCGCGGCCGAGCAGGCGCGTGGTGTAGACGCGCAACGCAAGGTCGGGCGCTATGCCGGCCTCGCCATAATGATCGACCGCTGCGCTCGCGTCGCGCTCGACCCAGGCGGATTTCATTTTGCGCGGCGCATGACCGAAGTCATGCGCTAACCCTTGTCACCCAGCAGGCGCTTGCCCCACCAGCCGCGCTTGGGCTGCGCCGTTTCGCCTTCTCCGGTGCTTGAGATCACCGGCGTCGGCGGCGGCGGAAGCGTCGGCGACGGCATCGGCGCTGAGCTTTCGCCGCTCGAGAACGGCGCGGGCTCGCGGATGGTCGAGCGGCGGCGCGGCGGCTCGCTTGCTGCCGCCGGTGTTGGCGCCGGAGCGGGTGTCTCAGGCCGCGGAGGAGGCGGCGAATAGGCCGGCGCGCTTTCCTGCGTGGGTGCTTCGTCCCGTGGCGGTGGCGACGGCCGATCGAAATCGTCCTGATAATCTTGCGGGCCCTGCTCGCCGCCACTCATCGTGTTGGACGGGAAGGGTGCATCGCCGTTGCGGCCATGCCGGTTGCGGCGTCCGCCGCGGCGTCCGCGCC
>JBAUHH010000390.1:0-7598 GCA_049680165.1 Pseudolabrys sp.
AAATTTCCGACGCCACGGTGCCGACAGCGACGCGCGCCGCGCGGTCCGGCGGAAAGCTATAGACGCCGGTCGAGATCGCGGGAAAAGCGATCGAAGCAAGGCGGTTCTGCGAGGCGAGTTCGAGCGCGGTGCGGTAGCAGCCGGCCAATAATTCGTCTTCGTCCTTGCCGCCGCCGCTCCACACCGGCCCGACCGCGTGGATGACGTGGCGCGCTTTCAGCCTGTAGCCCTTGGTGATCTTGGCGCTGCCGGTCTCGCAGCCGTTGAGCGTACGGCATTCCGCCAGCAGCTCCGGCCCGGCGGCGCGGTGAATGGCGCCGTCCACGCCCCCGCCGCCGAGCAGCGACCGGTTGGCCGCGTTCACGATCGCGTCGACGTCGAGCGTGGTGATGTCGGCGACGGTAATTTCCAGCCGCGTGGCGCCGATCTCGGCAACGAGGTCGCTCATGCGAGCGATCCTATCACGCGTTTTCGGGGTGCGGCTCGGCCTCGAAATCGAGCGTGCTGCGCACGCCGATATCGTCGAAATGCGCGTCGAGAAATTTGCGCGCCGCGCGGCGGCCGTTGTTGCGCAGCATTTCGAAGAAATCGTAGTCGGTGTTGAGCCGGCTCGCGGCGTCGAGCGTCTGCGTCGAGCCGGTGAGCGCGATCCGGTGCACGTTGATGCGCCGGTATTGCCCGGCCTCGGTGCCGCGCGGCAGCTTGCCCTCGTCGATCAGCTGGCCGACGAACGTGATGCCGCGCAATTCCGACATCAGCGACGAGTTGAACGTAATCTCGTTGATGCGCGCCATGATCTCGTCGCGCGTCTTCGGCACCTGCTTGCGCTGGAGCGGATTGATCTGCACCAGCAGCAGGTTTTCGGTCGCCGTGCCGCCGACCAGCGGATAGAGCGCGGGATTGCCGACATAACCGCCGTCCCAATAGGGCTCGCCGTCGATCTCGACCGCGCGGAACATCTGCGGCAGGCAGGCCGACGCGACGATCATCTCCGCGGTCATCTCCTCGCGCTTGAACACATGCAACTGACCGCTCTTCACGTTGGTGGCGGACACGAACAGTTGCAGGTCCTTGGCCGCACGCACCGCGTTGAAGTCGACGAAGCGTTCGATCAGGTCTTTCAGCGGATTGATATTGAGCGGGTTGAAATCGTAGGGCGACAAATACCGCGTCATCGCCTGCATCCACAGGCCCACCGGCGTGTCCTCGATCGGCCAGAACGAAAACAGCCGGTCGACCGCGCGCCGCTGCACGTCCGGCAGATTGCCGCCGAGGCTCGCCGCGCGCCAGAAATCGGCAAGCCGCTTGCGCGCCTCCTCCGGCCCGCCGCGTGCGAGCCCGTCCGCCAACAGGATGGCGTTGACGGCGCCGGCCGATGCGCCGGAAATTCCCTCGATCTCCAGCCGTCCGTCCTCGAGCAGGTGGTCGAGCACCCCCCAGGTGAAGGCGCCGAGCGCGCCGCCGCCCTGGAGCGCCAGATTGATGCGTTTCGGTGCGTTGGGATCGGGCGGCTTGCCGCCGCCGAAGGCGCGCGAGAGAATATTCACTGTGCGACCCAGCCGCCGTCGATCGAATAGGCCGAGCCGGTGATGGTCGCCGCCGCGTCGCTCGCGAGAAACACCGTGAGCGCGCCGATGCTCTCCGGCGTGGTGAATTTGTGCATCGGCTGTTTTTCCGACAGCAGTTTGATCTCTTCGTCCTTCACGCTTCCGCCGGATGACTTGGCGCGATCCTCGATCTGCTTCTTCACCAGCGGCGTCAGCACCCAGCCCGGACAAATGGCATTGCAGGTGATGCCATCGTTAGCGGTCTCGATCGCGACGACCTTGGTCAACCCGACGAGCCCGTGCTTGGCCGCCACGTAAGCGACCTTGTCAGCGCTCGCGACCAGCCCGTGCGCCGAGGCGGTATTGACGATGCGGCCCCACTTGCGCTGTTTCATGCCGGGCACGGCGGCGCGGATGGTGTGAAACGACGACGACAGATTGATGGCGATGATGGCGTCCCATTTCTCGATCGGGAATTTCTCGATCGGCGCCACATGCTGGATGCCGGCATTGTTCACCAGCACGTCAAGTGCGCCGAATTCCTTCTCGGTCGCGCGCACCATGTCGGCGATTTCCGCCGGCTTGCTCATATCGGCCGGCGAGTAGCGCGCTTTGACGCCGAAATCCTTTTCGAGGCTCGCGCGCTCTTTCTCGATGTCGGCTTTATCGCCGAAGCCGTTGATCATTACGTTGGCGCCGTCCTGCGCCAGCGCACGGGCGATGGCGAGGCCGATGCCCGACGTAGAACCGGTGACGAGCGCGGATTTGCCCTTCAGCATGGAACGTCCTCATGAAAGCTTGGATGGCGGAAAAGGCCGATGAAACGGGGTCCGGGATGAGGTCGCCACCGTGCCTTTATTTTTGTTGCATCGCAACATATATCAAGCTGTGCCGGCTCACCTTTTCGCGATTGACCGGCAACGGCTACACTTGCGCCAGAGGCTGATATTCGCGTGGCCAGAAAAACATCTTCGCGGGCGGCATTTCCCGCGCCCGATCACGACCATGAGCGTTGCGCGAGCGACGCCATCGGCCACGCCGAAGCGGCGTGTGCCGCGCGCGGCGAACGGCTGACGCCGATCCGCCGCCGCGTGCTGGAGGCGTTGCTTGCCAGCCATCAGCCGCTCGGCGCATACGATTTGATGGACCGGCTTGCGACGCACGGCACGCGCCCGGCGCCGATCACGGTCTATCGCGCCCTCGACTTCCTGCGAGAGCAGGGGCTCGTGCATCGCATCGAAAGCCGCAACGCCTTCATCGCCTGCGTGCACAATCATGAGAGCGGCGATCCGGTGGTGTTCATGATCTGCGAGCGTTGCGGTGCTGTCGGCGAATCCGCCTCGGCCGCCATCGCCGACACCGTGAAGAACGCCTCGCGCGCCGCCGGCTTCACGCCCAAAACGCCGGTGATCGAAATCAGTGGCATCTGCGCGCATTGCCGCGCGGTGTGATTTCTTTCCATCGTCCTGTTGAGTTGCGGCGAACGCGCTTTCCCTCTCCCCTTGTGGGAGAGGGTGCCTGAGCGGAGGCGGAGCCGAGCGAAGGCAGGTAAGGGGTTGGGATTTAGATCAAGACGCCAACCCCTCACCCGGCTCGTGCTCGCTATCGCTCTGCACTCGCCACCCTCTCCCGCAAGGGGAGAGGGAAGTGAGTACGCCGCGCGCGCAGAGACGCTATGTCTGCCGTCGCATAGCCTTTCGCGCTTCGCCGGGCTAAGAGCACGCTCAATAAACCGCCGGAAATCCCCGCCACATGTCAATCGCGCCGTCGCCCGCCGCTCACATCACACGCCGGCTTGATGCGGTTGCCGCGGCGGTCGTGGTGCTGTTGTGCCTGTCCTGGGGCTTCAACCAGGTCTCGGTGAAGGTTGCCATTCATGACATTCCGCCACTCACGCAGGCGGCGATCCGCTCCGTCGTCGCGGCGCTGCTGGTCGCGGGCTGGGCGAAGATGCGCGGCCAGCCGCTGTTTGCTCGCGACGGCACACTGGCCGCGGGACTCGCTGCCGGCGTTGCGTTCGGCATCGAGTTCATCCTGATCTACCAGGGCCTCGTCTACACGACCGCGACGCGCGCGGTGCTGTTCATCTATCTCGCGCCGTTCATCGTCGTGATCGGCGCGCGCATTTTCCTGCCCGCCGACCGCTTCAGCCTTTTTCAGTGGCTCGGCCTCGCGCTCTCGTTCGCCGGCATGCTGGTCGCATTCGGCGTGCCGACGCCGGCACTCGATCCGCGCCAGATCGTCGGCGATGCGATGATGGTCGGCGCTGCGATTTTCTGGGCTGCCACCACGCTCATCGTGAAGGCGAGCTCGCTCAACCGGGTATCGGCGGAGAAAGTGCTGCTCTATCAGCTCGTGGTCTCGGCGCCGATGATGGTCGTTGCCGCGCTTATATTCGGTGAGCGCCTCACGCACATTCCCTCGGCGCTCGCGCTCGGCTCGCTCGCCTACCAGACGTTCTGGGTGGTCTGCATTACCTTCGTCATCTGGTTCGCCTTTATCGCGCGCTATTCGGCGAGCCGTCTTTCAGCCTTCACATTCCTGACGCCATTATTCGGGGTGGCCGCCGGCCATCTGGTGCTGAACGAGCCGCTGACGCCCGCTTTTGCCGGCGCCGTGGCGCTGGTGGCGGGGGGGCTGGCGCTGGTAAACCGGGCCCGCTGACGTACTATTATAGGGAACTTATCGGTCAGGAAGCCCGTTTGTCCGGCATTACCGCATGAGCATAAGCACGCAGGAACGCCGTGAATCCGTGACTGTCGACGTTGGCGGCGTCGCCGTCGGCGGCGGCGCGCCCATTGTCGTGCAGTCGATGACCAATACCGACACGGCCGATGCGGAAGGCACCGCACGGCAGGTGGCGGCGCTGGCGCGCGCCGGCTCGGAACTGGTGCGCATCACGGTCGATCGCGACGAGGCGGCGGCCGCCGTGCCGCACATCAAGGACAAGCTCGGCAAGCTCGGCGTGAATGTGCCGCTGGTCGGCGACTTCCATTATATCGGGCACAAGCTGCTCGCCGAGCATCCGGCTTGCGCCGAGGCGCTCGACAAATACCGCATCAATCCCGGCAACGTCGGGTTCAAGAACAAGCGCGATCCGCAATTCACCCAGATCGTCGAAATGGCGATCAAATACGGCAAGCCCGTCCGCATCGGCGTCAACTGGGGCTCGCTCGATCAGGAACTGCTCACCAAGCTGATGGACGAGAACAACAACGCGCCGCAGCCGAAAAGCGCGCGTGAGGTGACGCACGAGGCGATGGTGCAATCGGCGCTGACGTCCGCCGCGCGCGCGGAAGAAATCGGCTTGCCGCGCAATCGCATCATCCTGTCGGCGAAAGTGTCGGCGGTGCAGGACCTGATCGCGGTCTATCGCGAACTGGCGCGCCGCTCTGATTATGCGCTGCATCTTGGCCTCACCGAAGCCGGCATGGGCTCGAAGGGCATCGTCGCATCGAGCGCCGCGCTCGGCGTGCTGCTGCAACAGGGCATCGGCGACACCATCCGCATTTCGCTCACGCCTGAGCCGAACGGCGACCGCACGCTCGAAGTGCAGGTTGCGCAGGAATTGTTGCAGACCATGGGCCTGCGCACCTTCGTGCCGCTGGTGGCGGCGTGCCCCGGCTGCGGACGCACGACGTCGACGACGTTCCAGGAGCTCGCGTCCGATATCCAGAATTTCATCCGCACGTCGATGCCGGAATGGAAGACGCGCTATCCTGGTGTCGAGACGCTCAACGTCGCGGTGATGGGCTGCATCGTCAACGGCCCGGGCGAGAGCAAGCACGCCGACATCGGCATCTCGCTGCCCGGCACCGGCGAGCAGCCGACCGCGCCCGTGTTCATCGACGGCAAGAAAGCTGCCACCTTGCGCGGCGCGAACCTCACTGCCGACTTCAAGCAGATGGTGACCGATTACATCGAGCGTCGCTTCGGCCAGGACGCGGCGAGAAGGACAGCGGCTGAGTAGCCGCTTCCTTCCCGCGCGGGTCCGTCAGCCATCAGTAATCAGCCATCAGTAATACGGGTTGTAATCGCACACCCAGGTCCGGCGGTAACCCACCGGCGTCCAGTGCCAGCGCCAGCACGAATCTCCATAGTAGCCTCCGCTATAGTAGATTCCGCTCGCGAAGAACGGGCCGCCGAAGAAATGCCGGTGATGGAAGTGGTGGTGATCGAATCGGCTGCCGCCGCTGGCGAAGCGCGAGCCACCGCTGAACGACCGTCGGCTTGAGCTGAACCGGGCGCCGCGGCTGACATGCGTTCCGCCGCTGAAGCGGGCGCCGCTGCTGAAGTGGGTACCGCCGCCGCTGAAGCGGGCGCCTCCGCCGCCGTGACCGCCTCCGCCACTCATGGCGGCATGACCGCCGCCGTGGCCGCCACCACCGCCGCCACCGTGTCGTTGCGCCAGTGCGGTGCCCGGAATCGCCAAAGCAGCCGCGACCATCGCGATAAGCGTTATTTTTGTGCGCATGTTATCCTCCATAGCTCGTCGCCCTCTTGAGCAAACAACGGAGGACGACGTTTCAGCCTGCGCTGCCATCACGCGATGGTGACCGAAGTTCCTCGCGTTTGGCGGCGCAGCAAATGCAGTGCAGCAATTGCCGGTGAACGCGCGATCGGTTGCGCTTTAATTGTTTGACAAAGCCGATGTGCGAACCAAATGGTTCGGCGAACTGGAAAACGGCGAGGCAGATGAAAATTCCGGGGCTGGTTTTCTTCATCTGCGCACTTGCGCTTGCGGCAGCACCGGCGTCGGCGCAATCGCCGGCGGACGCAGCTCCCGCCGCGGCGACGCCGCGCATGGTGATGACCTGGATTCCGCCATACGCCATCGGCATCTCACGCAGGCGGCTAGACGCGCTCTACGGCGTGAGTGGACCAAGCAAGGCGCTCACGCACATCGCGCTGCAATTCTGGCACCCAACTTCGTTGGGCGGTGTCACCCGCGCCACCGCATACGGTCCGATCAGTGACGCGCTGGTCAGGGAAATCATCAGGTGGGGCCACAACCACGGCATCAAGGTCGTGCTGTGCGTCTATAATTTTGATGAGACCACGCAGAAGTGGGATTGGGCCTGGGCAAAGTCGGCATTCGCCACGCACCGTGCGGCATTCGTCGCCGCGCTGGTTGCCGAAATGACGCGGCTCGGCCTCGACGGCATCGACATCGATTTCGAAGGCGACGACACCGATATCCCCGACATTCAACTCAACAAGGACAAACGGGCTTACGTCGCATTTATCAAAGCGTTGCGCATGCAGATGCCGGGCGAGCATCTGACGGTCGACAGCTTTCCGAACCAGTACAACGCGCCCAATTGGCTCTGGTGGACCGCGCTGTTTCCCTATCTCGACGGCATCACCTCGATGGGTTACGGCGATCTCGGACGCAATGCATCGGGTTGGCAATCTTACGCCCGGCAGAGAACGGCTGCCGGGAAGTTCGCCCGCAAGCTGATGATCGGCTTGCCATCTGACGTTTCGGTCTGGCAGGGCAATTCCGCCGCCGACCAGACCGCGTGGTTCACGCTGCCGAAACAGGTGGTGGGCGTCGCAATCTGGGATGCGCAGTTTTCAGCGATCGCATGGCGGCAGGCGCCGGTGTGGCAAAATCTGCAAGCGGTCAGCGGCCGCTAGCGGCTCACATCCACCCGCCGCCGTCGTGGCCGCGGTTGGCGACGCCGGCTTCTTCCAGGTCCAGCTCGTATTCGATGCGGCGGCGCGCCTCGTCGGTGATCTTGCCGTCGCGCAGCAACTGAAAGATGAAATCGCGCTCGGCATCGATCAGCTCTTTCTTGACCGCGGCGCTCTGGCGCATGTGCTCCAGCGCGTCCTTCATGTCCTTGGGCAGGATTTGCCTGCGGCTTTCGTTTCGCGTCCGCAAGAGCTCGATCACCTCGTCGGGCAATTCGTGCCCGTCGATGAACGTCTCCAGCCGTTTTTTTACGTCCTCCAGCGCCGCCTGCCGCGCTTCGATCTCGGCCTGTAGTTCATCCGCCCGCTCTTTGCTGCCGAGATGCGCGAGGCCGAGCCAGCGCACGACCACGG
>JBAUHH010000391.1:0-7921 GCA_049680165.1 Pseudolabrys sp.
GCAACCGGGCGGCCGGCCGTCTCGACCTCGCTCAGGCCCTTGAGCAGCATTTGCCAGGTGCGCGACAGCACGCGCATGGAAAGTTGCGTGGCGAAGGCGCGCCCGCGCGTGCGCTCGGCTTCCGACAACGACACGTCGTCGGCCACCGACGGCACCACTTTCACCCGCGTCACGAAATGCGTGAATTCGGCGAGATCGCCGAGCACCACCACCGGATCGGCGCCGATGTCGTATTGCTCGCGCAGCTCCTTGAGCGCGGCGGCGGCGTCGCCCTTCATCAGCGCCTCGAACAGATCGACGATGCGCACGCGGTCGGCCAGGCCGAGCATCTGCCGCACGTCCTCGGCCGCCACCTTCCCGGCAGCATGCGCAATCGCCTGATCGAGCAGCGAGAGACTGTCGCGCACCGAGCCTTCCGCCGCGCGCGCGATCAGCGCCAGCGCACCGGGCTCGACCTCGATCTTTTCCTGCGCGGCGATGTTTTCGAGATGCTTCACCAGCAGCGAGGCATCGACGCGCCGCAGATCGAAACGCTGGCAGCGCGAGAGTACTGTTATTGGAACATCCCGGATTTGAGTCGTCGCAAAAATAAACTTGGCGTGAGGCGGCGGCTCTTCCAACGTCTTGAGCAGCGCATTGAATGCCGGCGTCGATAGCATGTGCACTTCGTCGAGAATGTAGACCTTGTAGCGCGCGCTCATCGGCGCGTAGCGGATGGCGTCGTTGATCTGCCGTATATCGTCGATGCCATTGTGCGAGGCGGCGTCCATCTCCAGAACGTCGGGATGGCGGCTTTCCATGATGGCCTGATCGTGCACGCCCATGACCGGCATGTTGATCGTCGGCCCTTTCACCGAGCCGTCCGGCAATTCGTAATTGAGCGCGCGGGCGAGAATGCGCGCGGTCGTCGTCTTGCCGACGCCGCGCACGCCGGTGAGGATCCAGGCCTGCGGGATACGGCCCGACTCGAACGCATTCGAGATCGTGCGCACCATGGCGTCCTGGCCGATCAGGTCGTCGAAACTGGCGGGGCGGTATTTGCGGGCCAGCACGCGATAGCCGGCGGCCGGTTCGGCGGGGGCAGCCAGATCGAGGCCCTTCTCAGGCGCTGGTTTTGCGGCGTCGCTCATCCGTGCCATCCGCTTCCACCAACGCGCGTGGTCCCCGATTTCGTATAAAGATAATGGGTGGGAGGCTGACGAGCGACCCGATCCGTGCTCGTTAGGGCTGCTTCCTTCCGGACCTGACCCGGTTGGCGAGTGGCTCGTCCACCGCCAACCTCCCGGTCCTATATCGGGCCATCGGGGGGAGAAAGCAAGCTGGCGGGGCGCGGCTCTGCCCGCTTTCCTCCGAAAGAATCGGGCGGAATTGTTCAATGGTTTCATACACTCACAAGGATTGGTCGCTGCACCCGCAACTCGCCGCCGACACCGTTCCCGTCGGCGACCTGGCGCTCACGCGCGTGCTTTTGAACGACGACGCCAACTATCCCTGGCTGATTCTGGTGCCGCGGCTGCCGGCGCTGGTCGAGATCATCGACCTCGATGACGGCGGCCAGGCGCAATTGCTGCGCGAGGTGAGCGATGCCGCGCATGCGCTCAAGCGCATCACAAAATGCGACAAGCTCAACGTCGCCGCGCTCGGCAATCAGGTGCCGCAGTTGCATGTGCACGTCATCGCGCGCTTCCACAGCGACGCGGCGTGGCCCAATCCGGTGTGGGGAAAAGCGGCGCGGAAAAGTTACGATGCAAGCCCGCGCGAGAAGCTTGTCGGCACGTTGCGCGAGGCGCTACGCATCACTTAGCTGTGTCGGTCGGGCAAATTCCCGTGCAGCCGAAGATCGCATATAAATGATGGTTTGACGTGACCGTAAATTGATAAGTCGCGTCCCTGTTTACAATCTGATTCCTGGCAGTGCCGCCTTCGCCCCACGCAACGAAATGATACGCACTCCCAGGGGTCGCGGTGACAGTGGCCGTGGAATTCGCTGCATACGACCCGTCACCAGTCACCGTGCCCGACCCGGCCGGCGAAACGGTTATGGTCACCGTGAACGCCTGGGCGAAATTGGCAACCAAGTTGCGGTTGCCGGTCAGCGTAAAGGTGTAACTCGAGTTGCTGCTGACCACAGTGCCGCCTTCTGTCCAGTTTACAAAAAGATAGCCGTTGGCAGGCGTGGCAGTGACTGTTTGCGAGCTGCCGGACACATAGGTCCCCGTGCCGGTAACTGTTCCGCCATTCGCAGGCGCGGCGCTCGCCGCGATATTGAAGAGCCGAACGAAATGCGCGACGAGCGCGCGATTGCCGGCGACCATGAACACGTAGTGCGCGGCGGTGCTCACGACCGCGCCACCTTCCGTCCAGTTCAGGAACATGTAGCCGCCCTTGGGCGTCGCGGTGACCGCATGCTGCGTTCCGGTCGCAACGGTGCCGCCGCCCGCGACCGTGCCGCCAGCGACCGGCGCCGGCGTGACGGTGATCGTGGCGTTCTTGGCGAAATGCGCGACGAAGGCGTGCGCGGCGTTGACCGTGAAAGTGTATTTCGCGGCGGCGCTCACCACGGTGCCGCCCTCGGTCCAGTTCAGGAACGAGTAGCCGGCCTTCGGCGTCGCCGTGATCGCCGCCGTGATGCCGGCGGGATAGTTGCCCTGTCCGCTCACGCTGCCGCCGGTGGTGGGCGAAGCGGCGACCGTGACCGCATAGCTGCGCGAAACGAAGTGCGCGACCAGATCGCGGTTGGTGTTGAGCGCGAATTGATAGCGCGCGGCCGCGCTGACGACCCTCGCGTGCTCCGTCCAGTTGACGAATACATAGCCGAGCTTGGGCGCTGCAGTGACGGCGCGGACGCTACCGATGGGAAACGTGCCGCCACCGGCTACCGTCCCGACGGAAGCGGGCGACGCGCTGACAACGATGGTGCGCTTTGCCGGCTTGGCCGAGTCGAGATAGACGATCCAGTTTCGCGTCTGCCCGCCGAACGTGCCGTTGCCGACGATGACCTTGCCGTCGGCGGAAATGCCGGTCGCGGCCGTTAGGGTCCAGCCGGTCAGCTTGACGCCATGCGCCTTGAGGATCGTGGTGAGTGACTGGAAGCCTGTGACCGTCCAGATGAAGGCGTCGATTTCGTGCGCCTGGCCATCCATGATCGAGCCGACGACGATGTCGCCCGCCGCATCGGTCGCGTAGGCAACGCCAGAACCAAGTTTGACCATTTTTGTCGCCGCAGTCCAACGGAAGGCTTGGCATGTCTGCACGTTGGTGACATTGCACGCCTGCCCGACGATGACAGAGCCATTGGCATTCACGTCATTCGCGCCTGCGAGGAGATATCCGGGGATGAACCCGAGGCCGACAATTCCGGTCTGCTTAGTCCAACGAAACGGCTGGCATGGCCCGATCGGCAGCGGCTGGGTGCAGCTACCGCCGACGGCCACCGTGCCGTCAGCGTTCGTCGCGTAGGCGGAGCTTCCGATGTCGCCCGGTAGAATGCCGATTGCGACCGGTCCGGTTTGTGCCGTCCAGCGGAATGCTTGCGTGGTTAGACTGCCGTGAACGTTCGAATCGCTCGAACCGACGACGACCGTGCCACCCGCAACTTTTCCTTTCACGCCGGCGTTCACGCCCTTGGCGCTGCTCATCGGGCCAACGTCGCCGGCGTGAGGCAGAAAGCCGAGACCGGTCATGAGGTTCGGATTGGGCCAGCGCACCGCCTCGTTGGTCTGATTGCCCGGGAACGGCGGCTGAGGAATTGAGCCGTTGCCGACGATCACCGCCGTGCCAGCGCGCGGATCGCTGACGCCGCTCGCCCAACTCCAACTGAGATGATTAGGGACGTCGACTAGGCCCGCGTGCGAGAGCGCCGCTGGCGCGCTCGCCTTATGCGTTGTCGGATTGTAAGTGAGACGAAATCCGACCGAGCCGCCTTCGCCGTTGCAGCACTGACTGCCGACCACGACAGTGCCGTCGGCGCTCACCTTGGGCGCACTGCTCCCCATGTGCGTGTAGCCGGGGATGAGATTGATCGCCGTGAAGGTTTGCGCACCGGCGGGCGCCGGAAAGAAATCAAGAGCGGCGGCCAACAATACTGTAAGGACGACTACAGGCCACTTCCGCCGCACGTCAGACATTCCAATGATAGAGCGCTTCGCCCCGGGCACTTTTTTAGTTGTGTCCGGAAAAACGTCAAATAGCGCCATGGAATAGGGTCGCGGGATTCAACAAATTCCGTCGAAAAATCAAACAATTATGTGAATTTATCTTGTCACCAATTAGCTGCCGTGCCTTTCTTCAAGCGCCACCTTGTGCCAGCTTGACCCGAATGTCCCCTCACCCCGATCTCGGCCCCAAACCACGCCTTGGTTACACCGAAAGCCGCATCGAGCGGGCGGCCGAGTTGCGGCCGGATGAAGCGGCGGTTGCGAAGCGCGCGGCGGACCCGCGCGCCGGCGCCTATGTCATCGGCGGCGATCTGATCGTGATGAAGAAGGCCGCCGGCGCGAACGAGCCGCTGTTCACGTTCACAGAGGCGCGTGCATTCGGGTCAGCGACCGAAATGATTTTTCTCGGGCTCCTCGACGGCGCGCCACGTTTCGGCTTCGGCATCGAGCCGCAGGCCGCGGCCGCGTTGAAAGAGCGCGCGGATTTTCTGGTCACGGATTTGCGCTCGATCGCCGTGCAGGGGCTGGTCGAGCCCGATCACCTGCCGCCGATCGCCGAAGGCAAAGCAGTGCTGCATTGGCACGCGCGCCACCGGTTTTGCCCGAACTGCGGCGCAGCCACCAAACCGGTGCACGGCGGCTGGCGCCGCGATTGCCCGCAATGCAAGGCCGAGCACTTCCCGCGCACCGACCCGGTCGCCATCATGCTGGCGGTCGACGGCGACCGTTGCGTGCTGGGCCGCAGCCCGCGCTTCGTGCCAAACATGTGGTCCTGCCTCGCCGGCTTCGTGGAGCCGGGCGAGAGCATCGAGGACGCGGTGCGGCGCGAAACCCGCGAGGAAGCCGGCATCTCCTGCGGGCGCGTGAAATACTTCGCCTCACAGGCCTGGCCGTTTCCGACCTCATTGATGATCGGCTGCCACGCCGAAGCGACTTCTCGCGAGATCGTCGTCGATCGAACGGAACTCGAGGATGCGCGTTGGTTCAGCAAGGCGGAGGTGGAATCGATGCTGATGCGCCGCCACCCTGACGGGCTCAGCACGCCGCCGCCGGTGGCGATCGCGCATCACATCGTTCGCGCGTGGGCCGAGGACGAGGTCGCGTTTGATTAAGGGCGGGCGCAAAAACCCGGCAATCCTGTGTTCCGGCATCGCCGTGCACGACATCGTCATGCGCGTCGAGGAATTTCCTGCGCCCGGCACCAAGGTGTCGGCGGCGGATTTCATTCTCACCGGCGGCGGCTGCGCGGCCAATGCGGCCGTCGCCATCGCGCGCCTCGGCGGCGATGCGCGTTTCACGGGTCCGCTCGGCGGCAGCAACGACGAGATCAGCACGCGCATCGTTGACGATCTCGCCGCCGAAGGCATCGATTGCGGCGGCGTGGTGCGCGTGCCGGATGGCACCGCGTCGGTGTCGCTCATTCTGCTCGACCGCGACGGAGAGAAGACCATTGCGACCCGCCGCGGCGTCAATCTTGCTGACGTGCTGCCTGCCGATCCGCAAAAGCTGGTGGCGGATGCCGACGCGGTTCTGGTCGATAACCGGTTTCCCGAATTCGTCTCCGCGGTTTGCACCGCCGCGCACGCGCGCAAGATTCCAGTCGTCATCGATCTCGACCGCGCGACCTCGCTCGACGATCCGCTGCTGGCGCTGGGCACGCATGTGGTTGCTTCGTCGGAAGCGGCGCGCGGGACCACCGGCCTCGACGACTACGGCGCCGCGCTCAAGAAATTGCGCAAGCATCTCAAATGCTTTCTCGCCATCACCGACGGCCCGAACGGCGTCTACTGGCTGGAAAACGACAATGTGCGGCACATGCCGGCCTTCAGGATAAAGGCGATCGATTCACTCGGCGCCGGCGACGTCTTCCACGGCGCTTTTACGTATTGTCTCGCGCAAGGCCGCGATCTGGTCGAGACGATACGCTTTGCCAGCGCCGCCGCGGCGATCAAATGCACGCGCTTCGGCGGCACCACCGGAGCGCCGCGCCATGATGAGGTGGAAGATTTTCTGCTGCGCCACGCCGCCTGAAGCGGTTACTTGCTCACCGAAGGGCACGGCGCGCCGCACGGCGCGCAGGCGCCGATGAAGTCTTCCGGCGATACCGCGCCGCCACTCGATGGGCTCGACAGATGATCGGCGAGCACGGCGGAAAGCGCGAGCATGATCACGACGATGTAGACGGCGCGCATCATTTTCCTGGCGCTAGTCCTTCGACAGGCCGAACAGCGGCCGCAATTTGATGCCGATCAGGCAGCCGGGCAGCGCCGCGAGAAACCACACCCAACCGTGCAGCGAGCCGGAGGCGACGCCGCTCACGAAGGCGCCGATATTGCAGCCGAAACCGAGCCGGGCGCCCCATCCCATCAGCAAGCCGCCGATGCCGGCCGCAAGCAGCGATTTCGCCGGTGGCCAGGACGCGCGCGCGAACGGACGGCTGGCGGCGGCCGCCGCCATGGCGCCGAAGATCATGCCCAGGTCCGTGAGGCTCGACGTGTCGGCGAGCACCGAGCCCTCAAGCGCGTGCTTCGGCCCCGGCCAGGTCCAGAACGTCGCGTGCGACAGGTCGAAGCCGAGCGCGGTCGCGGCTTTCGCGCCCCACACCGTGTAACCGAACGTGACGCTCCAGGGATGGCCGCCGGCCGCGAACACCGCGATGCACAGAAGGCCGATGACGATGCCGCCGATAATCATGCCCCGGCGCGGCACGATGGAGCCGCCACGCTTGCGTGCAACGGCAATGACGATCGCGGCGGCGACCACGAGGCTCAGCAGCGTCACCGCAAGCCCGCCCCACGGCCCGAAATAATCCGACGCCAGCACAGGATCGATGCCGCCGAGCGCCAGGAATGCAGGCAGCGACAAGCTGCCGAACACGCTGCCGATGATGAAGAATAAAAGCGCGATCAACATGCGGCCGGAGCCGCCGCCCGCCGTGTAGAGCGTACCGGAGCCGCAGCCGTTCGCGAGCTGCATGCCGATGCCGAACGTGAACGCACCGATGATGAGCGACGGCCCGAGCGGGGCAATCGCGCCACCGAATTTCGGCACCGTCGCGGCAACCGGCACGATCGCGATCGCCGCCACCGCAATGACGATGAAGCCGCCGAGCAAGCCGCCGGCCTCGCCGCGCGTGAGAAAGTGCCGCCACGATGCGGTGTAGCTGAACTGGGCCCACAGGAACGCGACGCCGAGACCGAATCCACCGGCGACCAGCGCGGCCGACGCCGGCTGGTTGTCGAGCAGCACCAGCGAGATGATGACCGCTGTCGCGAGCAGCGCGACCGCGAGGAACAGAAGATCGATATCGCCTGCGCGCGCCGGCTGCGGCGTGCTTACTGTTGTCGTTGTCACGGCTTCGCCTTAATGACGCCGCGGCTTCAGGAGCCGAGGCCGAGAACCTTCTTCAGATCGTCCCACTTGGTGCGCGACGATGCAATCGGATGGCTCGCGTTGCTGGTCCAGTCCACCATCGACCCCGCATAAAGTCTGGTGTTGGCGCGGCCGAGCAATTCATGCAGCACGAACCAGTCGGTCGAGGCCCAGTGGCCGGTGTTGCAGTAGCTCACGGCCGGGCCGGCCGGAACTTCATTCGCGATCAACTCCAGCTCGGCTTTCGGTTTCAGCCGGTTGGTGGCGGGATTGTAGAACCTGGCGCTGTCGACGCTGACCGCGCCGGGAATATGGCCGTAGGCTTTCGACGCCGGCGCCTTTTCCTTGCCGAGGAAAAATGAACGCGGGCGCGCATCGACCAAGGTCGCGCC
>JBAUHH010000392.1:0-12894 GCA_049680165.1 Pseudolabrys sp.
TACTTCCTGATCGCGAAAGACGTCGGCGATCTCACGGCCATCGTCTGCGCCGAGCTCGAGGACAGCCACGCCAAGAGCGTGCCGGTGCTCAGCCGCATGATGGCGAAGCTCCGCCCGGTCAAGCGCCGCGCGCTCGCCGAGAGCGACGACTTCATCGTCGACAAGAACCGCATCACGGTCGTCAACGCCAATGTATTCAAGCGCGATCCGGTCAACCTGATCCGCATTTTCCATCTGGCGCAGAAGCACAACCTCGCCTTCCATCCGGATTCGCTGCGCGCGATCACGCGCTCGCTCAAGCTGATCGACGCGCGCCTGCGCGCCGACAAGGAAGCAAACCATCTCTTCCTCGAAATCCTGACGTCGAAAAACGATCCGGAAACCGTGCTGCGGCGCATGAACGAGTCGGGCGTGCTCGGACGCTTCGTGACGTCGTTCGGCAAGATCGTCGCGATGATGCAGTTCAACATGTATCACCACTACACGGTGGACGAGCATCTCTTGCGCTGCATCGGCGTGCTGGCGGAAATCGAGCACGGCACCAACAAGGAAACGGCGCTCGCCAACGAACTGATCCACAAGATCCAGCCCAATCATCGCGCGCTGCTTTACGTCACCATGTTCCTGCACGACGTCGCCAAGGGCCGGCCGGAAGATCATTCAATCGCCGGCGCGCGCGTGGCGCGGCGATTTTGTCCGCGGCTCGGCTTTTCCGCCGCCGATACCGAAACCGTCGCCTGGCTGATCGAAAATCATCTGGTGATGTCGAGCGTCGCGCAGTCGCGCGACCTGTCCGACCGCAAGACCATCGAAAATTTTGCCAACCTCGTGCAATCGGCGGAGCGGTTGAAGCTGCTCACGATCCTCACCACCGCCGACATCCGCGCGGTCGGGCCCGGCGTGTGGAACGGGTGGAAGGCGCAGCTCATCCGCACGCTCTATTACGAAACCGAGCCGGTGCTCACCGGCGGCTTCTCCGAGGTCAACCGCGCGCAGCGTGTCGCCATCGCGCAGGACGAATTCAAGCAGGCGCTCAAGGATTGGCCGGCGGAGCGGCTCGACGCTTACATGGCGCGGCTTTATCCGGCGTATTGGCTCAAAGTCGATCTCGAGCACAAGCTCGTTCACGCGCGTTTCGTGCGCGAGGCGGAAGACGCCGGCAAAAAGCTTGCCACCACGGTCGGTTTCGACGCCGAGCGCGGCGTCACCGAGCTGACGATCTTTGCGCCCGATCACCCGTGGTTGCTGTCGATCATCGCCGGCTCATGCGCGATGGCCGGCGCCAATATCGTGGACGCGCAGATCTACACGACCACCGACGGGCGCGCGCTCGACACCATCGCCATCTCGCGCGAATTCGACCGCAACGAGGACGAGGAGCGGCGCGCAGCGCGTATCGCCGACACGATGGAGAAGGCCTTGCGCGGCGACCTGCGGCTGCCGGACGTGGTGGCCAAGCGGACGCCGCCGAAAGGTCGCATCAAGGCATTCGCGCTCGAGCCGGCGGTCACCATCAACAATCAGTGGTCGCACCGCTACACGATGGTGGAAGTCACCGGCCTCGACCGCACCGGGCTGCTGTACGAGATGACCGCGACCATCTCCAAGCTCAGCCTCAACATCACCTCGGCGCACGTCGCCACCTTCGGCGAGCGCGTGGTGGACGTGTTCTACGTAACCGACCTGATGGGCGCGCAGATCGCCTCGCCCACCCGCCAGGCCGCGATCAAGCGCGCGTTGATCGCGCTGTTTGCGGCCGGCAACGAGGCCGAAAACAAGAGTTCCAAATCTAAAGCCGAAGTAGTCTAGAGCGGCGCGCACAACCGCAAATTTGCAACGCGCGAGTGTGCGACACCGGTGCGCGCCTTCCTGCCGTCTTCGTTAACCGCGCATAAACAGCAATCGTTGAGGGTAGTCGCATGGGGATCTTGCGACCGCTATTCAACTGGAGAATCAGTGGGATTATCGGCGTCATCGCCGTGTTCCTGCTGATCGGCGCCCGTGTGTCGATTTCCGACAATGGGCAGCAGGATAGACCGACCTGGCGGAAGGATTATCTCCGGCCGGCCGCAATTCCGTTCCCGAAGGACAACCCTTACAGCGAGGCGAAGAACAAGCTCGGCCAGCAGCTGTTCTTCGATCCGATCCTGTCCGGTTCCCGCACAATGTCGTGCGCGACTTGCCACAATCCGGCGCTCTCCTGGGGCGACGGACTGCCGCGCTCCATCGGCGAAAAGCGCACACCGCTGCCGGTGCGCGCGCCGACTTTGCTCGACGTCGCCTGGACGCCGAAGCTCGGCTGGGACGGGCATTTCCGCGATCTTGAATCGGTCGCGTTCGGGCCGATCACCGCCACCACCAATATGAACCTGCCGGAGAGCACGCTGGTCGCGCGGCTTACCGCGATCCACGGATATGTCGGCGCGTTCGATGCGGCGTTCGGCAAAGGCCCGATCACCAAACGCAAGATCGAGCTCGCGCTCGCGACCTATGAGCGCTCGATCGTTTCGCGCGACGCGCCGTTCGACCGCTGGATTGCCGGCGAGGAGCAGGCGATCGACGCGCCTGCAAAACGCGGCTTCGACATCTTCAACGGCAAAGGGCGCTGCTCGTCCTGCCATAGCGGCTGGGCATTTACCGACGGCTCGTTCCACGACATCGGTACCGCGCAAGGCAGGGACGTCGGGCGCGGCCGCTTTTTTCCGACCTCGAAGAAACTGAAATATGCGTTCAAGACGCCGACGCTGCGCGACGTCGCGCGCCGGGCCCCTTACATGCACGACGGCTCCGTGCCGACGCTCGAAGCGGTCATCGATCTTTACAATCGCGGCGGCATCGACCGGCCGAGCCGCTCCGAGCTCATCAAGCCGCTCAACCTTTCGCACGTCGAGAAAGCCGACCTGATCGCATTCCTGCGCACGCTGTCGAGTGAATCCGATTCCAACCCGTGGCCGATTTTGCCGCGCTGACGCAAAAGCAAAAGCGCGACTCTCCGCCGCGCTTCGTTTGTCTACAAATGAATTAGGTCAGGTCTGCGGAATGCCCGCGCCGATCAGCGCGAGGCTTGCGATCAACAATACGCCGCCGCCGGTTTCCAGTGCTTCGACGTGGGCCGGATAGCGCTCCGACGCGTAAGCCAGGGCCGCGCCGCCGATCAGGCTTATCAGGCTCACCAAGGCCGTCATTCCAAAGTTCCTTCGAGACGCACCTAGCCAATGAAGCCGCCATTGGTATGCGATCGACGTTACCAATTGGCTTTTTGCTCCTCGCAAACCGGCAACATCTGTCCAGCGCTTTGTTTCCAGGGTTAACCAAATCTTAATTTACTCGCTCCTTCGCTCCCATTTCGCTAAAATTTGTGCTAAAAGCTTAAGCATACCAGGGAGCTAGGGCGGGCCGCTTACCCTGAAATTTAGTGCGTTGGAGCGTAAAATGGTGCGTATGCCACGATGGCTGCCGCAAATGGCAGCGATCCCCGCCGCGTTCGTGGTTAACGCGCTGATTCCCGTCCAGGCCAGCGCGCACGTCAAATGGTTCTGCGCCTTCAACGTGGCCGGCCAACCGGTCGGGCTGGAAAACGTCTTGTGCCCGGACTTCGAACTTCTCGCCGGAATGTCGATCCTGATCTTGATGGCGGGCTGCCTGGTCGAGTGGACCTCGCTCGGTCCACCGATCCTGCGCTCGCTTGATCGCGTCACCGCGATCGTGCGCAACAACATCGAACTTCTCTTCCGCGCCACCGTCGCGTTCTTCTTCATTTCGATCTGGTCGATGGGCGGCATTCTGCTCACGCCCGAACTCAAAACGAATTCGGTGGCTGTTTCCATCATCCAGCTCGGTATCGCGTTCTGCCTGATTTCCCGCCGCACCATGCCGCTGTCGGGCCTCGGCATCGCGGTTATCTACGGCATCGCGATCTGGAACTACGGCATCTTCCACCTCACCGATTACCCGATCTTCCTCGGGATCGCGGCCTATCTCGTGCTGACCGGTTTGCAGCGCGATTTCTTTGGCGTGAAGGCGCTCGACATCCTGCGCTGGTCCGCCGGCATCACGTTGATGTGGGCGTCGATCGAGAAATGGGCCTATCCGGAGTGGACCTATCCGCTGCTGATCCAGCACCCCGAAATGACGCTCGGTTTCAGCGTGGAATTCTACATGCGCGCCGCGGGCGCGATCGAGTTCGCGGCGGCTTTCGCGCTGATGTGGACGCCGCTGGTCCGTCGTTTCGCCGCGATCATGCTGGCGTCGATGTTCATCGGCGCGGTGTTCGAGTTCGGCAAGATCGACATGATCGGCCACTCCGGCATCATTGCGGTGCTGTTCGCGATCGCCGCCGACAACCGAACCGAAAGCCGGTTGGTGCCGCTGCCCTGGCTCGCGCCGGTAAGCTACGCCGGCGCGCTTGCCACGGTGTTGGCCGTCTATTATTTCGGCCATGCCGCGCTGTTCGGCACGTCGATCACCTAGATTTTCGCCTGAGAGAGCCGCGCCGCCGGTGCGGCTATTTCACATGCACGGCGAGATTCATCTTCGGATGAATTGCGCATAGAACGTTGAAGTTGCCGGCAACGGTGAAGACGATATCGGTCTTGCTGCCAGGTTCCTGGTCGCCTGAATCGAAAGTGAACTTTTCCGAATCGACATAGGCGTGATGCAAGAGGTCGCCGTCGTCGTTGACGATCTGCACGGTGTCGCCGCGCTTGATGTTGATTTCGACCGGGTGAAATTCCCGGCCCTTTTGCGACACGACAAGTTTCGGTGCGGCGAGGCACGTCAAAACGCCGCAGCCCATTCCCGCCACCACGGCGGCAAAAATGACAGCGGGAAACCGCACCTGCCCGATTAGTGCCCGCGCCTGCATTTGGCCCTCAAATCCTGGCGATTCATGCGGTCCAGCCTGCTTCGCAGGCGGATTCCGCCGCCGGCGGAGAGGGTGGAGGTCTGAGGTTAAGGAGCCGTTAAGGAACTACGCAGGATCGGACTTTCCGCTCAAGTCCTTTTAACCCGCCATGGGTTAGCACTAAGCCGGTCAAGAACCGGATTTGTCATGCGTCCAGTTACGAGTTTGTCGCCACCCTCATCTGTGCCAGGAGCCCAGCCTGCAGGCCGCCCGGCGGTCTCGCGGACGTCGTCGTTTTTCATGACAATCCGCGGCCGCATCGCGGTCGCCTTTCTGATCTTCAGCGTGATCATCGCGGCGCTCGGCGCTTACGCGACCATGGGCATCCGGGATTCGGGCGTGCTGGTCGACAAGACGTTCGACGGCTCGTTGATGTCGATCAACTACGCCCGCGCGGCCGCGACCGACTTCGCCGCCATGCGCGCGGCCTTCGCGCGGCAATGGATCGCCACGGATCCGGCCATGCGCGCCAAGCTTCACGGCGACATCGAGCGCCTGTCGAAAACACTCGACGACGATTTGTCGATCGCGGCGAAACGGTCGGATTCCGACCGCGCCGTTCAAGCTGCGGCAAACATTCGCCAGACCGTGAAGGCCTGGGAAGATACCCGCATGCGCCTGCTCGACAACACCAGGCTCGACACGAGCTGGGAGACGCTCGATCAGTACGCGGCTAAGGTGGACGAACAGATCGACCTGCTGGTGAATTACACGGCTGGCGACGGCTTCCTCAATCGCCAGGCGGCGCGCGCCAATGTCGCGCGCGACATTCAGCTCAACATCGCCGGCACGGTGCTGGCGCTGCTGCTCTCGGCGGTCGTCGCCTGGTTGCTCGCGCGCCGCATCGTCGGCCCGGTGGCCGCGGCATCCGACGTTGCCGAGCGCATTGCCTCCGGCAAGCTCGACGTCGTCATCCCGCCCGGCAGCGCCGACGAAGTCGGCGATTTGCTCGCCGCCATGGGCCTTATGCGCGACAACATCAAGCAGATGATGGAGCGCGAGGTCGCCCAGCGCCGTTCCGCGCAAGCGCGTCTCGCCGACGCGCTCGAAAGCTCGCAGGAAGGCGTCGTCGTCGTCGACGCGGAAGACTGCATCGCGCTCGCCAATGCACAGGCCGCGAACTTCCTCGGCATCTCGCCGCAGCTGCTGCGGCCGGGCACGCCGCTGTCCGAACTCCAGCCGGCACTGGCCGGTTCGATCGACGCCGGACAGGTGCTGATGCGGCAGCGCAATCTGCCGGCAACCAGCGAAGCGCTGCTCGCCGACGGACGCTGGTTGCGCATCAGCCAGAGCGCGACGCGCGACAGCGGCTTCATCGTCGTGTGCAGCGACATCAGCCTGCTGAAAGAGCAGAAGGTGCGTCTCACGCGCACGAATTTGCGACTCGATGCCGCGCTCGACAACATGTCGCAAGGCCTGTGCATGTACGATTCCGAAAACCGCTTGCAGGTCTGGAATCGGCGCTTCTGCGAGATCTTCAAGTTGCCGAAGGAGAAGATCGTCCCCGGCATCACGTACAACGAAGTGCTCGAGATGAGCGTCGCCGCCGGCAATCACATCAACAAGACGGCAAAGGACCTCGCGGCGGAGCAGGCCAATTTCATGGCCAACCATCCGAGTGGCACGCGTTTCTACGAGCTTAGCGGTTCGCGCCAGGTTGCCTGCGTGTATCGCCCGACACAAGACGGCGGCGGTTGGGTCGCGACCTACGAAGACGTCACCGAGCGCCGGCAGGCCGAGGCCAAGATCCTGCACATGGCGCGACATGACGCGCTGACCAATTTGCCCAACCGCATGCTGTTCCGCGAGAAGCTGGTGCAGACGCTCCAGCGTGGCGAGCGCCTGGCCGTGCTGTTCCTGGATCTCGACCGCTTCAAGAGCGTGAACGATACGCTCGGCCACTCGATCGGCGACGCGTTGCTGTGCGCGGCGACCGAGCGCTTGCAGATGGCCGTGCGTGGCGCCGACACCGTCGCGCGCTTCGGCGGCGACGAGTTTGCGGTCGTGCAGACCGGCGCGCGTCCGACCGACGCGACCGAGCTCGCCTCCCGCATCATTGCCTCTCTCGCCGAGCCGTTCGAAGTCATGGGTCATCAGGTCGTGATCGGCACCAGCATCGGCATCGCGATTGCGCCGACCGACGGCAGCGAGCCCGACCAGTTGCTCAAGAACGCCGACATGGCGCTTTACCGCGCCAAGGCCGAAGGCCGCGGAACCTATCACTTCTTCCAGCAGGAAATGGACGCGCAAATGCAGGCGCGCCGCATTCTCGAGCTCGATCTGCGCCGCGCGCTCAGCGCCAATGAATTCGAGCTTTATTACCAGCCGCTGGTCGAGATCGCGACTAGCGACGTCAGCGGCTTCGAAGCGCTGGTGCGCTGGAATCACCCCGAGCGCGGCCTCGTCCCGCCCGATGAATTTATCCCGGTGCTGGAAGAGATCGGCCTGATTGCCGCGCTCGGCGACTGGGTCATCAAGCAGGCTTGCCTGGACGCCGCAAAATGGCCAGGCAAGCTCAGCGTCGCGGTCAACCTTTCGCCCGCGCAATTCCGCAACCAGACGCTCGCGCTGTCAGTGATCTCGGCGCTCGGCACGTCGGGCCTCGCCGCCACGCGTCTCGAGCTCGAAATCACCGAGACCGTCCTGTTGCAGGACAACCCGATGGTGCTCGACGCGCTGCACCAGATCCGCAACCTCGGCGTCCGTATCTCGATGGACGACTTCGGCACGGGCTATTCCTCGCTGAGCTACCTGCGCAGCTTCCCGTTCGACAAGATCAAGATCGACCGGTCCTTCATCAAAGAGCTCGGCAAGAAGGCCGACTGCATGGCGATCATTCGCGCGGTCACGCGGCTGGGCGGCAGCCTCGGCATGACCACCACCGCGGAAGGCGTCGAGACCAAGGAGCAGCTCGAAATCCTGCGCGCGGAAGGCTGCACGCAGGCGCAGGGCTACCTGTTCAGTCCGCCGCGTCCGGTGAGCGAAGTGCCGGCACTGCTGCAAAAGCTCGGGCGGAAAATCCGCGCCGCCTGACGCGCGCCGGTCACCTCAGAACGGCCATGCGGAAGCCTTCGACGTACTTCTGATAATCTTCCTTGCGGCTGTAGATCGGCTCCGACTCCTTGAGCCATTGCTCCACGTCGGGCGCGAGCCGCTTGACGGTCTTGAGCGCCATCGCCGCTTGCTCATGTTCGCCCGCGAGCGAACCGTTCGTGACGATCTGGCGAAATGCCGGGACTTGCCGCGGACTCTGCGCCAACGCCTTGCGCGCGTAAGCCATGCCATCGCGATAACGCCCGGCAACAAAGCTGGCCGTCGCCCTGACGTTATTGGGCGCACCGGCGTTGCCACGCGCGAGCAAATCGCGCGGCGCGAGTTGCTCCGCCAAATCCGCGTGCCTGAAGGCGGCGTCCGGCCCGCTCGCATAGGTGCTGGCAAGCGCAATGAAATAGTGCGCCACCGACAGATTTGGCTCGAGCTTCAACGCGTCGTTGAGAATCTCGATCGCTTCTTCCGTCTGATTTGCGGTATGAAGCGTCGCATAGCCGAGCGCGACATGTCCCCACGCCTCATCGCTATCGAGCGAGAGCGCCTTGCGGGCGGCGCGAAAAGCCATCGGCTTCGACGCTTCCCGCGAATTCCAGCCCAAATGGACGGACAACGTCGTGACGAAGGACAGCAAGCTGTAGGCGTGCGCCGAGTGCGGATCGATCGCGATGGCCTTGCACAGCTGGCTGCGCGCCGCGCGCACGTGTTGCTTCTGACGCGTGTTCATCAGCGCCAGCGCGCCGGCAATGTATTCCCAGGCGCTGAGTCCTTCCGGCGACTTCAATTTCGCGCGCATCGCTTCGGCGGCAAAAATCTGGTCTTCGACGGCAGCCGAAATCGCCCTGGCGATGTTGTCCTGGACATGGAACGCATGCCCAATGTCGTCGTCGTAACTGTCCGCCCACACATGGCAGCCGTTCGTGCGATCGATCAATTTTGCGGTGACACGTGCGCGTCCGTTTAGTTTGCGAATGCCTCCCTGCAAAACATAACGCGCGTTGAGTTCGCCCGCGGCATGCCTCGATGCCGCTCCCCTGCCCGTGAGTAGATGCCGCGCGAGCACGAGCAGCCAGTCGCATTTCGCCAGCGCGGTGGTGACTTCCTCGGTCAGTCCTTCGGCCAAAAAAATGCTCTCGGCATCGGGAGCCGTGACGGCGAATGGAAGAACGACAATGGCCGGAACGTCTTTAACGGCGAGCGAGAATCGCCGCCTGGACGGCGCGAAAGAAATCGGCATCGCGGCGATGGTTTCTTCCCGCACCTCGCCGACGAAGCGAAGGCCCCTGCCGTAGAAGGTTTTGATGAGCCGCTGTTCGGCGCCGTTGTCGCCGACGGCCTGACGCGCGGCGTTGATGCGCGTGCCGAGCGTCGCATCCGAGACGATGCGCCCATGCCATACCGCCGCGAAGATATCGTCACGGCTCACGATGCGGTCGCGATTTCGGATGAGATAGTCGAGGAGATCGAAAACCTGCGGCTCGATCGGCTGCAAAAGATTGCCGCGGCGCAACTCGCGCCGGCCTGTATCGAGAACGCAGTTCTCAAATCTGTAGATCAAAGCGAGAGCCCCACCCCGCAATGCGCCGATGGTAAAGGCGGCCCGGGGCCGCCTCAATGAAAATAAAGGTTTTCTGAAAGTTCGCCGGGCCCCTTTCTGTCAGATTCCCTTTGCCGACCGCAGCGGTCGGGTCGGAATTTTATGCGCCATTTCACAGGTGAATGCCGGCCATCATGGAAATGAGCCAAATCCGGTACTTCGTGGCGCTCTGCGAGGAGCGAAGCTTTACGCGGGCCGCAGACCGTTGCCGCGTCACCCAGCCTTCGCTCAGCCGGGCGATCAGAAGACTGGAGGATCATTTTGGCGGGCTGCTATTCGAGCGCGGGCGCAAACGAACGGCGCTATCGGCGCTCGGCCTCGCCATTTACCCCTATCTCAAGGCGATCGATGAGGCCGCCGAGGCAGCGGACCTTGAAGCGCAGGCCCTGCGGCCCGAACAGGCCGGGCCACAGCCGCGCGAGCGGCGGAAGCTGGATCGGCCGCGCGGCGGCACTGTCGCCCGCAGCGACTGGTTCGCGTCCAACCTGGAGCGCATTCGCCGCGCCCGCGGCCCTGTAACAGATTGATTTTATTTTAGTTTCTGGGCCCGAAAGCGGCACCCGTGCGGCCTCCCGCTTAACGGCCCCTTAAATCCGCACCCGTAGCTTGCCCTTCGGGGGCCGACGCTTAGCCGTCGGCCGCGGACGGGACGTTATCGATGGCTCAACGGCGGAAGAAGCGCGCGCGCCGGGAACCGAAATTCGATTCCGGCGACTCCGAATTGCGCGTGACCGCTGCCGATCGCAGCGTGCCCGCAGGCGACAGCCGCAGCGGATCGTCAAGGCGGAGCAAGAAGAAGCGCAAGGCACGCCGCTCCGGCTGGCGCGGCTCGCTGATCGGGCGCATGGCCTATTGGGGGCTGGTGCTGGCGCTGTGGGCGGCGATCGGCGGTATCGGCACCGTCGCCTGGGTCGGCGCGCACCTGCCGCCGATCCAATCCCTGGAAATTCCCAAGCGCCCGCCGTCGATCCAGATCGTCGACTTGAACAGCCGCGTGCTCGCGACGCGCGGCGACATGGGCGGCGCTGTTCTTTCGCTGAAGGACTTGCCGAGCTACCTGCCGAAGGCCTTCGTCGCCATCGAGGATCGGCGCTTCTACGACCATAACGGCGTCGATCCGTTCGGCATCGCGCGCGCCGCGCTCGCCAACGTTCTGCACCGCGGCTACTCGCAGGGCGGCTCCACAATCACGCAGCAGCTCGCGAAGAATCTCTTTTTGACTCAAGAGCGTACGATCCACCGCAAGCTCCAGGAAGTAGTGCTGGCGCTCTGGCTCGAACGCAAGTTCACGAAGACGCAGATCCTCGAACTGTATCTCAACCGCGTTTACTTCGGTTCCGGCGCCTACGGCGTGGAGCAGGCCTCGCAGCGCTACTTCGGAAAATCCGCGCGCCACGTGACTTTAGCGGAGGCCGCGCTGCTCGCTGGCCTGGTCAAATCGCCGTCGCGGCTTGCGCCGACGCGCAACTTCGACGGCGCCGAGCAACGCGCGAGGATCGTGCTCGCCGCGATGGCCGATCTGCATTTCATCAACACGCCGAGCGAAAAAATCGCGCTCGCGCATCCGCCGAAGATTGTGGCGCAACCGGGGAACGGCTCGGTCAATTACGTGGCCGACTGGATCATGGACATCCTCAACGATGTCCTCGGCCACGTCGACGAAGATATCGTGGTGACCACCACGATCGACGGCGCGTTGCAAGCGAGCGCGGAAAAATCGCTTGCGGATGAGCTTGCGCAAAAGGGCGACAAGAGCGGCGTGAGCCAGGGCGCAGTGGTGGCGATGACGCCGGATGGCGCTGTGCGCGCGCTCGTCGGCGGACGCAATTACAGCGAAAGCCAGTTTAACCGCGCGGTCGCCGCCAAGCGCCAGCCGGGCTCGGCATTCAAGCCGTTCGTCTATCTGACCGCGCTCGAACACGGGCTGACGCCGGACAGCGTGCGCGAGGACAAGCCGATCCAGATCAAGGGTTGGCGGCCGGAAAACTACGAGCATCAGTATCTCGGCCCGGTGCCGCTGAGCAAAGCGCTGGCGATGTCGCTCAATACCGTATCCGTGCGGCTGACGATGGAGTTCAGCCCGCAGGCGGTGATCATGACCGCGCACCGGCTCGGCATCGCCTCCAAGCTCGAACCTAACGCATCGATTGCGCTCGGCACTTCGGAAGTCTCGGTGCTCGAACTCACGGGCGCTTACGCGACATTCGCCAATGGCGGCATGGCCGTGACGCCGCACGTGATCGCGCGCATCGCCACCGCCGGCGGCAAGCTACTCTATCTGCACGACACGCGCTCGCTCGGCCAGGTCGTCGACCCGAGCTACGTCGGCATGATGAACACGATGATGCAGCAGACGCTCACCATCGGCACGGCGCGCAAGGCCGATCTGCCGGGATGGATGGCCGCCGGAAAAACCGGCACGTCGCAGGATTTCCGCGACGCCTGGTTCATCGGCTACACCTCGCATCTCGTCACCGGCGTGTGGCTCGGTAACGACGACGGCACGCCGACCAAAAAGACGACCGGCGGCGGACTGCCGGTGGAAATCTGGAGCCGCTTCATGCGCATCGCGCATCAGGGCGTCGCGCCGGCGCCGCTCCCTGACACGGGCGACGGAATTCTGCCGGCGGTCAATAATTTGATTTCCGGCCTCGACAACGGGCTTCGCAACGGACTTGGCAACGTGCCCGGCAAAGACCGCGCGCCACAGCCCGAGCCCGAACGCACCGGCACAGCCAGCCTCGATGCGTGGCTGCTCAATAACCTGTTCGGGCGGCGCTAAATCGGCGCGCGAGCGTGCGCTTCGCGGCGAACGTCGCGCGTGAGGAACCACAAGAGCAGCGTCGCGCACCCCATAGCCGCAATGCCACCCGCCAACGGCCAGGCCGTGTGACCCAACAGCACACCGACAACCGCGCCGCAGACTGCCGCCGTGGTTTGCTGGACGAAGCCAAGCAGCGATGAGGCGGCGCCCGCGCGCTCCGGAAACGGCGACATTGCGCCGGCGATCCCGATCGGCAGCACCATGCCGAGACCGGCGAGATAAACCGCGACGGGAATGACGACCGACGCCGCGGACGTCAATCCGAGTCCGACCGTGGCGATCAAACCGAGACCGCCGGCCGTAAGCGCGACGCCGCCGAGCCCGGTGGTGAAATCGATGTCGAGCTTGCCGACAAGCCGTGCGGCGATCGCCGAGCCGGTCATGTAGCCGACCGAGCCGAGCGCGAACGCCACGCCGAAGTTGAACGGCGAAAGCCCGTAGAGATTTTGCAGCACGAACGACGCGCCGGAAATCCAGGCGAACAGTCCGGCGTAGCCGCACGAAATCAGGCCCATGTAAGCG
>JBAUHH010000393.1:0-48362 GCA_049680165.1 Pseudolabrys sp.
CCCCAACCCTCTCCCCCGAGGGGAGAGGGAGCGGACCGTATCTGCTGCGCCGCTGCTGATCAATTTACTCCGCCGCGGCGGTGGCGGGCTTGCCGATCGCAGCGTTGACGCGCGGCATGACTTCTTCCGCCATCAGCGTCATCGATCGCCGGGCGAGCTCCGGGTCGACCCAGTCCATGCCGGCATAGACCAGCTCGCCGAAATCGCCGGTCTCCTCGCGCATCGCCAAAATCTGGTCGACCACGCTGTTGACGCTGCCCTGGATTACGCAGTGGTCCATCACCCAGTCGTGCGTCATCTCCTCGTCCGGCTGTTCCTTGTCGCTCTTGAACACGTAGAGCCGTTTGCCGCGCTTCATCTTGGCGCGCATCTGCTCGAAGTAGAATCGGTACGGGCTGTTTTCATCCTCGCGGCCGTAACGCAGCGCGGTCTTGTCGTCGTCGGCGACGAACACCGCGCGCGCCACGCGCCAGTCCTCGACTTTCGCCTGCGTGCCGACTTCGGCTTTGCCCTTGCAGTAATTGGTCCAGTGCGACTTGAGATGCTTAGCCAGCAGGAAGTTCGCCGACAGCGGATGGAAGTCGCGTTTGCCCATCAGCACGACGCCGGGCGAGAACGGCGCCACCACCGTGCCGACGATTTCCGGCCGCGGCTTCTGAAACGGCTTTGCCATGACGCCGACGCCGAGCTCGTAAGCCGGCACGCGGCTGATCGCGACCTTGAAGCGGTTGTCGGGGAAATCAATGTCGTAGGGCGGATCTCGCTCCCAGATCGCCAGGATGACGTCGATTGCTTCCGCGAAAATCTTGTTGCGGTCCTCGTCCAGCAATCCGATCGCCTCGGCGTCGGACGTGAGCGCGCCGGGGCTGATGCCGAACACGAAACGGCCTTGCGCGAGATGGTCGAACATCGCCGCCTGCACCGCGATCAGGACCGGATGCATGTGCGAGAGATTGGTGGTGCCGGATGCGAGCTTGATGGTCTTGGTGTCGTTGATCAGGGTCGCCTGGAACATCATGCTGTTGGTGATGTTCTCGCAGGCGTCGGTTAGGTGCTCGCCGACAAAGGCGTCGTAAAAGCCGAGCCGGTCGGCGAGGACGATCGCCTCGCGGTCTTCGCGCAGGGTCTGCGACCAATCCCGGCCCATCGGGTGCACCGGCATCGTGAAGTAGCCCAACCGCATTTCCATCTCCGCCTCGAGGGTGGCCGGCAACCTATCCGAGCCACGCGTTGATTGCAGCAAAAGTTGCGTGAGTGCGCGAAAAGGCGCAGGAGCAAAAGCGCTTGGATTTCATCATGTTAAATCCGCGGTGTGGGGCGGGCGGATGGCCGCGCTGTCAATGGAAAACCCGGTTCCCGCCGCCGTAATTTCGAGTTGTGCCCGTTGTTCCCAGTTGGCGGCGGCGCCGCCTTTGGCTAGATCGCGCGGACCGACTAACTTTTGGCCAGTTTTGCGGCCGCAAGGCTGAAGGGAAAAATCGATGTTGCGCTGGTTTCACGCCCTGATGCCGAAGGAGGAGCGCTTCTTCGATCTGTTCGCGCGCCACTCCGACGCGGTACTGGCCGGCGCGGTGGCCCTGCGCGCCATGCTGGAAGGCGGCGCGGCGGTCGACCGCAATTACCAGACCGTGATGGATCGCGAGCAGGACGCCGACAACGTCACGCGCGAGGTGCTGATCGCGGTGCGCCGCACCTTCATCACGCCGTTCGACCGCGGCAATATCCGCGACCTGATCACCTCGATGGACAACTCCATCGACCAGATGCAGAAGACCGCGAAGTCGATCCGGCTGTTCGATGTCGAGCAATTCACGCCGCATATGCGCGACATGGCCGACGCCATCGTCAAATGCGCCAACCTGGTCAAGGAAGCCGTCCCGTTGCTGCAATCGATCAGCCCTGAAGCGGCCCATATCAGCGATTTGACGGCGCAGATTTCGGCGATCGAAGGCCGCACCGACGAGATGCACGACAAGGGCCTGCACGAGCTTTATCTCAAGAGCGTCGGCGGCAACGCGCTCGATTTCTTCGTCGGCAACGAGATTTACGACCACCTGGAAAAAGTAGTGGACCGCTTCGACGACGTCGCCAACGTCCTGCACGGCATCGTCATCGAACATGTGTAATCCCTTTTGTCATTCCGGGACGATGCGAAGCATCGGACCCGGAATCCATACGCCGCAGCGCCGGGCTTATGGGTTCCGGGTTCGCTCGCTTCCGCGAGCGCCCCGGAATGACGATTGATACGAGCAGCCTCGATGGACGCCGGCACGCTGGTTTTTCCTTTATTGGTCGGATTGATTTTCGTTGCGCTCGCCTTCGACTTCCTCAACGGCATGAATGACGCGGCGAACGCCATCGCCACCATCGTTTCGACGCGCGTCCTGCGCCCGCAATACGCCGTGGCCTGGGCGGCGTTTTTCAACTTCATCGCATTCCTGGTGTTCGGGCTTCATGTGGCCGAGACCGTCGGCCGCGGCATCGTGCAGGCCGACATAATCAACGAACACGTGATTTTCGGCGCGCTCGCGGGCGCGATCACGTGGCAGATCATCACCAACCGGCTCGGCATCCCGTCGTCGAGTTCGCATGCGCTGATTGGCGGGCTGGTCGGCGCCGGTCTCGCCAAGGCCGGCGTCTCAGCGGTGGTGTGGGAGGGCGTGTTCAAGACGGTCGCCGGAATCTTCCTGGCCCCCGGGCTCGGCTGCGTCATCGCGCTGTTCCTGATGCTGCTGGTGTCGTGGATCTTCGTGCGCTTCACGCCTTACGCGGTTGACAATTTTTTCCGCCGCGCGCAATTCATCTCGGCGTCCTGCTACGCGCTCGGTCACGGCGGCAACGACGCGCAAAAGACGATGGGCATCATTGCGGTGCTGCTCTATTCGCAGGGCTACCTCGGCACAAAATTCTACGTGCCTTTCTGGGTAGTGCTCGCCTGTCAGGCCGCGATGGCCATCGGCACACTCGCCGGCGGCTGGCGCATCGTGCGCACGATGGGCTCGAAGATAACGCGGCTCACGCCGGTGCAGGGATTCTGCGCGGAAACCGGCGGCTCGATCATGCTGATTGCCGCGACTGAGCTCGGCATTCCTGTTTCGACCACGCACACCATCACGGGTTCGATCATCGGCGTCGGCGCGGCCAAGAAGGTATCGGCGGTGCGCTGGGGCGTGGCAAAAGGAATTGTCACCGCCTGGATCATCACGATCCCGGCGGCCGGCGTGGTTTCCGCGGTGTTTTATTGGCTGGCGTCGGCTTTCGTCTAAATCGCGACTTTGACGAGAAAGTTCTCAACCTCGCGCCGCAAGTCGGAAGCGGCGGATTCGACCGCCTCGGACGCCGCCATCACCGACTGAGCGGACTGCCGCGTCTCGGTCGCAGCGCCGGCGACTTCGTTCAGCACCGACACGACCACCTTGGCGCCGCCTGCGGCGCCACTGACGTTCTGCGAGATTTCCCCCGTTGCCGCGCTCTGCTGCTCGACTGCGGCGGAAACGGCCGAGGCGCACTCGTCAATTTCCTGCATGCGACCGGCGATGCGGCCGATCGCGTCGACCGCCACGGTGGTCGATTGCTGCACGGCGGTGATCTGACGCGCGATGTCCTCGGTCGCCTTGGCGGTCTGCACCGCCAGCGATTTCACTTCCGAGGCGACCACCGCAAAGCCCTTGCCCGCCTCGCCCGCGCGCGCCGCCTCGATGGTGGCGTTGAGAGCGAGCAGATTGGTTTGGCCGGCGATGTCGCGGATGAGCTTGACCACGTCGCCGATCTTCTGCGCGCCCGACGCAAGCCCCGCGATCTCGCCGTCGGTCTTGCTGGCTTCCGACGTCGCCATATTGACGATGCTGTTGGTGTGGCTGAGCTGGCGGCTGATCTCTGCGATCGAACGCGACAGTTCGTCGGAGGCGACCGCCGCGGACTCGACGTTGGCGGAGGCTTCGTTGAATGCATGCACCGCGCTTTCCGCCCGCTGCGAAGTCTGGTTCGACGAGCCGAGCAGCGTGCTCGCGGTCGAGCGCATGGCTGTGGCGCTGCCGCTCACGCTTGACAGCAGTTTTTCCACCTGGGGACGGAACGAAGCGATCGCGCCGTCGATGATGGAGCGGCGCTGCTCCTGGTCGCGAATGGTGACGCGCTCCTGCTCGGCGTGGCGCTGCTCGGTGACGTCCTCGTGGGTGGAAACCCAGCCGCCTCCGGGCGTCACATGATTGATGGCGTGAACGATGCGGCCGTCGGTCGCCTGCACGAAAAACGCGGCTTCCTTGCCCTTGGCGATCCCGTCGATGATCTCGCGGCAATACTTATCGACGTCGCCTTTGAAGATGCCGGTTTCCTGACGGTGCAGCATGAGGTCGCGCAGGGTGCAGCCCGGCACCACGACCTTCGGCGACAAATTGTACATTTCGAGATAGCGGCGGTTGCTCAGCACGATGCGCGCGTGCTCGTCGAACATGCACAGGCCTTGCGACATGTTGTCGAGCGCATTCGACAGGCGCCGGTTTTGTTCGCGCAGCCGCCGATAAACGAGAATCGCGATAGCAAACAGCGCCAGGAAAACGCCGGCGAGCATTACCGCATTACCTACGGCAACGTGTGGCAAATCGAAATTCAGCATCCCGGTCCAAAATTGAGGGCGGAAATCGCCCGAATATTGGGCTTTACCGATTGCGATATGGTTAACCTTTGCCGCCGCCGGGTTGTGCTTAAGGGTGCCGACAACCCCCTAAAGCGATGATTTCGCCCGCAAAACGGCGGACGTGGCCTTAACGCCTTCGCAAGGTTAATCGGCCCATAAAATATCCCGTCGCATTATCGCCAATCGCGGCTTTGCGACTCTGGGGGGACTTGCGTGGCGTCGTCGTGGTCATGGCCGGAACGCGTCGGTTGATGAAGCGCAGGCCTGCCTCGTTCGCCATCAGCACGCTCGCATTCCTTTTGCTGCCGACGCAAATCGGATTCCAGGATCTCGGCGCCTTGATCGCGCAACAGCCGGGCGTATCTGCGCGCTGGCGCGCGCACGTGATCGCATCGCCGTTCGGCACCATTCACGCGTCGATGTTTTCGATGCCGCATCCGATCGGCACGGCGATCCCGCACCCGCCGCTTCATGCGCTGGCGAATTTCGATCCGAACGATCTCGCCGGCTCGATTGGATCGCAAACCCTCGGCGACGGGTCGGCGCCGCTGCAATTTCCGAGCGTCAACCGCAAGGCCAAGCACGATGCGCCGATGCCGCGCAAACGAAAGCCGTTGCCGCCGATCAAGGTGCTGCCGCCGGTCGATGCGCAAGCGCCGGCGGATTTCATCGTCGGCGACCGCGACAATTTCGAAGCCCGCATCGAGCCGCTGCCGCAGGTCGAGGCCGCGCCAGCACCGGCCACCGAGCCCGATCTGCCCTATACCGATCTGCCGCCCGCCGACATTGCGAAAGCAGCGCCGACGCCGGGCGAAGGCGGCAATTCGGCCCAGCTTTATTTCGGCGTCGATCCGTTGAGCTCGTTGCGCGAAGCGATTGCTCCATGGGAGCCGGGCGAGGCGCCGGTCGTCATGATGCCGGACGCGCCCGGCGAATTCGACATCAAGGAGTCGGCGCTGAGCACACCGAGCGAAGCAACGAAATCCGGCGAGTCGGTCGCCAATAAAGGCGAGGTCACCGGCGTCGACAAGCGGCCGCTGTCGCCGGCGGAGCGGTTAAGCCTGACCGGCGCGGCGCGTGCCAAGTCGGAAAAATGCCTCGCCAACGCGGTCTATTTCGAAGCGCGCGGCGAACCGGTGCGCGGGCAGATCGCGGTGGCGCAAGTGGTGATGAACCGCGTGTTCTCGCCGTTCTATCCGAAGACCGTCTGCGACGTCGTCTATCAGAACGCCAACCGCCACAACGCCTGCCAATTCACGTTCGCCTGCGACGGCATTCCCGACATCGTCACCGAGCCTGACGCCTGGGAGCGCGCCAAGCACATCGCCAAGGACATGCTAGACGGAAAATTGTGGATGCCGGAGGTGGCGAAGTCGACCCACTATCACGCTTATTGGGTGCATCCGAGCTGGGTCGCGGAAATGAAACGCATGTATAAGCTCGGCGTGCATACCTTCTATCGTCCGCGCGCATGGGGCGACGGCTCCGACGAAGCGCACTGGGGCGATCCCAAGTTGACCGCGGAAGAAGCCAAGAAGTTGTGAGTCGGCACGCCTTCCGGGCCACCAAGTCATGTACCGCGTATATGGCTAGGATCACGAATATTCGTTTTGGCAGGAACATCCGAACCTATATGTTGCGGTGCAGCGTCGGTCCAAACGGCGCGCAAAACTTGATAAAACTGGACAATTCCAGCCGGGACCATCTCCATGTCGGCGCAAGCGGCGACTGAACAACCAACAATCGGCTGGCGCACGCCGGCGGTGATCATCATCTGCGGATGCCTGATCGCGATGCTCAGCTTCGGGCCACGCTCGGCCATCGGTTTCTTCCTCACGCCGCTGTCGCAGGCCAATCACTGGGGCCGCGACGTCTTCGCGCTGGCCATCGCGGTTCAGAATTTGTTGTGGGGCGTCGGGCAGCCATTCGCCGGCGCGATCGCCGACCGCTACGGCGCGCCCAAGGTTTTGGGGCTCGGCGCGCTGCTCTACGCGCTCGGCCTTTATCTGATGGCGAGCGCGACGACGCCTTCGATGCTCACACTGTCAGCCGGCGTGCTGATCGGTTTTGGATTGTCGGGCTGCGCCTTCACCATCGTCGTCGGCGCGTTCGGAAAACTGGTGCCGGAGAACTGGCGCTCGACCGCATTCGGCTTCGGAACGGCGGCGGGCTCGTTCGGGCAATTTTTGTTTTCGCCGCTCGCCGTGGCGCTGATGGACAAGTTCGGCTGGCAGACGGCGCTGATGCTGTTTGCCGCGGTGTTGCTCCTGATCCTGCCGTTGTCGATCGCGCTTGCAGCGCCGCGCAAAGGTTCAGCCGGTAGCGCGACGCCGGTGCCGCAGCAGTCGGTGCGCCACGCGCTTGTGGAAGCGTTTGGTCACCGCAGCTACGTGCTGCTGGTGCTCGGCTTCTTTACCTGCGGCTTCCAGCTCGCGTTCGTCACCGTGCATCTGCCGTCTTATCTGCTCGACCGCGGACTGTCGGCCGAAGTCGGCGGCTGGACGCTTGCGGTGATCGGCCTGTTCAACATCATCGGCTCGGTGGCGGCGGGCTATCTCGGTAACCGTATGCCAAAGCGCTACATCCTCTCGATCATCTACTTCGCCCGCGCGGCCTCGATCGTGGTGTTCATCTTGCTGCCGCCGAGTGCGGCGGCGACGCTGATCTTCGGCGCGGTCACGGGATTGCTCTGGCTCTCGACCGTGCCGCCAACGTCGGCACTCGTCGCGGTGATGTTCGGCACGCGCTGGCTGGCGATGCTGTTCGGCTTTGCTTTCTTGAGCCATCAGATCGGCGGCTTCCTCGGCGTTCTGCTCGGCGGCCTCGCGTTCGACCACTTCGGTTCCTACAATCCGGTGTGGTGGCTTTCGGTGTTCTTCGGCGTGTTGTCGGGGCTGATCAATCTGCCCATCGTCGAGAAGCCGGTCATGCGGCCGGCGGTAGCCGCGGCATAGTTCCGGCGCGCGCCAGGCGCTTGCGCCCGCGCGGCGGGCGCGTCACAAATATCCTCGGTTCCTGTTGAAGCGAGGCGTTCGTGGCGGCTTTCAAGGCAATCGTGATCGAAAAAGCGGAGAGCGGCACCAAGGCCTCGCTCACCGATTTCGACGAAGAAAATCTGATGGACGGCGATGTGACCGTCCGGATCGAATATTCCACCCTGAATTACAAAGACGGGCTCGCGGTCACCGGCAAGGCGCCGGTAGTCCGCCGGTTCCCGATGATCGCGGGCATCGATTTTGCCGGCATGGTCGAAGCCTCCAGCCATCCGCGCTGGAAGCGTGGCGATAGCGTGATCCTCAACGGCTGGGGATGTGGGGAAACCCACCTCGGCGGCTATGCGCAGAAGGCACGCGTGAAAGGCGACTGGCTGGTTGCCCTGCCCAAAAGCATGATCTCGCGCGACGCCATGGTGATCGGGACCGCCGGCTATACGGCGATGCTGGCGGTGATGGCGCTGGAAAAACATGGCGTGCAGCCCGGCAGCGGGCCGGTGGTCGTGACCGGAGCGGCCGGCGGGGTGGGCTCGGTCGCGACCGCGCTTCTTGCCAAGCGCGGCTTTGCGGTGACCGCCGTTACCGGCCGGCCGGAGGAATCCGCCTATCTCAAGAGCCTCGGTGCAGCCGAGATCCTCGAGCGCAAGGAACTGGCTGGCCCGCCCAAGGCGCTGGCCAAGGAACGCTGGGTAGCGGGGATCGACGCGGTCGGCTCGACCACGCTCGCCAATGTCCTCTCCATGATCCGCTATGGCGGGGCGGTGGCCGCCTGTGGGTTGGCCGGGGGCATCGACCTGCCGGGTTACGTCGCCCCGTTCATTTTGCGGGGGGTGTGCCTTTACGGCATCGATTCCGTCATGTGCCCCATCGCGCGGCGGCGGGAGGCCTGGCAAAGGCTGGAAAAAGACCTTGATCGCCAAAAACTTGCCGCCATGACCAGCGAAATCGACCTTCCAGGGGTGTTCGAGGCCGCCCCCCGCATCCTGGCGGGTGCCGTCAGGGGCCGGATCGTGGTCAAAATCGGGTAAACATGTTCAGGATTTGGCGACGAAAGGCGGGCATAATCGGCTAACTTGGAGACGGCCCGGTGGCCGTCTGTTTGTTGCGTACAGTCGGGGTGCGTCGATGTTGCGTTGGGCGATAGTAGTCTTGGGTATGCTGGCAGCCGTGCCGGCGATGGCCGGAGAGATGAGTGCCGAAGAAGCTCGGCGCTTCGTGATCGGCAAGATCTTCAACTACACTTGTTTCGAGGGCACCCGCGGTACGGGCCGGGTCTATGCCGACGGCTCCGTGGTCGGCTCCATCCAATTCCAGGGCAGCGGTCCGGTACGCTACGCGATGCTCCCGGCCAATACGCTGCGCGTGAAGGGTGCGGCGGTTTGCGCCTCGCTGCGCGGCATGCCGGTCGAACCGTGCTTCAACGTGAGCAAGCTTGACGCCAACAGCTTCCGTGGTGCGATTTCGGGTCTCGGCTTTGCCTATTGCGACTTCACTCGCCAGCACGGGCATGGGCGCGTCAATCTCGCGCACAGCTCGCGCCACGAAGGCAAACCGGTCGCGCTGCGCCCGTCGCTAACGGCCGACAATAACAACTAATCTCAGCCCTTCGCCGGGAAGATCATGCACGTCGTGGTGGCGTGGGCATAAAGCTTGCCCGCGCGATCCTTGAGATCGCCTTCCGAGGTCGCCAGCGTGCGCCCGCGATGAATGATGCGGCCTTCCGCGCGCACCGGACCGGTGTCCTTGCTCAGCGCGCGCACGAAATTGATTTTCAGCTCCAACGTGGTCCAGGCCTCGCCCTTCGCCAGCGTCGAGAAGATGGAGCAGCCGAGCGCGGAATCGAGCAGCGTCGCGGCGAAGCCGCCGTGCACCGTGCCGATCGGATTGTAGTGGCGAAATTCCGGCAGGCCTTCGAACACCGCGCGGCCGTCCGACGCCTCGGCCAGATGAAATCCCAGAAGCTCGCTGATCGGCGGGTTCGGCAGCGTGCCGTCGATGATGGATTTCAGGAAGGTGAGCCCGTCATGCGACAGCAGCGCATCGGGCGGCACCACGCCATATTTGCGATTTTCCACTGAGCCCCCGGCTGACGATGGTGCGAGCCTACCCCAGATTGAGCAGGAACGGCGTGCCCTCGGTGGCGAAATCGCCGCGGCCGATCGCTTCGATGGCGCGCACCATGCGGCCGTCGCGCTTGAGCAGCCTGTCGGCGAGCGAAACGATGCGCACGTTCGGCATGGCGGTGCGCGAAGCGTTGCGCAATTCCCAAGCGATCTGCATTTCATCCCGCTTCGGATTGAGCGCGCAGGCCGACACAAAGGCGCTCGCGGACGAACGGCTGATGCCGGCGTAGCAATGCACGACCAACGGCGCGGCGCGATCCCAGCCGGTGACGAATTTGATAAGCTGGCTCACGTGCTCATCGGCCGGCGCGGTATAGCCGTCCATCGGCATCGCGATGTCATCCATGCTGAGCACCAGATGGTTCTCGCGCGCGATGCGGCCCTCGAGCCGCACTTCGTCGGAATGGCGCAGGCAGGTGACGACGTGGCGCGCGCCGGTGCTGTCGATGGTTTCGTGCAGGCGCGCAAGGGAGCAGACGTGGATCATGCCTGGTATCTAGGACGGCGCGTCGGCGATGAAAAGCCTTACCGCCGCATCAATTTCGCGAAGCGCTCCAGGAACCGCGACTCCGCGGTGCTCGCCGACCAGGGCGTCAGATAGTCGCGATCGAGCGCGAGCGACATTTTCGGCGGCTTGCCGAAGAAGCGGCGCGCTTCGGCGACCTCGAAACCCGCGAGCTTTGTCGCCTCCAGGAACGCGGCGCCGCGGTCGGCCGTCTTGATCAGGTCCGCGAGCGTCTCCGGCAACGTGGCAGGGAGGCCAAAACGCAGATGGATGGCCGCCAGCAGGCGCGCCTCGACCGCCTTGTAGCTGTCGCCGATCACAGCCTTGAACGGCGAGATCATGTCGCCGATCACGTATTCCGGCGCGTCGTGCAGCAACACCGCGAGCCGCCCGGTGGCATCGAGCCGCGGCACTTTCTGGCGCGCGATCGCCTCCACCAGCAGCGCGTGCTGCGCGACCGAATAGATATGCAGGCCCTTTGTCTGGCCGTTCCAGCGCGCGACGCGGGCGAGCCCGTGCGCGATGTCCTCCATCTCGACGTCGAGCGGGGAGGGATCGAGCAGATCGAGCCGCCGTCCCGACAGCATGCGCTGCCAGGCGCGCGCCGCGGCCGCCTTTGCGGATTTCGCTTTCGCAGGCGGCTTGCTCATCTGCGTCTGGCAAGCTTCACGCATTCCGCGTGGCGGTGGCATTTGACCAGATGGTCGTTGACCATGCCGACCGCCTGCATGAAGGCGTAAACGATGGTCGGCCCGACGAACTTGAAGCCGCGGCTTACAAGTTCCTTGGAGATTTTTTTCGACAGCTCGGTTTCCGCCGGCACTTCTTTGGTGGAGCGGAAGCGGTTCACCTTCGGCTTGCCGTCGAGATAGTCCCACAGAAAATTCGAGAAGCCGGGGCCTTTCTCCATGATCTCGATCCAGCCGCGCGCGGACAATACGGCACCTTCGATCTTGGACCGGTTGCGCACGATGCCGGCGTCTTTCATCAGCGACTCGACCTTGCGCTTCGGGTAGCGCGCGATTTTTTCCGGGTCGAAATCGTTGAAGGCACGGCGGAAATTATCGCGCTTGCGTAAAATCGTGATCCACGACAGCCCGGCCTGGAATCCGTCGAGCACGAGCTTTTCGTACAAAGCGCGGTCGTCGTATTCCGGCACACCCCATTCTTGGTCGTGATAGGCGACGTAAAGCGGTTCCTGTTTCGGCCACGGGCAGCGATGCAGCTTGTCGGGATGCAGGACGGCGTTGCTCATTCGGCGGCTTTCTTTTCACCCGGCCAGTCGAAGCGCGCCCAGGCCGGTTTCACGGCACGGATGGTTATGCCGCCGGCAACGAGCGGTATGTTGGCGGCGAGCGCGTCCTCGACGCGGTCGAGCCGCAGCAGCGCGAGCCCGCGCCCGCCGCCGGCCGAGCCCAGCATGCCGATCGATTTTTCTCCCGCCATCACCGGCAGACCGGCCATCGGCGTATTGTCGTCATAGACAATTGGCACCACGCGGCTGCGCGCGCTATTGCGGTGCTCGACGCGCGAGACGACTTCCTGACCGACGTAGCAACCCTTTTCAAAATCCACACCGGCGAGTTGATCCATGTCGGCTTCGTGCGGAAACGTGTCGCCGTAATTGAAATCGGTGCCACCGCGCGGCACGCCGAGCGCAATGCGATGCGCCTCGTATGCGTCCGCATCGGTGAGCGTTGCGCCGAGATCGTCGGCCGCTTCCTGCGCGAGATGCGACGGCAGCATCACGCGCGTGCCTAGGCCCACGAGGCGTGGATCGGCATAGCCCAACCCGAACTCGCTGACGGCCGCGCCATCCCACAGCGCCATCACGCCGAGGGCCTCGGACAGGTCTTCGACCAGCACCTTGGCGCGCAATTTGTAGAAATTGAGTTTTTCGACCAGCGCCGGTGCGAGCGCGCGCGGGCAGTCGAGGAAGAAGCCGGCGCCGTCGCCGGGCTCGGCCTCCGCGATGATGAAATCGACGATGATCTTGCCCTGCGGGGTCAGCAGCGCGGCAAAGCGCGGCTGGCCGGGCGCCACCTTGCCGACGTCGTTGGTGGCCAGCCCGTTGAGAAAGCGCCGGGCGTCCTCGCCGACGACTTTGACCACACCGCGGTCGGGGAGAAGTGCTGCCTGCATATGAAGTCTCTTGCCAGAACTTGCGCCGAAACGTAAGCGCTGTTGCGCGAAGCTCAAGTCTCAGTTGAGAACAGCTCGAATATGGCCGAGACCTACGATCTGATCCTGAAGGGTGGCACCGTCGTCAACCAAGACGGCGAGGGCCTGGGCGATCTCGGCGTGCGCGGCGGCCGCTTTGCTGCGATCGGCGACCTGTCCCGCGCCTCGGCCGGCGAGACGATCGACTGCCGTGGGCTGCACCTTTTGCCCGGCGTGATCGACAGCCACGTTCATTTTCGCGAGCCGGGTCTGACCCACAAGGAAGACCTCGAATCCGGCTCGCTCGGCGCGGTGATGGGCGGCGTTACCGCGGTGTTCGAGATGCCGAATACCGACCCGCTGACGACCACAGCCGAGGCGCTCGCCGACAAGGTCAAGCGCGCGCATCACCGCATGCATTGCGATTTCGCTTTTTATATCGGCGCCACCCGCGAGAACACCCGCGATCTCGGCGAGCTCGAGCGCCTGCCCGGCGCCGCCGGCGTCAAGGTGTTCATGGGAGCGTCGACCGGCTCGCTGCTGATCGAGGATGACGAAGGCGTGCGCGCGGTGCTCAAGGCCATCAACCGCCGCGCCGCCTTTCACTCCGAGGACGAATACCGGCTGCGTGAGCGCATGAACCTGCGCGTCGAGAACGATCCGCGCTCGCATCCTGTCTGGCGCGACGCGACCGCCGCGCTGATGAGCACGCAGCGCCTGATCGCGCTCGCGCGCGAGACCGGAAAGCGCGTGCACGTGTTGCACGTCACCACGAAGGAGGAGGCGGTCTTCCTTGGCCAGCACAAGGACGTTGCCACGGCGGAGGCGACGCCAGCGCATCTCACGCTCGCAGCGCCCGAATGTTATGAGCGGCTCGGCACGCTTGCGCAGCTTAATCCGCCGGTGCGCGATGCTGAGCACCGCGAAGGTCTTTGGAACGGTATCGCGCAAGGCGTCATCGACAGCATCGGTTCAGACCACTCGCCGCACACGCGTGAGGAGAAGGCGCATCCCTATCCGAAGACACATTCCGGCATGACCGGCGTGCAGACATTGGTTCCGGTTATGCTCGATCACGTCAACGCCGGGCGGCTGTCGCTTGCGCGTTTCGTCGATCTCACCAGCGCCGGTCCGTCGCGGCTATTCGGCATCGCGCGCAAAGGCCGCATCGCGGTCGGCTACGACGCCGACGTCACCGTGGTGAATCTCAAACGGCGGGAATCCATCACCGACCAATGGAGCGTTTCGCGCTCCGGCTGGACCCCCTACAACGGTATGGCCGTCACGGGCTGGCCGGTGGGCACGGTGATTCGCGGGCGCAAGGTCATGTGGGACGGAACTTTGGTCGGCGGCGCCCAAGGCGAACGGGTTCACTTCCTCGAAACACTCGCCAGCTAAAATGACATTGCGGGAATTGAGATATTGCCGGTCGTTTATCTCGTTGCGTTGAGTTTTCCCCAGACATTTTTACGTGAAATTCCATGTGGATTGAATTCGGCGAAGCGGGGTTTAAGAACGACACGTGGGCGCCTCCTGCGTTCGGCGGCATCAGTGCGCCGACGCGGCAGGCGATGGGGACATGACTGATCTAATTTCGCTCCGCATGGTCGTTATCGCGGCCGGACGGCCGGAGCGCGAGCTATGGCGCCAGGGTGCAGGCCTGGCATCCGTCCCGATCGAATTTTTCGATTCCAATGTAACCGGTGCGAGCGACGCATTGGGGCGCGGCGGCATCGACATTGTCGTCGTCGACTCCGGCATGCCCGACGACAAGAAGGTCGAGATCATCAAATTAGCGCGCGCGTTGCAGCCACCGCCCTTCGTTTTGATGGCGGCGCCGGCGGGCGCGACGCGTCTCGAAGGCACCGACGGCACGGTCGTCCGGCCGGCGGCGGTCGAGGACGCGCGCAAGCTGGTGGAACGCTGCATCCGGGTGAAGGTTGCGACGCGCGTCCTGATCGTGGACGACTCCGGAACGATGCGCAGCATCGTGCGAAAGATTCTCTCGGCCAGCCACTTCGCGATGGAAATATTCGAGGCCGAGGAGGGCATCGCCGCGCTCGAGCAACTGCGCACCGGCAATTTCGATCTGGTCTTTCTCGATTACAACATGCCGGGACTGAACGGCTTCGAGACGCTGTCGGAGATCAAGCGCGAAAACAACAATGTCGCCGTGGTGATGATGACCTCGACCGTAAGCAACGTCATGGGCGATCGCGCGCACGCGGCGGGCGCTCTGGCGTTTCTGAAGAAGCCGTTTTATCCGGCCGACATCGACGCTGTGTTGCAGCGCTTTTATGGCTTGTACGCGCCGATCAACTAAGTCCAGCCGATAGTTAAATTTGGAAAGCCACGCGTGATCGCGCGGCTTTTATTGGCGATGCTGTTCGACCGAGAATTCGCCGTTGCGGATGCGGATGCCGAGACCTTCCGCGAAATTCGCCGCGGCTTCCTCGCCATAGGTCGTCACGAATTCCGCGAAGGCGGCGAACAGGCAGGCTTGCGCCAGGCAATCGCCGTCGATGCCGTCGAGCCGCGCTTCCGCCCAAGCTTCCTGCAAGTAGCCGAGCGCGACGCGCTTCTGCTCGTTGTCAGGAATTGGATCGCGCGCGTGTGTTGTCCGCCCCACTGTGTCCATGACCGTCTCAACCAAAGGGCGCCGTCCACAACGCCCACCCCAATCTCGATGCGGACGTTAGCATGCGGCCGTATTCCTCGAAGCGCGCACTCGGAGAAAGGTTAATAGTGGCGGGGCTTTAGTTGGCGTATCGGGCCGTGATTTCACGGGCGATCTTGGCGCCCTCGTCGAGATAGCGGCGAATGGCAACGTCGGCCGCGGGCGTGCAGGTGCGATAAGTCTGTTGAAAACCACGGTAACCACGATTGAAGCTCGCAACGATCTTTTGCCGCCGGTCGCCGCCGGGAGCTTCGGCGTCGATCAGCGATTGCATTTCATCGCGCCATTTCTGCCCTTCCTTCGAGCCGCAAACGCCGCGCAAGTAATGCAGCGCTCCCATGATTTCGGCGAGCCGTTGCAGGTCGCCGTCATAGGGCGCGGGCCCGCCTTCGACCGCGCGCGCGGGTCCGCCGGCGAGGCACGACAGGATGAACGCAAGCGCCATGAAGCGTGTGAACATCGGCGTTAAGCTCGATTGTGCGGCAGATATGCTCCCGCGAAATGGCAATCGCAAGGCAAAGCTGGCCCTGGCGGCGTTGAGGTTAATCCGGTCAAGACCCACGGCATCAGCTCTCCAGGTTCTCGATCTGCTCGAAAGCGGCAGCGACGATTTCAGCCAGGCCGTCGGTCGTGCGCAGGCCCGCGAGGTCACGTTGCCTGAGCCAGCGGCCTTCGGCGATCTCCTCGTTCGGCGTGAATTCACCGTCGATCAATTCGGCGGTAAAGCACAGAATGACGAAATGCCGTTCGACGCGGCCCTCATCGTCGCGCGAGATCACCTCACGGTGTCCGGCAAGCGCGACCGGCTCGACGATGAGCGCGGTCTCTTCCTCGACTTCGCGCGTCACGGCCTCGAACAATGTTTCGCCGGCTTCGACCGCGCCGCCGGGCAGGGTGTAGAGATTTTGCGCTGGCTGCCGCGCGCGGCGGATCACCAGCACTTTGCCGTTATGGATGATGGCGGCGCTGACGGCGAGGAAGGGGCGTGTAGGATAAGTTCGGGCGTCGGCCACGGCGTCAGCGCTTCAGCAGCGCGTCGATCGTGGCTTGCAACACGTCCGGCTGTACGGCATCGGCGTCCGGATCGCCGTTGATGACCGCGCCAGCATGCGCGATCAGCGGCTTGAGCGCGCGCGCGGTGCGGTCCGCCAGATTTCGCGATTTCGCAAGCGGCATGTTCAAGCGCATGGCTGCACGTGTGCCTTCGAGGAGAGCGTTCATCGTGTTGGCGAGCGTATCGAGGTTCTTGCGGACCTCCGGGTCGGCAGCCTCGTAGGCGGCGATGGCGGCGTGCCGGTCCTTGAACTTGGATGCGCCGAAGTGCTGGCAATAGCTCATCGGCTTCCAGGCCAGGAAGTCATCGATGCAATCGGGGCAGCTCGAGAACATTTCGAGCAGCATCACGGCTTCGTTGAAGTGGTTGAGATAGTCAGTGGCGAGCCCGGTCGCCGGATTGATGTTGGTGTCGTCCATGCGAGCGGCGACGTCGGACTCACCCTCCGCCGCTGGCGCCGTTTTGGCGCGATCCTGGTGTCGCATGAGGTCTCTGCCGCCGCCCGAAAGCTGCCTGGGTGCAGTGTTATGCGCTATAGTTAAGGTGTCATTAAGCACCTGCGAGATTCGGAATAAGGAATGTGCGGACGCTACTCAGTCACCTCGTCGCCGGAGATTTTCCGCACTTTGTTCGGCTATGAGGACCAGCCGAATTTCCCGCCGCGCTACAACGTGGCGCCGACCCAACCGATCGCCATCGTCCGTCTCGTCGAAGGCAAGCGGCAATTTGCGCTGGTGCGCTGGGGGCTGCTGCCGTCCTGGGTAAAAGACCCGAAGACCTTCACGTTGCTGATCAATGCGCGCGGGGAATCGGTCCTCGACAAGCCGGCGTTCCGCAACGCCATGCGGCGCCGCCGCTGCCTCATTCCGGCCGATGGGTTCTACGAGTGGCAGCAGGCGGGCGACCGCAAGCGGCCGTTTTTCGTGCGGCCGAAGTCGGGCCAGCCGTTCGCCTTTGCGGGCCTGTGGGAGACCTGGACCGGGCCGAACGGCGAGGAGCTGGAAACGGCGGCGATCATCACCACCACGGCCAACCGGACGCTGACGCCCGTTCACGGGCGCATGCCGGTGGTGGTGCCGCCGGAGGCATTCGGCATGTGGCTTAATTGCGCGGCGGTCGATGCGCAGACCGCGGCGGCGCTCATCACTGCTGCGCCGGAGAGTTTTTTCGAGGCGCACGAGATTTCGACCGCGGTCAATCGCGTCGCCAACGACAATCCTAAGCTGATCGAGCGGTCGGCCGGTGAGCCGGAGCTGGCCCCCGCGCCGCGTCCGGCGCGCGCCAAGAAGGACGAAGGGCAGGCGTCGCTGTTCTAGTGGCCGGTGAGGCGCGTGAGCAGGGCATCGCAATCGGCGGGCGGCCGGTTGCCGCGCCAGGCGACGTAGTAGTCCGGACGGATAAGGACGAGATCGCGCCCGTAAAGATCGCGCGCATCTGTATCCGGGACGTCAAGCACTTCGAGTGGAATCCGGTGCTGCGCCGCGGCCGAGGCAATTTCTGTAGCGTCAGGCGCATGCGGGCCGAGCCGCAACAGCGTGAAGCCCGCACCGAGCCGGTCATAGAGCGAACTGCCGGCCTCGCGCCCGCTGTCGAGCCACAGATGCGGCGCACGACCGCCGGGAACGCCCGTTGGCGTGTAGGTTGTGAGGCTGTCGGCCGGGGCAGGACCGTCTTCGGCCACGATAGATGAGCCGTCATAGCGCGCGCCGAGCTGCACGCCGATCGAGGCGAACTGCTCGGCGAACGTCGAGAACATCACGGCCGCCGCTTTGCGGGCAGCGTCCCCGGCCGCGCCGGACTGCTCGATTGCCGGATCGATGTCGGTGTCACCGATATTGACCGCGAGCATGCGCGCCGCGTCGGTATTGCGTGCGGCGATGGGCAGTCGCTCGCTTTCGTACGACGATAACAATTCGCCGCCACCCCAACCCTGCATCACGGCGGCAAGTTTCCAGGCGAGATTGGACGCGTCGTCGATGCCAGTGTTCATGCCGAAGCCGCCGGTCGGCGTGAACAGATGCACCGCGTCGCCGGCAAGCAGCACGCGGCGCTCGGCAAAACGCTCGGCGACCAGCGCAACGCCGGCGGTCCACGGCTCGTGCGCGATGATCTCGGCGGCGACGGCGGCGCCGGTGCAGCGGCGCAACGCGTCGGCGACGACGGAATCATCCGGCGGCTGATCCGGCTCGTTCGCGCGCGTGCGCAGCAGGAATTCGTCGCTGCCGTTCACCGAAATGAGCGTGGAGCGGATTTCGGGGTTGACCGCCCAGTATTGCCACGCGCGGCGTTGTTGCAGGAAATCGCGATAGAGCGCCGGCGCGCGCACGTAAGTCGAAAACGTGCGTCCGCCGAAATAGCGTTGCTCTAGCCCGGCCTCGCCGGAAAACTCGAAGCTGAGCGCGCGGCGGATCGCGCTGCGGCCACCGTCGCAGCCGATCAGATAACGCGCACGCCACTCTTCCCGCGGCCCCTCCGGCTCGCGCACTGCGGTCAGGCGAACTTCGTCTGCGTCTTGCTCGAACGCGTCCACGCGCCATCCGAAGCGCATCGTGATGTTCGGCCGCGTGCGGATGTGCTCGCACAGAAAACGCTCGACATACATCTGGTTGGCGCGGTGGATCGGCTCCGGCACTTGATCGGTCTTCGGCGAAGCCGCGACCTGCGCCGCCACGTCATTTGCCGACGGCATGCGCAGACGCGCCAGTTCGATCCCGCCGAAGCGCGTGAAATAAGCGACGTCGGTCGGATGATCGGCGGGCAGGCCGAGCTTGCGGATCTCGGCCGCAATGCCGAGCCGCCGGAAGTGCTCCATGCTGCGGGCGCCTTCCGTGCTGCCCTTCGGATGCCAACGCGTCGTTTCCTCGGTGTTGAACAACACCGAGCGCACGCCATGCATGTCGAGGAACAGCGCGAGCATCGTCCCGACCGGACCGCCACCGGCGATGGCGACCGGTATCCGCGCCGCCTGAGCCATATCGGGCTACAGTACCTTGCCGGGATTGAGAATGTTGTTCGGATCGAGCGTGCGCTTGATCGCGCGCATCAGCTCGATCGCGGTCTTGTCCTTGTACTTCGGCAGCTTGTCGCGCTTCATCACGCCGACGCCGTGCTCGGCGGAAATCGAGCCGCCGTATTTCATCACGACCTCGAAGACGACGGCGTTGACGTCGTCCCAGCGCGCGAGGAACTCGTTCTTGTCGGCGCCCGGCGGCTGGTTGACGTTGTAGTGGATGTTGCCGTCGCCGGCGTGGCCGAACGGCATCGGGATCGAGCCGGGAATGAGCTTCACGACTGCCGCGTTCACCTCCTTGATGAAGGCTGGTATCGCTGCAATGGGCACGGAAACGTCGTGCTTGATCGAGGCGCCCATCAGGCGCTGCGCCTCGCCGAACATTTCGCGGATGTACCAGAACGCCTTGCGCTGCTCGAGGCTCTCGGCAATCGTCGCGTCGATCACGAGGCCATTCTCCATGCCGGCGGAAAGGATGTCCTCCATCACCTCGCGCAAGCCTTCCCGCTGCTGCGAGGAAAGCTCGATCAGCGCGTACCATTCATAAACCTTCGCGAGCGGGTCGCGCGCCGTTGGCGCGAGCTTGAGCACGGCTTCGATGCCGAGGCGGCCCAAGATCTCGAAGCTGGTGACGCCGCCCGATGCGCGCTGTTCGGCGAGTGTGAGCAGCGCGATGGCGGCTTCCGGACCAGTCACGGCGGCATACGCGGTCTCGATCGAGCGCGGGCGCGGAACGAGGCGCAGCACCGCCGCGGTGATGATGCCGAGCGTGCCTTAGCCGCCGATGAACAGGTTCTTCAGGTCGTAGCCGGTGTTGTCCTTCTTGAGCTTGTTGAGATTGTTGAGCACGCGGCCGTCCGCCAGCACGACTTCGAGTCCCATCGCATGGGAGCGCGCGATGCCGTGCGCGATCGCAGCGATGCCGCCAGCGTTGGTCGAGAGATTGCCGCCGATGGTGCAGGTGCCTTCCGACGGCAACAACTGCGGATAGAGCCGGTCGGCGTCGGCGGCCGCTTCGCGCGCGCGCTGAAGAGTGACGCCGGCCTCGCATGTCATCGTGTTGGAGACGGGGTCGACCTCGCGGATCTTGTCGAGCCGCGTCAGCGACAGCACGACTTCGCCGTGATGCGGGATCTGGCCGCCGACAAGGCCGGTATTGCCGCCCTGCGGCACGATTGCGGTCTTGGTTTCGTTGGCGAGCTTGAGGATGGCGGAAACTTCCGCCACCGAGCCCGGCCGCAGCACCGCCGGCGTGTGGCCGTGATAGATGCCGCGCATCTCGACCAAATAGCGTTCCTGGTCGTGCCTGTCGGTCACCGCGTATTTTTCGCCGACGATGGCGATGAAGCGCTTCAGCAACTCGGGCGAAAGAGCGGGGACGTTTTGCGGCTTGGTATGCAGGTTCATTTCAACTCTCTTGGTCTTTCACGATTTTGGAGCGGCGGCGCGTGCTAGCCGGTCGTTGATGGCTTCGCCTAGGCCCTCGTGCGGTACTTTCATCACGGCGATGGTCTTGGCGCCAGAGGCATCGAGCGCGCGCAGGTGGGAAAACAGATTGGCGGCGGCTTCGATCAAATCGCCGCGCGGCGAAAGATTGAGCGTTGCGCGCGTCGCTGCCGGTTCAACCGGAAGCGATGGACCGAAGGCAAGCAGCGCTTCGCCGTCGCGCGCGCTCTCCGCATCGAGGCGCAACTTCGTTTTTGGCGCGTAATGCGAGGCGAGCATGCCGGGCGCGAGCGGCGCATCGTCGCCGAGCGGCGCATCGGTAGGCGTGCGGCCGAGCACGCGCTCGATTTGTTCGCGCGGAACGCCGCCGGGCCGCAGCAGTGTCGGCTCGCCAAGACAGGCGACGATGGTCGACTCGACGCCGACCGGGCAGGGGCCGGCGTCGATGACAAGATCGATGCGTCCGCGCAGGTCGGCGAGCACGTGCGCGGCGCTGGTCGGCGAGACATGGCCGGAGCGGTTTGCGGAAGGCGCGACGATAGGTTTCCCGAACGCTGTGAGCAGTGAGCGTGCAACCGGATGCGCCGGCACGCGCAGCGCGATGCTGTCGAGGCCGGCGAGCGCGAGATCGGATACCGCACCGGTCGGATGCCGCGGCAACACCAGCGTGAGCGGTCCCGGCCAGAACGCGGCGGCCAGCTTCTCGGCGTTCTCGTCAAAGCAGGCAAGCATCCGCGCGCTGTCGCTGTCCGGGACATGGGCGATCAGCGGATTGAACGAGGGCCGCCCCTTGGCGGCGTAGAGCCGCGCGACGGCCTCGCCATTGCCGGCGTCGGCGCCGAGCCCGTAGACGGTCTCGGTCGGGAAGGCGACCAGCCCGCCCGCGCCAAGGCAGCGCACGACCGCCTTTGTGGCGTCGGCGTCGGCTCTCATCACCCGTGTTCCCGGTTCGGCGGTCATTTTCCTCTCGGCTTGCGGCTTTAAGGTAGCCGGGGTTATAAGTCCGGCCATCAGTCGGAGTGTAGCGCAGTCTGGTAGCGCACCACGTTCGGGACGTGGGGGTCGCAGGTTCAAATCCTGCCACTCCGACCATTCCTACCAAAAATCCCGTCAAAATGCGTCTCGGGCGCGGCCGGAACGTATTTATTGGCCAAGCGTTTAGGTGGGTTGGGGGTAGCGTGTCTAGAGTGCCCTCCGGGGGCGAGTTTTAATGGCCAGTGTCGAAGGACCGCGGACGCCGTTGACCGGTGATGGGCATTATCGCCTGCTCGTCGACGCGATCACCGACTACGCGGTTTACATGCTGGACCCTTCCGGCGTGGTGGTGAGCTGGAATCCCGGCGCGCGGCGCTTTAAGGGCTATGACGCGCACGAAATCATCGGCCAGCATTTCTCGCGCTTCTACACCGAGGAAGATCGCCGTGGAGGTCTGCCGGCCCGCGCGCTTGCGACCGCCGCCAAAGAAGGCCGGTTCGAGGCCGAAGGCTGGCGTCTCCGCAAGGATAAGACCCGTTTCTGGGCGCACGTCGTCATCGATCCGATCCGCGATGATGCAGGCAGCATCATCGGATTTGCAAAAATCACGCGGGACCTGACCGAGCGCAAGCTTGCCGCGGACAATCTCAAGCAAAGCGAGCAGCAGTTCAGGCTCCTGATTGAGGGCGTGACGGACTACGCGATCTACATGCTCGATCCGGAAGGCCGCATCACCAATTGGAACGCCGGCGCGCAAAAGATCAAAGGCTATCTCCCCGAAGAAATTATCGGCCAGAATTTCTCCCGCTTCTACACCGAAGAGGACCGCCAGCGCGGCGATCCGCAACGCGGCCTGGAGACCGCGGCGCGCGAAGGACGATTTGAAAGGGAAGGCTTGCGCGTGCGCAAGGACGGCTCGCGATTCTGGGCAAGCGTTATCATCGACGCGATCCGTGACGACAAAGGCAAGCTTATCGGCTTTGCCAAGGTCACGCGCGACATCACCGAACGCAGGAACGCCCAGCGCGAACTCGACCAGGCGCGCGAAGCGGTCGTTCAATCGCAAAAAATGGAAGCGATCGGCCGGCTTACCGGCGGCATCGCGCACGACTTCAACAATCTGCTGATGGCCATTCTCGGCAGCCTCGAATTGTTGCGCAAACGGCTGCCCGACGACACCAGGATCACGCCGCTGCTCAACAACGCGATTCAGGGCGCCGAGCGTGGCGCGTCGCTGACGCATCGGATGCTCGCCTTCGCCCGCCGCCAGGAGCTCGATCCGCAACCGGTCGATGTGCGCAGTCTCGTCAGCGGAATGGATGCGCTGCTGCAACAATCGGTCGGGCCGGCGGTGATGATCGACACCCGTTTCCCGCTGACGATGCCGCCGGCGCGAACGGACTCTGCCCAGCTCGAAGCCGCGCTGCTCAATCTCGCCGTGAACGCGCGGGACGCGATGCCGAAAGGCGGCCGTCTCACGATCGCCGCGCGCGAGGAAAGCATCGCGCAAGGGCCAGCTGCGGTCCTGAAGCCGGGTCGCTACCTCGTTATATCGGTGGCCGATAATGGCGAAGGCATGAATGAGGAGACCGCCCGGCGCGCGGCCGAGCCGTTCTTCACCACCAAAGGCGTCGGCAAGGGAACGGGACTGGGCTTGTCGATGGTTCAGGGCCTGGCCGAGCAATCGGGCGGGCGGCTGACGCTCAAGAGCAAGGTTGGCGAAGGCACGACTGCCGAATTGTGGTTTCCGGTCGCGCAAGACGGCGCGGAAAAGCAGACGGCCGCCGCCGCCGCCGTGGAATCCAGCACGGCAGTGCGGCCGCTGGTCGTGCTTGCGGTGGACGACGACGCGCTGGTGCTGATGAACACCGCCGCCATGCTTGAGGATCTCGGACACAAGGTGTTCGAGGCCTCGTCCGGGCGAGAGGCGCTGGAAATCCTCCGGCGCGAGAAGTCGATCAATCTCGTGGTCACCGATCAGTCGATGCCGCGCATGACCGGGCTTGAGCTCGCCGAAACGATCATGGCCGCGCGGCCCGAATTGCCGATCGTTCTGGCGACCGGTTATACCGACTTGCCGGAGGGTGCCCGGGCCGGCCTGCCGAAGCTCACCAAACCCTTCTTCCAGCAGGATCTGGCGCAGGCAATCGCGGAAGCGCTCAAGGCGCCGCCGGCAAAGGGGCGCATCCTGAAATTCACCCGCACGGAACGCTAGCCGCCGGCCGACTCAGATATGGTCCCACGCACCGCTGGTGCAGGGAAATCGATGAGCTCAGGCCGCCTAAAACGTATCGACCAGCGTCCGATCCCCAACACCGCCGGCGAGATCCGGGCGTTCATAGTGGTGCGCAACGAGGCATTGCGGTTGCCGTCCACGCTGCGTCATCACCGCGCCATCGGCGTGCATCGATTCTTCGTGCTCGACAATGGCTCGACCGACGGGACGCTCGATTTCTTGGCGAACGAACCGGACGTGCACGTTTATTCGACCGAGGAGAGCTATGCCGCCAGTCAATGGGGCGTGGTCTGGACCAATACGTTGCTCGATGCTTTCGGCGGCGACCGCTGGACGCTGACTGTCGATGCCGATGAGCATTTCATCTATCCGCACTATGAAGACCTCAATCTTGCGCAGTTCTGCCGGTACCTCGATCATACCGGCGTGCAAGGCGTCGTTTCTCTCTTGCTCGACATGTATGCGGACCGGCCGGTGAAGGAAACCGTGCACGATCCGCAGGCATCGCTGATCGACACGTGCCGTTTTTTCGATCCGACGGGCTATCGCGTGACGCCGAACGATCTCTGCCCGTTTTTCACGATCGAGGGCGGCTTGCGCGAGCGGATTTTCAAGGAGGCGCAGGTCGACTTTCACGCGCCCACCGTCAGCAAGATTCCGCTGGTTCGATGGAAGGTGGGCATGCGTTTCGCTTACAGCACGCATTCGCTCACGACGAACGTGATGGTGTCGAAGATGTTCGGCGGATTATTGCACTTCAAATTCCTGTCCGACTTTCATCAGCGCGTCGAAACGGAAGTCGCGCGCAACGAACATTTCGAAGGCGCGCGCGAATACCGGGTCTATCTCGATCTTCTGCGGCGCGACGGGGCGGTGAATTTTTTCACCCCGGCTTCCGCCCGCTTCCAGGACAGCGCGCAACTCGTGGCGCTCGACCTGATGCGCACGGAGCCGGCCTTCGAGCAATCGGTGCAGATGACCCAGGCCGCGCGAGCTCAAAAGCGGGCCGCGGGCGGCACTTGAACCCGCGCGCGGTCCGGCGATCGGCGCATGTCTGGTCGCCGCCGTGGCCCTTGTCTGAACGCCCGTCCGCCGCGTAACGTCCCCTCCGAAAAATAACGCCGGGAACCACCCGGCTGTTTCCGGAGGGGGACGCACATGCGTTTGAAGACTGCCTTGCTGTCGCGGCTGCTGCTCGGCTGTTTTGCCTTTGTGATTCTCGCGGCGCCGAGCGTGCGCGCGGCCGATTATCCGACACGGCCGGTAAAAATCATCGTGAGCTATCCGCCCGGCGGCTCGACCGACATTTCGGCTCGCCTGATCGGGAATTGGCTGAGCCAGAAGCTTGGCCAGCAATTCATCGTCGAAAATCGCCCCGGCGCCGGAAACAATCTCGGCACCGACGTGGCGCTCAAGGCGGCGCCGGATGGCTACACGCTGTTCCTCGCCAATCCGGCGAACACGATCAATGCCACGCTCTACAAGCACCTCACGTTCGACTTTATGCGCGACTCGACGCCGGTCGGCGGCATCATGCGCATCCCGAACGTGATGGAGGTCAATCCGTCGGTGCCGGCAAAGACCGTCGCCGAATTCATCGCCTACGCCAAGGCCAATCCCGGCAAGATCAACATGGCGTCTTCCGGCAACGGCACGTCGATCCATCTCTCCGGCATGCTGTTCATGGGCATGACGGGCGTCAAAATGGTGCACGTGCCGTACAAGGGCTCGGCGCCGGCGCTGATCGATCTGCTCGCGGGCCAGGTGCAGGTGATGTTCGACAATATGCCGTCGTCGATCGGCCACATCCACGCCGGCAAACTGCGTGCGCTCGGCGTGACCACCGCGACGCGCGCGCCGGAATTGCCGGACGTGCCGACCGTCGCGGAAACCGTGCCAGGCTATGAGGCGAGCGCTTTCTTCGGGCTGGTGGCGCCGAAAGGTACGCCCAAGGACGTCGTCGACAAGCTCAACACGGCGATGAACGAAGGCCTCAAGGATCCGAAGATACTCGAATCGATCAAGAAGCTCGGTGGCACGCCGATGTCGGTGAGCGCGGACGAGTTCGGCAAGTTCCTCGCCGACGAGACCGCGAAGTGGGGCAAAGTCGTGCGCGAAGCCAATCTGTCGATCGACTGAAGATACGCGTGCAGCGTTCATGAGTAACCGCAAGCGCCCAGAAGATCTGCGCAGCCATCGCTGGCTCGGTGTCAGCGACATGCGCTCGTTCGGCCACCGCTCGCGGCTGCGCCAGATCGGCTACGACGCGGACGATTGGATGGGCAAGCCGGTCATCGGCATCATCAACACCTGGAGCGAGATCAATCCGTGCCACGCGCATTTGCGCACGCGCGCGGAGAACGTAAAGCGCGGCGTGCTGCAAGCCGGCGGGTTCCCGATCGAACTGCCGGCGCTCTCGCTGTCGGAAACTTTCGTCAAGCCGACCACGATGCTCTATCGCAATTTGCTGGCGATGGAGACGGAGGAATTGCTGCGCAGCCATCCGCTCGATGGCGCGGTGCTGATGGGCGGCTGCGACAAGACCACGCCCGGCCTCGTCATGGGCGCGATCAGCATGGGCATTCCGGCGATCTATCTTCCGGCTGGTCCCATGCTGCGCGGCAACTGGCGCGGCGGTTATCTCGGCTCCGGCTCGGACGTGTGGAAATACTGGAACGAGAAGCGCGCCGGCAACATCACCGATGACGACTGGAACGAGATCGAAGGCGGCATCGCGCGCTCGTTCGGCACCTGCATGGTAATGGGCACCGCGGCGACCATGATGGCGATCACCGAGGCGCTGGGGCTGGCGTTGCCGGGCGCGTCCTCGATTCCGGCCGCGGATTCAAATCATCCGCGCATGGCGGGCGCCGCCGGACGGCGGATTGTCGACATGGTGTGGGAAGAACTGACGCCGGACAAAATCCTGACCAAGGCGGCATTCGACAACGCCATCAAGGTGCACATGGCGATGGGCGGCTCGACCAACGCCATCATTCACGTGGTGGCAATGGCGCGGCGCGCCGGCATTCCGATCGACATGGAGCGGTTCGACCAGCTCTCGCGCGAAATTCCGGTGCTCGCCAATGTGCGGCCGTCGGGGCAATACCTGATGGAGGATTTCTTCTACGCCGGCGGCCTGCGCGCGCTGATGATGGAACTCAAGGACAAGCTCGATCTGTCATGCCTGACGGTGACCGGCGAGACTGTCGGACAGAACATCGAAGGCGCTAAGGTTCATCTGCCCGAGGTGATCCATTCGCTGAAGAATCCGGTCTACGCGGAAGGCGCGACCGCCGTGCTCAAGGGCAATCTGGCGCCGCAGGGCTGCGTCATCAAGCCGGCGGCGGCCGACAAGCGCTTCCTCAAGCATCGCGGCAAGGCAATTGCGTTCGAGGATTACAACCACATGATGCGCGAGATCGAGCGCGACGATCTCGACGTCACGCCCGACCATATCCTCGTGCTCAAGAATGCCGGCCCGAAAGGCGGACCCGGCATGCCGGAGTGGGGCATGCTGCCGATACCGAAACGGCTGTTGGCGCAGGGCGTGCGCGACATGATCCGCATTTCCGATGGACGCATGAGCGGCACCAGCTACGGCGCCTGCATCTTGCACGTCGCGCCGGAGAGCTACATCGGCGGGCCACTGGCGCTCGTGAAGACGGGCGACGAGATCGAGATCGACGTCGATGCGCGCAAGATTCACCTGCACGTCAGCGACGAGGAGCTCAAGCGCCGCAAGGCGGCCTGGACACCGCCGCCACCGCGCTACACCCGCGGCTATGGCGCGATGTTCTCCGAACACATCGGGCAGGCCGATCAGGGTTGCGACTTCGATTTCCTGAAAGCCGGCGCGCCGACGCCCGAGCCGGAAATTCATTAAAGCGGATTTAGTGCTTCCCACGCGGCGCCGTCGACCGGTATCTTCCTGGCCGGCGACGGACAGCCCAATAAAAGCAGCGCACCAGAGGACACGACCATGCTTTCGACATTGACACGCACCGCGTGCGCGGCCGCGCTCGCCACGGCATTGGCTGCGCCGGCGTCGGCGCAGACCTACCCGAGCGGAACCATACGGATGATCGTCGCCTATTCGGCGGGCGGCACCGGCGACGTCGTCGGCCGCATCGTCGCCCCGAAATTGTCGGAGCGGCTCGGCCAATCGGTCATCGTGGAAAACCGCCCGGGCGCGACCGGCTCGATCGGCGCGCATATGGTCGCGACATCCGCGCCCGATGGCCTCACTTTGCTGCTCGGGCAGACCGGCGAGATCGCGGTCAACCAGCATTGGCTCAAGGGCCTGAGCTACAATCCCGACAAGGATCTGATGCCGGTCGCGCTGCTGGCTGTCGTGCCGCTCGCACTCGTCGTTCCGGCCAAGGCGCCGTATTCGACCATGAAGGAGCTCCTGGCGGCGCTGCCGAAAGCGAAGCTCACCTTCGCCTCGGCCGGCAGCGGCACGCCGGGATTTTTCGCCGGCGAAATGCTCAAGGCCGCGACCAAGAGCAATCTCACGCACGTGCCCTACAAGGGTGCAGGGCCCGCGCTCAACGATCTGCTCGGCAATCACGTCGACATGTATTTTCCCGGAATGCCGGCGGCAACGCCGCATCTGAAATCCGGAATGCTCAAGGTGCTCGCGGTCTCGTCCGCCAAGCGCGCTTCGGTCGCGCCGGAGGTGCCGACCGTTGAAGAGGTAAGCGGCATCAAGGGATTCGATTTCACCTTGTGGTCGGGAATCTTCGTTCCGCGCGGCACGCCGGAGGCGATTATCACGCGGCTCAACACCGAGATCAACAAGGTGCTCAGCGAGCCCGAGACCAGGAAGAAGCTCGCCGACCTCGGCGCCGAGCTCGATCCGATGTCGGTCGATCAGTTCAAGAAATTCGTCAGCGCGGAAAGCAACAAATATCTCAGCATCATCAAGGAGACCGGCGTAAAGCCGGAGTAGGCGACCTCAGGCGATGAAGGGAATCAGCGCCGGAACTTGCGAGCGGTAGCGGGCATAGTCGTTGCCGAATTGCTCCGACATGAAGCGCTCCTCGATCGTCATCTTGCGGTAGATCGCGAATGCAAACGGCGCCAATGCGATCAGTGCGCGCCATTTGCCGACCGCAAGCGCGCTGCCGATGAGCGCCAGCAGCAAGCCGGTATAGATCGGATGCCGCACCAGCGCGTAGGGCCCGTTGCGAATGAGTTCGTGGTTCTTCTTGACGGCGACAGAGCCACTCCAGTTGCCGCCGAGCCAGATCCGGGCGGCGATGCAGAATCCAAGACCGATCGCAATCAGCGCGACGTCGACCCAGAACAACGTCAGCGTGCGGGGCAGAAAGCGCTGTTCGAGGGCGCCGCCGGCGACATTCGGCCAGCCGAGCAGGATGCCGCCAAGGATCAGCGGCCCGTAATGGGTCAGGCGCGACCGGAAGCCTTCCTCGCGCTGCGCTTCCTTCGCGCCGATGGCGGCGACGATCCAGTAGGTGAGCCAGATCAGCCAAAGGGCCGGGATAATCGCGTGGTAAAAAGTTCTCATTGCATGATTGGTGGCAAGCAAGTATGGCCAAAATGGCGACGCCATTCATGAGTGACGATATCCCCTTCGACAAGAATCTCGATCTCGCACCCGACCGGGTGGACGAGGTCATACCCGGCGTGCGGCGCGTGATGGCCGACAATCCGGGTCCGTTCACTTTCAAGGGCACGATGAGTTACATCGTCGGCCGCGGCAAGGTTGCGATCGTCGATCCCGGCCCGGACGACACGCGCCACGTGGCGGCGCTGCTCGACGCCGTGCGCGGCGAAACGGTGACGCACATCTTCGTCACCCACACCCACCGTGACCATTCGCCGGCGGTGCCGCGCATCAAGGCCGCGACCGGCGCGACGGTCTACGCCGAAGGTCCGCATCGCGCCGCGCGGCCGCTGCACATCGGCGAGCACAACCCGCTCGACGCCAGCGCCGATCACGACTTCAAGCCGGACGTTGCGCTTGCCGACGGCGCGGTGGTCGAGGGCGACGGCTGGAGCATGGAGGCGGTGACGACGCCCGGCCACACCGCCAATCATATGGCGTTTGCGTTTTGCGAGAAGAACCTGCTGTTCGCCGGCGATCACGTGATGGCCTGGGCGACCTCGATCGTCGCGCCGCCCGACGGCGCGATGAGCGATTACATGGCCTCGCTGAACAAGCTCGCGAAGCGCAACGAGCCGGTCTATCTGCCGGGGCACGGACCGGCGATTACCGACGCGCCGCGCTTCGTGCACTACTACATCTTGCACCGGAAGGCGCGCGAAGATTCGATCCTGCATCGCCTGGCGAAAGGCGAGAGCGACATTCCGGCCATCGTGCGCGCGATCTATATCGGCATCGATCCGCGACTTACCGGTGCCGCCGGCCTGTCGGTACTCGCGCACATGGAAGATCTGGTCACGCGCGGCCTGGTCGAAACCGAAGGCGCGCCGTCGATCGACGGCATTTATCGCTTGGGTGCGGGCGCCGCGCGCTTGGGCGGCTGAGCGGGCGGCTTTTTCGCCGGCGCTGCTTCGGGTTTCGGCTCCGGAATTGAATCGATCTCGTCGTCGATATCGTCGAGCAGCTTGCTGACGCGCACCGCGTTGGCGCCGAAGTCGATTTTGCCGTAACGCGACGCCGAACGCATATCGATGCGCGTGGCGTTGGGCCCGACCGCGGTGATGCGGATGACCACGTCGTCGCGGAAACCCATGATGGTCGTGCGCGCGACCGCCTCGATCACGCCGTTGCGGCTTGGCGCCGGCGCCTGCGCATCGACGATACGCCATTTGCGCTTGGTGATGACCTTGATCGCCGAATCGTAGGCGTCCTTGGCGCTGGCGGTGACTTCGAGCGGCGAGACGTCGGGATAGGCGGCTTGTTGAAGCTCGGCCGTCGCCCGGCCGGGATAATCGCTGGTGCCGGGAGTGCGCAGTCGCGCCAGCACGTCGAAGCGCGGCGGATTGACCGCGTCCGTGGTGATGTCGTTGATCGGCGGCAGCTTGTAGGCCTTCGCCGCGAGGTAGCCCGGATAGGCGAGCAGCACGATTGCGACCAGGAGCGCCTCGATCGAATGGCGCAGCCCGCCAAGCCCCTGGCGCCAGATCGGCACGAAAGACGCGAATGCCAGCAGCATCGCCACGATGGCAAAACCTAGTGCCGCGGCGAAGGTCGCCAATGCAGGCCCGATTTCCAGCAGATCCAGCCGCAGGATGATGACCGACAGCGCCGCAACGATGAGGGCAAACAGCGCCAACCGGCCGGACCAGACCGCAAGGCGGGACTTGGGGATTTCAACGTAAGGCTGACGCAGCATGGAATCCGTTACCCCGCACAAATCCTTTTTAGCGCCTGCCACTCGGCGGCGTCGAGCATTGGCTGTGTGTTTCGCGCCGGCGCGAGCTTGTTGATGGCGGCGACACGCGCCTTGGTTTCGGGGTGATCGAGCAGGATTGCCATGCCCGGCTCGGTGGCCCCGCCGATCTTGCCAAGCATGGTCCCGAGTGCGCGCGCATTGCCGCCGGCCTTGATCATCAGCTGCGCGCCATAGGCGTCGGCCGCCGCCTCAACGTCGCGGGTGTAGGAGGATTGCAGCACGGTCTTGGCGGCAAGCACGACCGCGCCGCCGCCCACGAAGTCGCCGAACAACATGCCGAACAGAAACGACAGGCCGCTCGCCTGCAACACCGAGCGCGTGCCGTCGCGGTGCGCAATGTGGCCGATCTCATGTGCGAGCACGCCGGCGACCTCGTCCGGATTCCCGGCTTTGTCGATCAGGCCTTCGAACACGTAAATTTTCGCCCCCGGCAGCGCAATGGCATTGGCCTCATTGCGTCGTACGACCACGACGTTGAGCGGCGACGGCAGCGCCGCGGCGTTTTCGAGTCGGTGCACGAGCTTGTCGAGCGCAGCGCGGCCCGCCTTCTCGCGCGCACCGTTGCCGCATTCGAACGCGGCGCCGGCTTTTTTCCTATCGAGAACGCCGCGCATCTGCACGTCGACGGCATCGCCCAGCCTGCGCTCGATGGCAGTCGGGATCAGCGGCGTGATCCGCTCCGCGAGCGCTGGTACGGCAAAATAGCCGACGACCAGCAGCGAGACCGTGGCGGTAACCGTCCAGGCGATCACGCTCGCGCGCTGACGGCGCTGGATCAAACCCGTGCGGTCGATGGTGTCGGCGCGCGCGTCGATCTCGGCGGCCAAGGCCGGATCGACAATTTCCAGCCGCGCCAGCACCGCATTGCCGCGCCGGCCGAGACGCAGGAGCCCGTCCGGCGCGTTGAGCTCGACCAACTCGGCATAGGGCCAATCCGCCAGCAGGCGGCCGTCGGCGGCGGTGATGCGCAGCCCTTTGTCCACAAGCTCCACCGCCGCGTTATGCCGCGCGCTGGTGATGCCGTCGAAAAAAAATCCCGAGCCTGCCATGTCAGTAACCGCCGATGTTGAGTGCGTCAGCGAGTCCTTCGCCCAGCGCCGAGCTCGGTCCGCCAGTCGATTTGACCTTGTCGAGCGCCGCAAGTCCCGACAGCTGCATCGATTCAGCGCCGAGCTGCCAAAGCGAGAGCTTCACGGTCGCGCGGTAGATGGCCGAGTAGCCGAGCGCGACGATGACATACCCGATCAGCAGCGCGCCCGATGTCACGATCTCGCGTCCTGTGCCCGAATTATCGCCGCCGGCGATTTTGTTCACGATCAGGGCCACCGGAGCGGCGGCGATGCTCGTGCCCAGGCTGAACAGGATCGACCACCAGAGAAAGCGGAAGTAAGCGCCGTACACGTGGCGTGTCCTCAGGCGTGAACGCACTTCGATCTCGCCGAAACGAAGTCCCGACGTCCACCAGCGCAACACCATCGCCTGAAACGCCGGATAAAACACCGCGGCGGCGAAGACCGTGAGGCTTCCCATCAGTATGGCGAACACGACCGCACCGCCGAAGCCTGGGCTGGCGCCTTCGAGCCGCGCCATCATGTCGTCGCCGCCCTGCTGGACCACATTGGCGAGCGCCGTCCAGTCGACGGCCTCGATCAGGGCGCCGACGGCAGCGACCAGCGGTCCAACCACCAGCAGCCACATCGGCAGGCCGCGCAGGAACAGCCGGAATGCCGAGCCCTCGAAGCTGCCGGCGAGATCGCCGTAATAGGTGTTGCGCATCTTGAAGCGTTCGAGCCGCGCCTGCTGCCACGGATAACCAAGGCCGCAGGTGAGTATCGTTATCGTCCACCAGAACAGCGCACACACCGCGTAGCGCCACGCCGAGCCGGATTGGTGAAAGCGCACGCCGCGGAAGATCGTGCGCGTCAGTCGGTAGCGCCTCGCGCGATAGACCGCGTATTGGCCGAGCAGCGCCAGCAGTGCGAAACCGAACAGGCTGGAAAACTGTCCAATAACGCCGAGATCGAGTGCGGCCAGAAAAAACATGGCGTAGACGGGAATAAGAATGGCGATGGCGGCGAGAAATCCGATCAGCAGCTCGAACGGCGTACCGGTATATTCCAGGCTCTCACCGGCGATCTCGGTGCTCGACCAAAGGAAACGGCGCACGTCGGTGGCGAGCCAGAAGCGGTAGATGCCGAGCGTCACCATCAGCAAAGCGGCGCCGCGCACCAGCAAATGAAAATAGGCGCGGCGGCTGCCGAGAAACCGCGCGCCGCCGGTGGTCGCGGGCGCGCTGACGTCGGTGCTGGTCATGGGGCGAAAGGGATATCCGCTCACCTCCGCCCAGGCAACGTCATTCCGCGGCCGCGACGGTCGGCAACACGTAGCTCTTGAAACGCTCGCGCAGCGCGGTCTTTTGAATCTTGCCGGTGGCGGTATGTGGAATTTCGTCCACGAATACCACGTCGTCCGGCATCCACCATTTGGCAATCTTGCCTTGCATGAATCCGAGCAGGTCTTCCTTGCTGGCCTGTTCGCCCTTCTTGAGCACGATCACCAGCAACGGTCGCTCGTCCCATTTCGGATGATTGATGCCGATCACCGCGGCTTCCGCCACTTTCGGATGACCGACCGCGAGATTTTCCAGATCGATCGATGAAATCCATTCGCCGCCGGATTTGATCACATCCTTGGCGCGGTCGGTGATCTGCATGTAGCCGTATTGGTCGATGGTCGCGACGTCGCCGGTGTCGAAGAATCCTTCATCGTCGAGGATGTCGTCCTTGCTCTTGAAGTAGGCCTTTGCGACCGCGGGCCCGCGGACTTTCAACCGGCCGAACGTCTTGCCGTCCCAGGGCAGTTTTTTGCCCGCGTCGTCAGTGATCTCCATTTCCACGCCGAACGGCGGATGGCCCTGTTTCATCTGCACGTCGAGGCGAGCTTCGCCTTTCAGCTTCTCGTATTCCGGCTTCATGGTGCAGAGCGAGCCGAGTGGACTCATCTCGGTCATGCCCCAGGCGTGGATGACCTCGACACCGTATTTGTCCTGGAACGTCTGGGTCATGGCGCGCGGGCACGCCGAGCCGCCGATCACCACGCGCTTCAAGTAAGGCAACTTGCCGCCGGTCTTCTCCAGATCCTGCAACAGCATCAGCCACACGGTCGGCACCGCGGCGGTGAAGGAGACTTTGTACTTGTCGAGCAATTCGTAGATCGAGGCGCCATCCATCTTGGCGCCCGGCAGGACCATGCTCGCGCCCATCATCGGGCACGAGAAGGCGAGCGACCAGCCGTTGGCGTGGAACAACGGCACGACCGGGAGCACCACGTCGCGCGCGGAGATGCCTTTGCAATCCGGGAGCGACGCCATCAAGGCGTGGATGATGTTCGAGCGGTGCGAATAGAGCACGCCCTTAGGATTGCCGGTGGTGCCCGACGTGTAGCACATGCCGGCCGCGGTGTTTTCGTCGAACGATATCCATTCGAAGTCGCCGTCCATTTCGCCGATCCATTCTTCGTAGGCGACCGCGTTCTTGAGCGTGGTCTTCGGCATGTGCGCTGCGTCGGTGAGCACGATGTAGCGCTCGATGGTCGGTAGTTTGTCGGCGAGCTTTTCCAAAAGCGGCACAAAAGTCGTGTCGGCGATCATCACGCGGTCTTCGGCGTGATTGATGATCCAGACGAGCTGCTCGGGGAACAGGCGCGGGTTGACGGTGTGATAGATCGCGCCGATGCCGAGGATGCCGTACCAGGTTTCCAGATGCCGCCACGTGTTCCACGCCATCGTCGCGACGCGGTCGCCGAGCTTGACGCCGTCACGCTCCAGCCGCTGCGCCACCTTCAAGGCGCGCGTGCGGATGGTCGCATAATCGGTTTCGACGATCGGCCCTTCGATCGAGCGCGTGATAACCCGCCGTTTACCGTGATAGGTGGCGGCGTGATCGATGATGCGATGGCACAAAAGTGGCCAATCCTGCATCAGCCCTAGCATGGACGTCTCCCTGGTCTTTTCTGCCTGTTGGGCCACCGTTTCCGGTGGCCAGTCGCAAGGTTAGCCGCCGTACCGGCCAACGCAACCGCCCCGGGAGGGGTCCGGGCCGGGTCGCCGATCCCGCACAAATGCCGCAATTGCACCCGACATGGGGCAAATGCGGCCGGTTGTTGCTTTGATCGTTCTGGTTGGGGTGGGGTGCGGTGTTGCCGTTGCCGATGACGCTCCGCTACCGCAGCCAAGGCCGGTGCCTTACGCCGACGCGCCGGTGATCCTGTCGCCACCGCTTTACACCATCGACGAGATCACCAGCGCGCCGTCCGACTGCCGCGTGCGCTTGCAGGCGATCGCCGAGGTCACACCGCTTCCGATCATGGACGGGCCGGGCATATGCGGCGGTGATGACATGGTCGAGCTCAAGGCCGTGGTGCTTCCCGATCACGCGCGCATCCCGATCGTGCCGGCTGCGATGCTGCGCTGTCCGATGGCGGCGGCGCTGACGGACTGGCTGCGTGACGATGCGGCGCCGCGCGTTTCGCAATTGGGCGCAGCCTTGCGTTCGGTGGAGAACTACGATTCCTACGAATGCCGCGGGCGCAATCGCGTCGTGGGGGCCAAGATCAGCGAGCACGGCAAGGGTAACGCCATCGATGTGCGCGCTTTCCATCTCGCCGACGGACGCCGCATCGAGCTCACCGACGCGAAGGTCGATAAGCCGCTGCGTGACGCCTTGCGCCAGGAAGTTTGCGGGCGATTTACGACGGTACTCGGTCCCGGCTCCGACGGCTATCACGAAGGTCACGTCCATCTCGATCTTGCCGAACGCCGAGGCGGCTACCGGATTTGCGAATGGGATGTGCGCGAGCCCGCCGCCGTTGTCGCAGCCACCTCCGCCGACACCGAAATCGCCGCGCTCAACGTTCCGCTGCCGCCGCCGCGGCCTGCCGCGCTGCGTGCCGCGCAAAGCAAGCTTTAGTCAGCTCCAGCGGCCTAGCGAAAATCGCGAGAGATCGTGCGCCGGCTTTTTGCTGGTCGCGAGATCGGCGAGGATTTCCCCGATCACCGGTGCGAACTTGAAGCCGTGGCCTGAGCACGGCGACGCGATGATCACATTGGGCGCGCCCGGCAGACGGTCGATGAGAAAATCGCCGTCCGGCGTCATGGTGTAGATGCAGGTCTTGGCCGCGAGCAATTTTCCATTCGCGGCGGGAAGATTGTCGGCACAGGCGGCGCGGATCGCCGCTTCGTCGCCGGTGGATACCTTGCGGTCGATGGTGTCGGGATCGATGGTTTGGTCCTGGTGGAAGTGCTTGGAGATTTTCAGGCCTTCCGCGCGCAACGGAAATCCGTAGTGGATGCCGTGCGCGCCATCGAGCATGAATACCGGAAAACGTCCTTCTTCGAACAAAGCCGGTTCGCGCGGCGTAAACCACGCCATCACCTGTCGCGTCGCGCGCAGTGGCAGCGACGGAAACAGTTTCGTCATCCAGGCGCCGGCGGCGGCGATCGCGGTCTTTGCCTCGATCGTGCCGCGGTCAGTGGTAACGCGCACGCCGCCCGCGTGCGGCTCGATGCTTTGCACGGTCTCGCCGGTGCGCAACGTCGCGCCGGCTGCGACCGCAAGCGCGGCGTGGGTTTTCACCGCCGCCTCGGTCTCGATATAGCCGCCATCGGGTTGGAACACGCCGATGAAATCGTCCGGAATTCGGAACGCCGGAAAGCGCCGCATCACCTCGCCCGCATCGAGAACGTCATGCGGCAGGCCGTGCTGGCGCGAGGCCGCGAGCGTGCCCTCGATTAGCACGCCGTCGGGACGGCCGATCTCGATGATGCCGGTGACGTGCATGAGCTGGCGTCCGGCCGCCTGCTCGAGCTCGCGCCACTTCACCTGCGCATCCCGCAACAGCGGCACATAGGACGGGTGCTCGTAATAGCCGAGCCGGATGACGCGGGTTTCGCCGTGCGAGGAGCCGCGGTCATGCCCCGGTTCGAAACGTTCTATCCCGACCACCCGCACGCCGCGGCGGGCGAGATGGTAAAGAGCCGCGCCCCCCATGGCGCCGGCGCCGATTACCGCAATGTCGAAGTCTGCCATTCCCAAATCTCGCCGATCACGTTGCAAACTATAGGCGATTCAGCCGCGCGCAGCCGGTAACCGTGAGCGCAGGTTTCCAGAGAGAGGCTCACATTCGCCTTACGGCTACGCCCATAATAGACCGGTCATGCTCACCCGAGCGCCCGCTGTCATTACACCGGCCCTGCCGCCCGTCGTCGCGGACGGCGGCATGACGCGCCGCAGCTTCCTGACGAGCGGCGTCAGGCTCAGTTGCTTTGCCGCGCTCGCCGGCGCGACCACCGGTTCCTACGCCGCAGCCGAAGCCGCCTTCGGGCTTGTGACCACCAACTACCGGCTGACGCCGCCCGGCTGGCCCGCCGGCCACCGCCTGACCGTCACCGTCATTGCGGACCTGCACGCGGGTGGCCCGAACGTGGGGATCGAGCGGGTGCGCCAAGTGGTCGATGCCGGCAACGCTCTCCGCTCCGATCTCGTCGTGTTGCTCGGCGATTATTTCGCCACCCATCGTTTCGTCACAGAAGTCGTGCCGCATGCGGCCTGGACCGCCGAACTCGCGCGCCTGAGGGCGCCGCTCGGCACTTGGGCGATCTTCGGTAATCACGACTGGTGGTACGACATCATTGGCGTGCGCCGCGCGCTGGCCAATGTGCGTATTCCCGTGCTCGAGAACGACGCCGTTCTGCTTGGCAGCGGCAACCGGAAGTTCTGGCTTGCCGGCTTGGGCGACCAGCTTGCCCATATGATCGGCCACGGCCGATTCCGCGGCGCCGACGATCTTCCGGCCGCGCTCGGCCGCGTGAAGACCGCTGATCCGGTGCTGCTGCTGGCGCACGAGCCGGACATTTTCCCGAAGGTGCCGTCGCGCGTCGCGCTGACGCTCGCAGGCCATACTCATGGCGGGCAGATCCGGGTGCCATTCGTGCCGCCGCTGTGGACGCCCTCGGCCTACGGCGCGCGCTTTGCCTACGGCCACATCGTCGAAGGCGAGCGCCACATGATCGTGTCGGGCGGGATCGGCACCAGCAAGGTGCCGCTGCGGCTCGGTGTGCCGCCGGAAATCGTCCGCGTCGAACTTGGCGCGTAGCCCAAATGAAAACGGCGCCGTTTCCGGCGCCGTTCGAACTAACCGCTAAACCTCAGTTCAATTGAGCGAGATGCGCGAAGCCACTCGCGGATTGAATGGCGAGTCGCCTTGATGTGGCGCCAGCACGACCACCACCGCGCCCGGCTTCACCCGCTTGTAGAGGTCGATGACGTCCTCGTTGGTCATGCGGATGCAGCCTGAGGAAATCGCCTGGCCGATATATTCCGGCTGATTGGTGCCGTGAATGCGGTAGAGCGTGTCCTTGTTGCCCTCGAACAGGTACAGCGCGCGGGCGCCCATCGGATTTTGCGGGCCCGGGCCGACAAAGTCGGGCACGTCCATGCGCTTCTTGATCTCGCTGGTCGGCGTCCATGACGGCCACTCGGTCATGCGTCCGACCTTGGCGACGCCGGACCACGCCAGCGCGTCTTCACCGACGGTCACGCCGTAGCGGATCGCCTTGCCGTTCCCCAGCACGTAGTAGAGATAGCGCGCATCGGAATCGATGACGATCGAGCCCGCCGTTTCCTTGCGGTGATAGTCGACGATGTGGCGTTTGTACGGATCAGGAATGTTGACGTCCGCGTAAGGCGCGGCCGCCAAGAGCTTCTTGTCGCGAGGATTGAGGTTGGCTTCCGACGCGGGCTCGAGCGTCGCTTGCATGCAGCCGCCCAACAGCACACCAACGCCCAACAGAGCGAAAATTACCCCCCGTGCCGCCATTTCGTCCTCTTTCCTAATTGCCGGCCGTGGTGGCCGATCATGCTTTCAGATTGTTTTTAACCGTAGAATCGTCGGTGTTGTCACGGTTTTCGCCACATGTGTGATCCGCTTCCTGTGGAGCTGTTGCAGGAATGCCGCACCCTCCTTTGAGGTAGCCTGCGGCGATGTCCGCCACCCCGCGAACAAATACGACATAACCGCGAACATCTTAATCAACGGTTTACCATAGAGGCCCTTCTATTACGGGTACTTCTGCCGCTCGCGGAACACGCGGCGCCAGCCCACCGGCATTAGCCATTTGTCACGATAGGACACGATTTACCGCGTATTTTCGCCCCACTCGGCGCATACGTTGTGTCTTGAGGACGCCAAGTCTGACGGAGAGCAAGAAAATGACTACGACCAAGGGCGAGGACCGCAACGAGGAGTCCCGCCGGCAAAACAACAACCTCGACGGCCGTTACGGCAAGATCGGCCTCGCTGCCGTCGCTGCGGCCGTGCGCTACAAAGGCGAGTCACGCAACCCGGCCTACGCCTTGGATGAACGGGCGACCGCCAACGCTTACGGCTACTTTGCCGAAGCCTGAAACGGCCTAACGCGCGACCTGCGCTTTCATAAATTCCGACTTGCACCGCAGCCGGGCACGAGCCCGGCTGTACTGCATTTAAGCCTTGCCTAAGCGGTTGCGGTCGGGCCATGAAATCCGAGCTTCGATAGCAAGGCAGTGGGGATGCTGTCGGTTTACGTCAAACGTGGAACGTCGCTTGAGCGGGTGCCGGTCGAAGCCGGCACATCGCCGCCGGAGGATGCCGTCTGGCTCGATATGGTGATGCCGACGGCACAGGAAGACCGGATGGTCGAGAACCTGGTCGGCATCGCCGTTCCGACCCGTGAAGAGATGCAGGAGATCGAGGTTTCCAGCCGGCTCTATTCGGAGAACGGCGCGCGTTACATGACCGCGACGCTGATGTGCAATTCGGAAACCGCGACGCCGAAGACCACGCCGGTCACTTTCATCCTGGCCCATCACCGCCTGGTCACCGTGCGCTACGACGCGCCGCGGCCTTTCGCGATCATCGAGCACAAGCTCGCGCGCACCTGCCCGCCCAACGTGACCGGCGAATCCGTCCTGATGGATCTGCTCGACGCCGTGATCGACCGCTCCGCCGACATTCTCGAGCGCATCGGCGCGGAGGTCGACCAGCTCTCGCATGCCATCTTCGAGCCGGAAGTGGAGGCGCCTCCGCTGTCCTACAACGAGGTGCTCAAGACCCTCGGCCGCAAAGGCGATCTCACCTCCAAAGTGCGCGAGAGCCTGGTGTCGATCGGCCGCCTGCTACTGTTCCTGTCGACCGAAGCGGAAACCATGCGCTGGGCGAAGGATGCGCGCACGCAATTGCAATCCATGCGGCGCGACACGTCATCGCTGTCGGATCACGCGACCTATCTGGCGAACAAGGTCACGTTCCTGCTCGACGCCATGCTCGGCGTCGTCAACATCCAGCAGAACAACATCATCAAGATTTTTTCCGTCGCCGCCGTCGGGCTGATGCCGCCGACGCTGATCGCCTCGGTCTATGGCATGAACTTCAAGCACATGCCCGAGCTCGACTGGCATCTCGGCTATCCGCTCGCGATCATCCTGATGATCTTGTCGGCGGTGGGGCCGTATTTCTTTTTCAAATGGAAGAAGTGGCTTTAGAAATCAGACGTGCTGGCCGCCGTTGATGTGGATCTCGGCGCCGTTCACGTAAGATGACGTGTCGGTGCACAGCACATAGATGATCTTGGCCACTTCGTCGGTGGTGCCGAGCCGCTGCATCGGGATTTGCTCGACGATCTTCTCCGTCCCCGGCGACAGGATCGCGGTGTCGATCTCGCCGGGGGCAATAGCATTCACGCGGACGCCCTGACGGCCGAAGTCGGAAGCCATTTCGCGCGTGAGCGAGGCGAGGGCGGCTTTTGAAGTGGCGTATGCCGCCCCGGCAAAGGGATGCACGCGTGAGCCGGCGATCGAGGTCACGTTGACGACGGACCCTTTCGCCGCCTTGAGCTCGTCCAGCAGCCCGCGCGCCAGCATGATCGGCGCGAAAAAATTCACCCGGAACACCTGCCGCCAGACGTCGGCAGTGGTGTCAATCGAGCCGAGCCGATGACCGCCATCGGCCTTGGGCGAGATCGCCGCGTTATTGACCAGCGCGTGCAATTCGTGGGTTTCGAGCCGGTTCTTGATCTCGGCGATCGCCGCGAGCGTGTTGTCTTCATCTGCGAGGTCGACCTGGATGTGATCCTCGGGGCCGGCCTCCCACGGGCAGTTTTCCGGGAACGGATGGCGCGAACAGGTAATCACGCGCCAGCCGGCGGCCGAGAAGCGCTTGACCGTGGCATGCCCGATGCCGCGGCTTGCCCCGGTGAGGAGCAAGGTGCGGCGCGGCTGATTTGTTTGGGAACTCGGCATGGGCGTGATGCTAGCTCACGGATACAGACGCGTCTTGTTCCACGGTCCGCCCGGTTCGCTGCGGCGGAACTCGATGCGGTCGTGCAGGCGGAACGGCCGGTCCTGCCAGAATTCGATCACCAGCGGCAAAATGCGAAAGCCCGACCAGTTCGGCGGCCGTGGAACTTCGCCGAGCGCGTATTTGGCGGCGTAAAGCGCCACCGCTTTCTCGAACGCGAGCCGGCTTTCCAGCGGCGAGGATTGCTTGCTTGCCCACGCGCCGATCTGCGCCTGCTTCGGGCGTGAGGCAAAATAGGCGTCGGCCTCGGCGTCCGCCACGCGTGCCACATCGCCGCGCACGCGGATCTGCCGGTTCAGCGACTTCCAGTAAAAAACCAGCGCCGCGCGCGGGCACTTGTCCAACTCATGCCCTTTTTGGCTGTCCATGTTGGTATAGAAAACGAATCCACGCTCATCGGCGCCCTTGAGTAGCACCATTCGTGCATTGGGAAGACCGTCCGCATCGACGGTCGCGAGCGTCATGGCGGTGGGATCACGCGGTTCCGATGCCGTTGCGTCACGCAGCCATGCTGCGAAAAGCTGCAACGGCTCGTCAGCGGCGGTGAAATCACCACTCGTTAACCAGGTCGGGTGTTCAATCGGTACCGTATCGGACATTGCGCGGGGTGCTCACTTGGCCGTTCTCTTGGCCTGTCGTTTCCAATGGCGCCTTTATAATGGAACCACCGTGGCGCGCCTATGGCGTGGCCCGGCGCGGCGGAGCCTGCAATTGACGGGCGCCATAGCGCTCGGGCTGGCATGCGGGGCGTGCAGCCTGCCGTCGCAATTCGATTCGATGTTCGCCAGCGCCGACAAGGCCGACATCACCGGCTCGATCACCCCACCGCCCGGCAGTAAAGCCGGAGCCGAGCTGCCGCCCGACGGCGACCTTGTCTATACGCGCGCCGCGGTCAGCGAAGTGCTCAACCGGGGCGGCAAGAACTCAAGCGTCCCCTGGGAAAATCCGCACACCGGCGCACGCGGCACCGTGACCCCGATCGCTTCGGCCTATACCGAGCAGAGCGGCGCGCTTTGCCGCGATTTTCTTGCGAGCTACGTCAGCCGCAGTTCGGAATCCTGGATGCAGGGCGAGGCGTGCCAGCACAACAAGGGCAAATGGGAAGTCCGCTCGCTCAAGCCCTGGAAGCGCTCGTAACCCCGTTCGTCGCCGCGAAAGCGGGGACCCAGAGCGGCATTTCTTTTGCTCGGTGACGATGGCCCTGGATTCCAGCTTGCGAGGGAACGAGCGGAGGATGAGGGACTGCGTTGCATCCGGACCGTCCGCGCCCCACATTGAAGGTCGAGTCGCCGGCATTTAAACCCGTCGGCGAGGGGTATTGACCGGAGACAGTCGAGAATGCGCGACCCCTACGAGATTCTGGGGGTATCGAAGGGTGCGAGCGAAGGCGACATCAAGAGCGCCTTCCGCAAGCTTGCGAAGAAGCTGCATCCCGACGCCAACAAGCACGACCCCAAGGCGGCCTCGCGCTTCGCCGAGCTCAACGCCGCGTACGAAATCCTCGGCGACGACAAGAAGCGCAAGGCCTTTGACGGCGGCGAGATCGACGCCGAGGGCAAGCCGCGCTTCCGCGGCTTCGAAGGCTTCGGCGCGGGCGGGCAGCCGAGCCGCGGCGGTTTCGGCCGCGAGGGCAACTTCGAAACTTTCTCCTGGGGTCCCGACGGCTTTCAGCGTGCCGGCAATGCGGGCGCTGGCGGCGCCGGAATGCGCGGCGGCTTCGAGGACATTCTGCGCGGCATGTTCGGCGGCGCGGCGCGTGCGCGGAGCGGTGGCTCCAGCGGCCAGTTCGAGCCGGAAGATTTCGGCGAGCCGCAGACCGGTCAGGATCTCAACGCGACGCTCACCATCAGTCTTCCGGAAGCGGCGAAGGGCGTGAAGACGCGCGTCCATCTGCCGACCGGCAAGGACGTCGAGGTGAAAATTCCGGCTGGGCTTACCAGCGGCCAGCAGATCAGACTTAAGGGGCAGGGCTGGCCGGGCCACGCCGGCTCCGGCGACGCGCTGATCACCGTCACTATCGCGCCGCATCCGGTGTTCACGCCGGACGGCACGGATTTGCGTCTCGATCTGCCGATCACGCTCTACGAAGCGGTGCTCGGCGGAAAGGTGCGTGTGCCCACGCTCGACGGCGCGGTCGAGCTTGCGATCCCGGCGGAGACAAATTCCGGCCGCACGTTCCGCCTGAAGGGCAAGGGACTGAAAAGCAAAAGCGGCACTGGCGACCTGCTCGCCACGGTGCGCATCGTGCTGCCGGAGCGCGGTGACGCCGAGCTCAAGGACCTCATGCGCAAATGGCGCGAGAGCAAGCCTTACGATCCGCGCAAGGATCTGGAATAGCTGTCATGGCCGGGCTTGACCCGGCCATCTCGCTTAGGAACGCAGTGCCTTCCTGAGCGGGGTCACCGGGACAAGCCCGGTGACGACAACAAATTCACGACTTGCGTCCGCCGCCCTTGTCGATCTGCTCGTAGACCGCTTCGGTGATCTTTTTCAGGCGGTCGCGATCGGCGGGACCGCTCACAACGTAGGCGACGTTGTTATCCACCCAATAGAACGCGGCGGCACGGGCTTCGTCCTTGTAGCGGAGCGCCGTCTCCGGCGAGGTCGAACGCGCGCAGTAGATGGTAAAGCGCTCGCCCGAGGGGCCTTCGTACATATAGAACGCGGCGGCCTCGCCGGTCGGACCCGGCAGCAGCCGCCCGCCGACCAGCTTGAGGCCGATGGACTGCAATTCTGGCACCTGTAGCGGATAACCGACGCGCTTCGACAGCCATTGCGTCATGTGCGCGCGCTCATTGCCCGGCACTTCGACCGGGTGACGGACTTCGACGACGTAGAGCTTGTAGGCGTCGAGCGCCTCGGCGGTGAACCGCTCGACGCTGTTCGGCGCAGCGGCCGACGCGCCGCGCGCCACCCAGCCGGTGGCGCCGCCAAACATGAACGCGGCAATTGCCGCGGCGGCTGCAAACGCCGCCCAAGAGCGGCCGCCGCGCCGGCTGCTCTGAATCAATTGCTCGAGCTTGAGACGTCCCGGCACCGGTTCGTTGGCGACGGCGCCGTAGCGCGCGCGGATGGATTCGGCTTGCGCGCGCCACGCGGCGATGAGTTCGGCATCGTCGGTGTGCGCGGTCAGCCAGTCGGCAACCGCCTTTTGCCGGTCGGCGGGCAGCTCGCCGTCGATATAGGCGTGCAACTCGTCCTCGGTCACGGGTGAATCGCGATCAGTCATGGCTCCACCTTCATCTTCATTTCACGCGGCGCAGCGTCGGACGCTCGCCGTCGAGATAGGCTTTGATCTGCACGCGCGCACGCGCCAGACGCGACATAACCGTTCCAATCGGCACGCCTTGAACTTCGGCGACCTCGCGGTAGCTCAGTCCTTCGAGCACCACGAGCAGCAGCGCGTTGCGCTGGTCTTCCACCAGCGTCGCGAGCGCCCGCTCGATGTCGCGCCCGCCGGCTTCCGGCCCCGCCATGTCGGGCGCGTCGTTGTCCTCGATCGGCGAGAGCGTCGGCCGCCGCGCCAGCGACCGCAGGCGATTGCGGTTCAGGTTGGTGAGGATGGTGTAGAGCCAGCTGCGCACGTCTCCACCGTGAAAAAGGTGTTCCGAACGCAGCGCCCGCACCAGCGTGTCCTGCACCAGATCGTCAGCCGCGTCGCTATCGCGCGTGAGCGCCCGCGCGTAACGCCGTAGTGCCGGAATCGTAGCCTCGACGTTCTGCCGAAACCCAGCCAATCCGCGCCTCCCTGATTTCAACTGGCTTTTGTGTGGGCCGTAGTTCGGGCCCCCGCAAGGCTTTACGCGACGCGTCTTGCGTAACCGTTGATCACTGAAAATAACCCCGGATCGCCGCGCATATTCCTGAAATCGAATGAATTAACGTTGGAAATGCCCCGTCCGGCCGTCATTGCTTGATGGGCCTATACCGCTATGTCATACGAAAGTAACCGGCTGACGCCGGCCACGCGGAGAGTGGAATGGCGGAAATGTCGGGCCTGATGCGCGGCAAGCGCGGGTTGATCATGGGCGTGGCCAACAACCGCTCGATCGCCTGGGGCATTGCGCGAGCCTGCCGCGAACAGGGCGCCGAACTTGCTTTCACCTATCAGGGCGACGCGCTCAAGAAACGGGTCGGGCCGCTGGCCGAGGAGGTCGGCGGTCTCGTGGCCGGTCATTGCGACGTCACGGACGCCGGCACCATCGACGCCGTGTTCGACACGGTCAAATCGGCGTGGGGATCGCTCGACTTCCTCGTCCACGCGATCGCATTCTCGGACAAGGGCCAGCTCGACGGCCGCTACATCGACACCACGGAAGAGAATTTCACCAAGACCATGCTGGTGAGCTGTTACTCTTTCACGGCGGTGGCGCAGCGGGCCGAGAAACTGATGACAAACGGCGGCTCGATGCTGACGCTGACCTATTACGGCGCCGAGAAATGGATGCCGCACTACAACGTGATGGGATTGGCGAAAGCCGCGCTCGAATGCTCGGTGCGCTACATGGCCGCGGACCTTGGCGTTAAGAACATCCGCGTCAACGCCATTTCGTCGGGACCGATCAAGACGCTGGCGGCGTCGGGCATCGGCGATTTCCGCTACATCCTGAAGTGGAACGAATACAACACGCCGCTGCGCCGCAACGTCACGCTCGAAGAAGTCGGCCAGACCGGCGTCTATTTCCTCTCCGACATGTCGCGCGGCGTCACCGGTGAAATCCACCACGTGGATGCCGGCTATCACGTCGTCGGCATGAAGCATCCGGACGCACCCGACATCGCGGTGGGCAAGGACGACTGATTTCCAGTGCTAGTCGTCTATTACATCCGACACGGCGAAACCGATTGGAACGTCGAGGGCCGGCTGCAAGGCCGCCACGACGTGCCGCTCAATGCCAAAGGTCGCGCGCAGGCCACTCACTGCGGCGAGGTCCTGCGCGATCTGCTCGCGCGTGACGGCATCAACGCCGCCGGTCTCGACTACGTGTCGAGCCCATTGGGCCGTGCGCGGCAGACCATGGAATTGCTGCGGCCATCGCTCGGGCTGGATTCAACGAGCTATGCGATAGAGTCGGAGCTTGCGGAAATTTCCTTCGGCGACTGGGAAGGTTTCACCATCGCGCAATTGCGCGAGCGCGATCCGCAAGGCATCGCCCAACGCGAGCAGGATAAATGGAGCTTCCTCGCGCCGGGCGGCGAAAGCTACGCCATGGTGTCGGCGCGCATGGGGGCGTGGCACGGTGCGCTGACGCGCGATTGCGTCGTCACCTCGCATGGCGGCACGGCGCGCGGCTTGATTGCCCACCTCGGCATTGCGCAAAAGGCGGCGGCGCCGCTCATCGATATCGCGCAAGGCATCGTTTATGTGTTCAAGGACGGCCGCATGAGCCATTACGCCTGACGGTTTGCAAAGCCGCAAAAAGAAAACGGCCGGACGTCAAGTCCGGCCGTTTCGCCGAGTGTCTCGATAAATCAGGACTTCTTGTCGGTCTTCTTGTCCATCGTGTTGGACTTGGACTTGCTGGACTTGCTCTTCTTGCTTTTCTTGCTCGACTTCTTCGTCGACTTCTTGGTCGACTTCTTCGCCGGCTTCGCGTCAGCCGGCTTCTTGTCGGTGCTGGTGGCCTGCGCCGACAGCGTGGTGCTGGTGGCGGCAGACTGAGCCGCAAAGACCGGCAGGCTGGTCGCGGTCAGGAAGCCGAGTGCGGCAACGATGGCAGTGAGTTTGCGCATGGTGATCATCCTCATGGGTCCATTCGAATGGAAGAAGCTGACAGACGATCTGTCCGGCTCAAGTTTTTGGTTGGGCCTTTTGCACTCCTGTCCAAGGCCACTTAAATATCGCGGCGCCGTGACAGCGGCAATTCGAAAAGCGAAAAATCCTTTATTTCTCCGAAGGTTAACGGGCGTTCAGGTTGCCATGAACGGACATTCAGACGCGCGCACTATGGTGTGATGCGCGCCGTTCGCGCGAACGATCTTAACGTTGCGCATTAACGCTTGCTGCCGCTCATTTGACCGTCGCAAACGCGCGGGCTACCAAACTCGCGAAAGCAGAACTCGTATGTCGTTCAATACGTTCGGTCATCTTTTCCGCTTCACCAGCTTCGGCGAAAGCCACGGGGCGGCGATCGGCTGCGTGGTCGATGGCTGTCCGCCGCGGATTCCGTTAACGGCGGAAGATATCCAGGCGGAGCTCGACCGCCGGCGGCCGGGCCAGTCGCGATTTACCACGCAGCGGCAAGAGCCCGACGCGGTGAAGATCATGTCCGGCGTATTCGTCGACGAGGCGAGCGGCCGGATGGTGACCACCGGCACTCCGATCATGCTGATGATCGAGAACGTCGACCAGCGCTCGAAGGATTATTCCGAGATCAAGGACAAATACCGGCCCGGCCACGCCGGTTACACATACGACGTCAAATACGGCCTGCGCGATTATCGCGGGGGCGGGCGCTCCTCGGCGCGCGAGACCGCGTGCCGCGTGGCTGCCGGTGCTGTCGCGCGCAAAATTGTGCCGGGGATGGCCGTGCGCGCTGCGCTGGTGCAGATGGGGCCGCACAAGATCGACCGCCGGCGCTGGGATTGGGACGAGATCGATCGCAATCCATTCTTCTGTCCGGATCGGGAAGCCGCTGCACAGTGGGAGCCGTATCTCGACGGCATCCGCAAGGCCGGCTCTTCGATCGGGGCGGTGATCGAGGTCGTGGCCGAAGGCGTGCCGCCGGGCCTCGGCGCACCGGTTTACGGAAAGCTCGATGCCGACC
>JBAUHH010000394.1:0-3108 GCA_049680165.1 Pseudolabrys sp.
GCTTGGGACGCTGCTCGCGGCGTTTGCGATTGCACCGGCGGCCGCGCAAACCACGTTGCGCATCGGACATTTTCCGAACATCACGCATGTCCAGGCTTTGGTTGCGCACAACATGTCGCGGCAAGGCAAAGGCTGGTTCGAGCAGCGGCTCGGGCCGAACGTGAAAATCGAATGGTACGTTTACAACGCCGGCCCGAGCGCGATGGAAGCGGTGTTCGCGAAGTCGATCGACCTGACCTATGTCGGACCGAACCCCGCGATCAACGCCTACGCCAAATCGCGCGGGCAGGAAGTGCGCATCGTTGCTGGCGCCGTCAACGGCGGCTCGGCGCTGGTGGTGCAGGGCGACTCGGCGCTGAAAACGGCCGCGGACTTCCGCGGCAAGAAGATCGCGACGCCGCAGTTCGGCAATACGCAGGATGTCGCCGCGCGCGCGTGGCTCAAGGCCGGCGGCCTCAAGATCACGCAGTCCGGCGGCGACGCGCAGGTGGTGCCGACCGCCAATCCCGATCAATTGGGGCTTTTCAAGCAGAAGCAGCTCGACGCGGTCTGGACGGTCGAGCCGTGGGTGTCGCGGCTCGAGCGCGAAGCCGGCGGCAAGATCCTGGTCGACGACAGGGAAGCGATCACCACCGTGTTGGTGACACGCGTCGACTTGCTCGCGACGCAGAAGGATTTGGTACATAAGTTCGTTGCTGCGCACCGCGAGTTGACCGAGTGGATCAAGCAGAATCCGGAGCAGGCGCAACACATGGTGCGCGAGGAGCTTGACGCCGAAATGCATGCCAAGTTTCCGGCCGAGTTGATCGCGGGCGCCTGGCCGCGCATCGTGCCGACCGCCGATATTTCGGCCGACGCGCTGCAGAAATTCGTCGCGAGCGCGCAATCGGCCGGTTTCCTGCGTGGTGCACCGGACATGGCGCAACTGGTCGCTCATCCATGAGCACGTTTTCGGCTGAGCCGCAGGCTTCGCCGCCGGCGCCTCTCGTCATCGAGCATGTCAACAAGTGGTTCCGCACCGAGCGGGCGACGGTCCATGCGCTTGAGAATGTGAACCTCAACGTGCGTGGCGGCGAATTCGTCTGCATGGTCGGCCCAAGCGGTTGCGGGAAATCGACGCTGCTCGACATCATCGCCGGCCTTACCAAGCCGGATGAAGGCCGCGTGCTGGCCGACGACCAACTGGTCGAAGGGCCCGGCCGGCATCGGCTGGTGATGTTTCAGGAGTCGGCGCTGTTCCCTTGGCACAATGTGTTCGGCAACGTGATGTTCGGCCTCAGGCGCAAGCCGGAGCTCACCAACAAGCAACGCCGCGCGATCGCCGATTATCATTTGCAGCTCGTGGGTCTTGAAAAATTCAAGCACGTCTATGTGCATGAACTGTCTGGCGGCATGAAGCAGCGCGTCGCGCTGGCGCGCTCGCTGGCGCCCGATCCGCGCGTATTGCTGATGGACGAGCCGCTGTCGGCGCTCGACGCCATTACGCGCGAGCAGCTTTACGCCGACATTCAGGATATCTGGCGCAGGCGGCCAAAGACGATCGTTCTCGTCACCCACAATGTGCGCGAGGCGGTCTGTCTGGGCGATCGCGTGCTGCTGATGTCGCCGAGCCCGGGCCGTATTCGCGAGGAATTCAAGATCAATCTGCCGCGCCCGCGCGACATCAATAGTCCGGAGCTTGCGACCATTGCGCAGCGTATTACGGCGGCACTCAAGGGCTATCTCTACGAATCCCGGGAAGCCGCCGAATGAAGCGCGCGCTGGTCGTGGTCATTTTCTTCGGAGCGCTGCTGCTTATCTGGCAAGCGGCGACGATGAGCGGCCGTTGGTCGCCGGTGCTGTTGCCGCCGCCGCAATACGTCGCCGAATATCTCTGGGATGCGCTGCGCGACGGTTCGTTGATCGAAGCGGCCGCCGTGACCCTGAAAAGGCTTTTAATCGGCTATTTCATCGGCATCGCCATCGGCCTGCCGCTCGGGCTGTTGACCAGCACATCTCACTATTTCGAGGATACGATCGGTGCGCTGGCGCTCGGGTTGCAGACGCTGCCGAGCGTGTGCTGGGTGCCGCTGGCGCTCTTATGGTTCGGGCAGACCGAATCCGCGATGCTGTTCGTCGTCGTGATGGGCACGGTCTGGTCGGTCGTGCTCGCGACCAATACCGGCGCGCGCACCATTCCGCCGATCTATGCGCGTGCGGCGCGCACCATGGGCTCGGAAGGCTTCGACAAGTGGACGCGCGTTATTCTGCCGGCGTCGCTGCCGTTCGTGGTCAGCGGCATGAAGCAGGGCTGGGCATTTGCCTGGCGCTCGCTAATGGCGGCGGAAATCTTCGTCACCATCCTGACCGGCTTCGGCCTCGGCCATCTTCTGCAATACGGCCGCGAGCTTTCCGCGATGGATCAGGTCATCGGCATCATGATCGTGATCGTCGTGATCGGTCTTATTGCGGACAAGGCGCTGTTCTCGCCGTGGGAGCGCTTCCTGCACCGGCGTTGGGGGACAGGGCTGAAATAGCAGAAGGCCCGGAATTTCTTCCGGGCCTTCATTATTTGCGCGTGCGAATGGACTGTTAGAAGTCCATGCCGCCCATTCCGCCGCCGCCCATTCCGCCGCCAGGCATGCCGCCCTGGCCCTTCTTCTGCGGAATTTCGGCGACCATCGCTTCCGTGGTGATCAAGAGGCCGGCGACCGAAGCCGCGCCCTGGATCGCTGAACGCACGACCTTGGCGGGATCGATCACGCCCTTGGTGACCAGGTTGCCGTATTCGCCGGTCTGCGCATCGTAGCCGTACGAATACTGATCCTTCTCCATGATCTTGCCGACCACAACCGAGCCGTCAGCGCCGGCATTGCTCGCGATCTGGCGAGCCGGAGCCTGGATCGCCTTGCGCACGATGTCGACGCCGTGCTTCTGGTCTTCGTTGTCGGTCTTGACGCGCTTGAGCGCCTCGACCGAACGAAGCAGGGCGACGCCGCCGCCGGGCAGGATGCCTTCCTCGACCGCGGCGCGGGTCGCATGCATCGCGTCATCGACGCGATCCTTGCGCTCCTTCACCTCGACCTCGGTGGCGCCGCCGACGCGGATCACCGCAACGCCGCCGGCGAG
>JBAUHH010000395.1:0-5127 GCA_049680165.1 Pseudolabrys sp.
CCTTGGCTACAAGACGATCACCGTGACCGCGTCCTCCACCGCCAAGTGGGGATCGACGCGGCTGCGCGTCGGCCTGGTGCTCGACAACACCGGCTCCATGGCCCAGGACGGCAAGATCACCGCGCTCAAGACCGCGACCAAGAACTTGCTGGCGCAGCTCAAGGCGGCCGCGAGCCAAGACGGCGACGTGTACGTCTCCATCATTCCGTTCGCGAATGACGTCAATGTCGGCGCAACCAATGCCACCCAGACCTGGGTCGATTCCTCCTTCTGGCTCGGGAACTTCCTCAACAAGTTGCTCTGCGGCCTATTGGGGGACCTCGTGTGCTTCCAGCAAAAATGGAACGGTTGCGTAACCGACCGCGGCAACAGCAATCAGCCGAGCAACAACAACTACGACCAGAACGTCACCGAAGCCACGACCAGCATCCAGGCGTCATTGTTCGCGGCGGATCAGGACAGCGGCTGCCCGACGCAAATGAGGGGCCTGAGCAACGATTGGGATGCCATGAATACCCTTGTCGACAACATGTCGCCTAATGGCAACACCAACCAGCCGATCGGCCTCGTCTGGGGCTGGCAATCGCTGGTCGGCGGCGGCGGATTGACGGCGCCCGCCCTGGATCCGAACTACCAGTACCAGCAGATCATCATTCTGATGTCCGACGGCTTGAACACCCAGAACCGCTGGAGCAATAACCAGAACTCGATCGACCGGCGCATGTACAAGTCGTCGGACGGCAGTGGCACCTGCGCCAACGTCAAGGCCGCCGGCATCACGCTCTACATGGTGCAGGTCAACACTGGCGGCGATCCGACCTCGACGTTGATGCAGAATTGCGCGAGCAGCTCCGACAAGTTCTACGAGCTGACGAATGCGAACGATCTCATCACGACGTTCAACACGATCGGCACCAACCTGACCAAGCTGCGCGTCGCAAGGTAATTTCTCTTACGGCACTCCCACAAGAAAAAAGCCCGGCCAAACTGGCCGGGCTTTGCCGTCTAAACGCTATGCGACAGCGGCTTACTTCGCCTTCACAAGCAGGTTCTCGAACGGCCTATAGGTTTCCTTGGCGAGGTCGGTGTAGAGCCCGCCGAGCTTGGAGGCCTCGCTGACGAAGCTCTCATACGCGGTCTTGGCATAATCGGTCTGGATCTCAATCGCCTTCTCCAGCGACTTCACGCCGAAGAGCTTCTCGATCGCCGCGGTGCCGTCCTCGAAAGCCTTCTTCGAGTAGTCGGCCACTTCGACGGCGATGGCTTGGGAACCCTTCGACAGCGCACCGAACGATTTCAGCGCGAGATCGACGTTTTCCTTGCCGGCCTGTTGGAAGTCCTCGAAATTCTTGACCATCTGCATCCCTTTCGCGGCCCGCGACCGGGCCTGTGTGACTAAATTGTCCTGGTGCGCCCGCGCTTGGGGCTACGGCTGTGATGTAGTGCACTGCACAATAAAGTCAACGGAAATATTGCAACGCAAAAAGTATGGCTGAATCCGTTGGATTCATTTAAGAATTTGTAAACCGTGTCCCCCTACGGTGATAAATTGTGCATCTGCCGGGACGGTGGCGGGCGATAATGCTGGCGGCCATGGCCGCTCAAGAAGGGTTGGGGAGATAAGGCAATGTTGCGTGCGGGAGCCGCGGTTCGGCTTGCACTGCGCTTTAGCGCCTTGAGCTTGGCCGCCCTCCTCGTTGTGGGCGCGTTCGCCACCAGCGCCGACGCGCGCTCGCGGCGCCATTACGTGCGCCACCGCCCCGCCGCCGCGGAACGCTATCAGCCATCCTTTGCGTCCATCGTGGTCGATGCCAATACCGGTGCGGTGCTGCAATCGACCAACGCCGACAGCCCACGTCATCCGGCATCGCTCACCAAGATCATGACGCTGTATTTGCTGTTCGAGCGGCTGGAAGCGGGCAAGCTCAAGCTTTCATCCGAGCTCAGCGTTTCGCCGCACGCCTCAGCGCAGGCGCCGTCCAAGCTCGGCTTGCAGCCCGGCCAGACCATCAATGTCGAGACCGCCATCAAGGCGATCGTGACCAAGTCGGCGAACGACGTTGCCGTCGTGGTTGCCGAGGCGCTCGGCGGCACCGAGGAAGATTTCGCCAAGCAGATGACCGCCAAGGCTCATGCGCTCGGCATGATGCATACCGCCTATTACAACGCGTCCGGTCTGCCGGAAGACCGCCAGATCACGACCGCACGCGACATCGCGCTGCTCGGCCGCGCCATCCAGGAGCGATTCCCCGGCTACTATCATTACTTCTCGCTGCGGACGTTCGAGTATCACGGCAAGCCGATCCGCAATCACAACCATCTGCTCGGCGCCGTCGCCGGCGTCGACGGCATCAAGACCGGCGACATTCACGACTCCGGATTCAATATCGTTATCAATCTGCGGCGCGGTGGCCGCCACATGGTTGTCGTCGTTTTCGGCGGTCGCACGGCGAATGTGCGCGACGCGCGGGTACGCGATCTGATCGATGAAAACATCGCGCGGGCGTCGCCCAAGCGCACCGAGCCGGTGGTCGCGCAAAAGAGCGAGCCGGTCGAGCACAAGACGCATGTCGCATCTGTGGCGCCAGCCACGCCCGAGCCGGGTTCGACCGCGCCGATCAAGCCCACGCCGGTGAAAACGTTCACCGTCAAGGCGGGCTCGATGAAAACCGCGTCGCTCTCCGCAGTGCCGCTTCCGAGCCAGAAACTCACCGCGACGCCGGCGAACGTCACCACGGCCTCGATCACGACCGTCGCCACCGTCAAGCGCGAGCCGCCGGAATTGCCGCCGCCGCCCGGGGCAAAGCCGGGCGTGCTCGGCGTGCTGCCGGTCAAGGTTGCTTCAGCAAACGACAGCGATACGGGTTCGACCACAGTCGCCGCGAAATCGCACAACGGCTGGATGGTCCAGGTCGGCGCCTTTGACGATGAAGTCGAAGCCAAGCAGCGGCTGACGATTGCCCAGCAGAAGGCCGAAACGCAACTCGGACACGCCGAGCCCTTCACCGAACGCGTCGCCAAAGGCGACAAGACGTTATTTCGCGCCCGCTTTGCCGGGCTCGACAAGGATCAGGCGGAAGCCGCCTGCAAGCACCTCAAGCGCAGCGACATTCCATGCATGACGTTGCGGAATTGAGGACAAAAACGATGACAGGGACGTGTTGGACCGGGAGCCGCTGGTGGTGTTGTCAGGAGTACCTCAGCGATGGCGGCGAACAAGGATCTCTTTGGCTTCGTTGATGCGGGCGGCAAGATACGTCGAGCCCCCCTGGTCGGGATGAAGTTTCTTCATCAGCGTGCGATGCGCGCCGGCGATGTCGTCAGCACTCGCTCCCGGCTGCAGGCCAAGGATTTGATAGGCCTCCTGTTCCGTCATTTTTCCGCTGGACGCCGCGACGCGCCCCGATGCCGCGTTTCCTTGCGCGTGCTCACTCCAACCGGGATCCCGGCGGTCAAGATACGCGACAAGTAGCGCGCGGCTTTCCTCGTCCATTTCGCCCAGCAGACCCGCGAGCGTCTTGACGTCGAGCCGTTCGAGCGCCGCGCCCTGATGGCGTCCGGCGACGATATGGCCGCGCATCGCACCGCTGTCGTGGTCGAGCTCCATTTCCAGATAGGCCGAACGCACGCGTGACGTTTGCCCGGCGCTTTTCTGCGCACGCGCGCCGAAGCCCGCGGGCCCGAACGGCAGCCAGCCGAGCAGACCAAGGCCAAACGCGCCGATCGGGATGGCGACCCCGAGTTCGCCACGCAGCCCCAAAAAGATCGCCGCCGCGAGCGCGACAATGCCACCGCCGCCTTTGAGCGAGCGCGCAACGATGCGCGGATCGACCTTGGAAAAGACGTTCAATCCCCAAAGGACAATCACCAGCACCAGTGCGCCGAGGATGATCTCCGGCATGGCTAGCGCAGTTGCTGAAGCAACTTGTGCGCGCCGCTGCTGCGGCGGGCGGAAAGGTCCGCGAGCGCTTTCATGCCGCCGGCGGCGTAAGCGGCGACCGCGCGCAGCAGTTCGCCGAGCTCATGCGCGGCGCCGGTATCGAAGCGGCAATAGGCGCCGTGCGAGAGCCGGGCAATCTCGCGATAGGCGTTTTCCGCCACGTCGTCGCCGCCCTCCTGGAACATGAAAACGGGCACGCCGCGCAGGCCCAGTTCGCCTGCCGACTTGCACAGATCGTCGATCGCTTCCTCCATCGCGTCGCCGACGAACACCAGTGCCTGTACTTTCTGCTTGCCGTTTTCCTCGCGCGCGTGGTTGAGCACCTTGCCGATCTGGGTGTGACCGCCGCGGCAATCGATGGCAGACATCAATCCGGCGAGCCGGCCTGTTTCGGCCACCCAGCCGGAGGCGCGGCATTCATTGAGGCCCCGGAAATAAACGAGTTGGATGTCGAGACCCCCGACCGAGCCGGCCTCGCGAAACATGTCGGCTTGCAGCGTGCAGGCCGTATCCCAGGTCGGCTGGCGGCTCATGGTGGCGTCGAGCGCAAAGATCAGTCTGCCGCGCTTGCCGCCGCCGGTGGCGGGTCCGAGCGAGCGCACGCGTTCGATGAACGCGGCGATCTCCGGCCGCGATGCCGGCGCTGGCGTCTGGTCGGAACGATCCTTGCTCATGCGAAAAGTCTACACCCATTTCGTTGCACGCGCCCCGTATGTGGCGATCTGCGCGGATGGGTGCAAGCAAACCTGTCATGGCTGGACTAGTTCCGGCCATCCCGCTCAGGAATGCACTATGCGCACATAAGCGGGTTCGCCGGGTCAAGCCCGGCGATGACAATCGTGATGTTCGATGATCGCCCTAGGCGATGACGTCGTGGACTTGCAGCGGCTGGTCCATGACCGAATACCACTCCGCGCGGGCGGCGGCGCGGCGCTTGCCGTTTTCCGACAGCGGCAGCCGGAGCGTGTTCAGAAGCGCGATCACTTCCTCGCGCGCGGTGACGTGCGACAGGCTCGGCCGCGTGCCCAGCGTCGCCTCGTCGAGATCGTCGAGCGCGGTCAGGCCGCGCGGAAAGAACTCGCGATAAACAACGCGCTCGGCGAAACCGTCGATGCAGCGGAATCCCATGCGCTTCGACAACTCGCTCAAGCCCTCGCCCACCAGGCGCTTGTTGCGCGAGCCGAGCG
>JBAUHH010000396.1:0-2026 GCA_049680165.1 Pseudolabrys sp.
AGATGGAGCCGGGCTCCGGGCACTGATTTGGCGATAGCCGCTAAGGCTTGTGATCGATCGTCAGTCCCAGCAGCAGATAGCTCCACGACTTGCCGTGCGAGTCGAGATTGAGCGAGGCGTTGACGCCACCTTCGAGCGACTCTTGCAGCACGAAATTCAAGCCGTGCAGATGCGCGATCTCGTAGCGGGTGACCGTGCCGCGCACGAGCTTGGGGAATTCGTGCGCGATGCGCTCCGCTGTCAGCGTCTCCTTGAGCAATTCGTAATCGGCGGGATCGTAAGCCCAGACATTGATGCTGGACGTGTTGCCCTTGTCGCCGGCGCGCGCGTGCGCGATGTCGCGGATAAGCCGGCGTTCGTTGCGGCCTGGAACGCTCATGCCACGAACATCTCGAACGACGGCTTGACCAAAGCGCGGTCGATCAGCAGGGACTTTGTTTCCACCGCGGCGGTAATCTGCCCGCGGAAGCCGCCGCCGCCCGCGGGGCCGCAGCACAGCAGCGATTCCACTTCCCACAGCATCAGTTCGGCCTGCTCGCGATGGGTGGTGCGAAGCGCGACGTGCAGGCGCACGTCCTCGGATTCGACAGCCGATGCGCCGGCGGTGGCGAACAGCGAGCTTGCGCCGATGAGATCGACGCGGACGTTGGACTTGATCCCATGCACGGCGGCAAGGCGGTCGCGCACGATATCGCATGCAAGCCTTCCGCGTGTGCCGGCGGCGGGCCCGGCATAGCTGACGCCGGCTTCGGCGAGGAAGCCGGCGTCGAAGCCGACGGTGACTTTCAGTTGTTGCGGGCGTGTGCGGCCGCCCGCATCGGTCACGCGCACGCGGTCGGTCTCGACTTCCTTCACGTTGACACGGCTGAAATCGGCGGTGACGTCGGGCGTGAGATAGGCGGCGGGGTCGTGCACCTCATAGAGCAGTTGCTCCTTCACCGTCGCTTCGGTGACGCAGCCGCCGGTCTTGGGCAATTTCGTAATCACGGCGCTGCCGTCGGCAGAAACCTCCGCGATCGGATAGCCGCATTGCGCGAGATCGCGCACGTCCTTGACGCCGGGATCGGCGAAATAGCCGCCGGTGATCTGCATGCCGCATTCCATCAGATGGCCGACCAGCGATCCGGCGCCGAGCAGCGCGGTGTGGCTTTCCTTCCAGCCGTAGCGGTGCATCAGCGGCGCGAGATACATCGACGGATCGGCGAACCGCCCGCCGATGATCACGTTCGCGCCGGCTTCAAGCGCGGGAATAATGGCGTCGGCGCCGAGATAGGCGTTCATGCCGACGACCGGCTGCGCGACGTCGGCGAGCGTGCCCGGCTCGTCCATGAACGGCTGATCGGAGGAGACGAGGGCGGTGACGTCGTCGCCTTCGACGCAAGCGATCTTCAGGCCCTTGAGCCCGAGTTCGCGCGCGATATCGCGCGTCTTTGCCGCCGCCGCGCGCGGATTGGCCGCGCCCATGTTGCTGACGATGACGGCGCCCGACGCCTGGCAAGCCGGCAGCAGCGCGCGCATCCGGCGTTCTAAATGCGCGTTATAGCCGCGGCGCGGATCGGCCATGCGGTCGCGGTGCGCAAAGGCAATCGTGCGCTCGCCCAGGCATTCGAGCACCATGACGTCGAGCTTGCCGCGCCTGGCGAGATCGACGGCGGGATCGAGCCGGTCGGAGGAAAAGCCCGCGCCGGTGCCGATGCGAAAGGCGCCAGAATCTTTCGTCATGTCGCCCGCGCTAAGGTTCAAACGCCGTTGAGATCGCGGATGTCTTCGAAGAACAGGTCGTTGGAGGGGAGCGTAGGAACGGCGCGGCGATATGTAAATATGCCGCCCTGAAATGAGGCTCTACGCGGTCGCGTAGCCGAACCAGATTCCGGCAAGCGCGCCGACTGTGCTGAGCAGCACCGACGAATATGAGAACAGACCGGCGCCCCATAATTCAGGGATGAATCCGCCGATGGTCGAGCCGATCAGGACGCCGAGCCAAATGCGGAATCGCATGGACTTTCGATCCGGTTGCGCGCCTTAC
>JBAUHH010000397.1:0-4174 GCA_049680165.1 Pseudolabrys sp.
GAAAGGGACTCCCCGTGCTGCGCGACGACATCAATAAAGCTTTGACCGAGGCGCAAAAGGCCAAGAACGAGCGGGCGGTCTCCACCCTGCGCATGGTCAATTCCACGCTCAAGAACGCCGACATCGAGGCGCGCGGGGCTGGCAAGCCGCCGCTTGGCGATGCCGAGGTGCTGCCCGTGCTGCAGAAGATGATCAAGCAGCGCCAGGAATCGGTCGAGCTTTACCAGAAGGGCAACCGCGCCGACCTGGTGAAGCAGGAGCAGGAGGAGATCGCGATCATGTCCGGCTATCTGCCCAAGCAAATGTCCGACGACGACATGAAGAAAGCAATCGACGCCGCCGTGGCGGAAACCGGCGCCGCCGGCATGAAGGACATGGGCAAGGTGATCGGCGTATTGCGCGGCAAATACGCGGGGCAGATGGACATGGGCAAAGCGAGCGCGATGGTGAAGGCGAGGCTGGCCGGCTAACTCTTTGTCATTCCGGGGCGCGAGCGAACCCGGAATCCATACTCCGCAGCGCTGGGGTTTTGGATTCCGGGTCCGCGCCTTCAGCGCGTCCCGGAATGACAGAAAAGAAACGTCTTACGAGCGCGGTACGCCCGCGCTTTCCAATCCTTCGGCGAGACGTCCCGCAAACTCCGGCGTGAACGGCCAGGCGTCGCGCGCCATCGAGACGGTCAAGTCCGGATCCTTGCGCATCAGCGACTTCGCCGTGCGGCGCGCTTCGTCGCGCGCACCATATTGCGCGGCGGCGGCGACCACGATGCGGTCGGCCCAGAACGAGCCCGGATGTGCGCTGACGCCTTCACGCGCCCAGCGCGCGGCGCGGTCGTAGCGGCCGGCGCCGAAATGCGCGCAGCCGATGCCGATCATGATCAAATGCTTGATCGGCTCGAACGGCATCAGCCGCAGCGTAAAACCGAGTTCGCGTATGGCCGCTTCGCTGTCGCCGCAATAAGCCGAAATCCAGCCGCGCCGCACCCACACCATCGCCGACCACGGGTCGATTGCCGCGGCGCGCTCGATCAAGGCGTCCGCCTCGTCGAGGCGGCGCGCCAGCGTCAGCGCGCTGCTGCACAGGCTGAGCGTGAGCGCGTCGTTCGGCGCCAGCTCCTGCGCTTCCTGCGCGAGCCGGATCGATTTCTCGCGGCTGCCGGCCGGGGCGTTGAAATTGTGCACCGTGCTTTGACCGATGCACCAGGCTTCGAGCGCCTTGGGCAGGCCGTAATGCGGCGCGAGCTCTTGCGCGCGCGCGAGGTCTTCGAGCGCTTCGCTGCATCCCTTCGGCGCGACCTGATAGGCCGCGGCCACCGCGCGCCATGTCAGGAAGACCGCGTCGTCGTCGATCTCATCCGAGCCATCCTGCGCGACGCGTATCGCGCGCCGCCGCGTCTGCGACGGCGATTCACCGAACGCGTCGCGATAGTGGCCGGAAAAACGTCCAAGCTGGCTGAAACCGCTCGCGGTCGCCACCTCGGTAACGCTCGCTCTGCCGTTTGACGTGATGAATTGCTGGCGCGCATAGGCGAGCCGCATGCGGCGCAGCCAGCCGAGCGGGGTCGTGCCGAGATAGTGCTGGAAGTGCGTTTCGAGCGTGCGCGCGGGAACGCCGGCGACCGCCGCCAGTTGCGCGATCCGCACTGGCTCGTTGAGATGCGTGGCGATCCACTGCACCGCGCGCACGAGATCGCCGGGCAAAACGCCATGCGCATCCGGAGACGGTAGCCCGGTAAAGGCGCTCTGCGGGAAACGGCCATTATCCATCGGGTCTTGTCCGATTAGCGGCGCGTGCGCGCAGCTTCTAGCGCGATTGCGGCGGATTTTGAACAGGGTGGCGGAAACGGCATATCGCCGCGGCCAGGTTGCGATCAATGACGCGCCTTCAACGCATAAAGGAGGAGCGGCACATGAATACTGCAACCTTGTCTGCGAAACCGGCCGCCGCGGCGCCCGATCTTGCCGCCATCAAGACCCGCCAGCAGGCCGCCTGGTCGTCAGGCGACTATGCCGTCATCGGCGCCACCTTGCAGATCGTCGGCGAGATGCTCTGCGAGGCGCTCGACCTGCGCGCCGGCCAGAAAGTGCTCGACGTCGCCGCCGGCAACGGCAACATCACCCTCGCGGCGGCGCGCCGCTGGTGCGAGGTGACCTCGACCGACTACGTGCAGGCTTTGCTCGAGCGCGGCCGTACCCGCGCCAAGGCCGAAGGCTGGGACGTCGACTTCAAGATCGCAGACGCCGAGGCGCTGCCGTTCGCCGACGCCAGCTTCGACGCTGTCGTGTCGAGCTACGGCGTCATGTTCACGCCCAACCAGGACAAGGCCGCGTCCGAATTGCTGCGCGTCTGCAAGCCGGGCGGCAAGATCGGTCTCGCCAACTGGACGCCAGATGGATTCATCGGCCAGATCTTCAAGCTTATCGGCAAGCGCATGCCGCCGCCGGCTGGCGTGAAGTCGCCCGCGCTGTGGGGCACACGCGCGAGGCTCGACGAGATGTTCGGGCCGCAGGCCTCCTCGATCAGCGCCACCCCGCGCGATTTCATGTTCCGCTATCGCTCGGCGCAGCACTGGATCGACGTGTTCAAGACCTATTACGGCCCGGTGCACAAGACGCTCGCCGCGCTGCCGCCCGACGGCCAGCAGGCGCTGGTCGCCGACATCGAAGCGCTGATAGGCCGCTTCAATCGCGCCAAGGACGGCACCATGGTCGTTCCCGGCGAATATCTGGAGGTCGTCATCGTCAAGCGCTGAACGCGCGAAGCCGATTGCGAGCCGGGTCACGCACGGCATAATCTCTCCCGGCGCGCGGGCATCAGAACCCGCCGCCGGGAGGAAACACATGACGCGTATCGGGATTTTCCTGCTGCTGGCGCTGCTCGGCGCCGGCGCGGCACAGGCGCAAGACAACTGGCCGAACCGGCCGATCCGCGCGCTGACCACGACCAGCCCCGGTGGCATCAGCGACGTGTTCATGCGCGTGCTGGGCGAGGAACTGCGCAAGCGGCTCGGACAGACCATCGTCGTCGAAAATCGCCCAGGCGGCATGCAGAACGTCGGCGCGCGCGCCTGCACGGAAGCCGCGCCCGACGGCTACACCATCTGCATCATCAATGCCGACCCTGTCGTCTACAATCCGCTGCTGCTCAAGAACATCGGCTTTGATCCCGAAACCGGATTGCAGCCGGTCACCAACCTGTTTCATTTGATCCAGGTGCTGGTGATCAATTCAAACCTCAAGGCCAACACCATCGACGAACTGGTGGCGCTGTCGAAAGCGCAGCCCGGCACGCTTTCCTATCTCACCGCCGCGCCGCCGCTCGCGCTCTACATGGAGACGCTCAAGAAGGAGAAGGGCGCCGACTGGGTGCGTGTGCCGTTCAAGGGCGGCGGTGAAGCGGTCAACGCCGTGCTCGGCGGCTCGACACCGATCGCGCTGATCGGCGAGGGCAACGTCATCGGCCAGATCAACGCCGGCAAGATGCGCGAGCTGGTGATGGTCAACAACATGCACTCGCCGCTGTTCCCGAAAGTGCCGACGTTTGAGGAAACCGGCTACAAGGGCCCGCCGTCGCACACCTGGTACGGGTTGTTCGTGCCGCACGGCACGCCGAAGCCGATCGTCGACCGCCTGGCGAAGGAAATCGCCGCGGTGGTGAGCGACCCGGCCTTCGCCAAGAAGAACATCACCGACCGCAGCCTCGTCCCCGACGTGAATGGGCCGGAAGCGTTCGCAAAGCAGATCGAAGAAGATCGCGCCATCGCGCGACAGGTGGTGAAGCAAGCCGGCCTGACGCCGCAGTAATCAATCCGCCGACTAAGTTTTTCCATCATGGCCGGGCTTGCCCCGGCCATCCCGCTTAGGGACGCAGTGACCACATAAGCGAGGTCACCGGGACATGAGGGCGTTCACGCCCGTCTTCGACGGGCTATGCCCGGTGACGACAAGATTGTGCAACCTCCGCAAAATCTCGGGCAGAAATCGGGTGTCTTAATCGGGTGTCGTGACGCCGCGAGTGTCGTCACGCTAAGTGCATCGCAACGTCCGGAAGGCGTGCCATGAACACCCAAGCCCGAATTCGCCTCGTCGGCGAAGAGACATTCAAATCTCCCGTGCAGATCGGGTCGGATCGCGTTGCCTCGACCTTGAACGAGCAGGGCAGCGTGGTTCTGGAG
>JBAUHH010000398.1:0-4470 GCA_049680165.1 Pseudolabrys sp.
GCTTGGCGCCGCGCCGGTCACCGGCGAGACGGACGTCATTATCATCGGCGCCGGTGCGGCCGGCATCGCCGCGGCGCGCCGCGTTGCCGCCGCCAACCGCCGTTTCGCGCTCATCGAGGCCTCGGACCATATCGGCGGGCGCTGCGTCACCGACACGCGGACGTTCGGCGTGCCGTATGACCGCGGGGCGCACTGGATCCGCACGCCGGCGTCAAATCCGGTCGCCAGGCTTGCGGGCGGGACTGGGCTCGAGGTTTATCCGGCACCGCGCGGACAGAAATTGCGCGTCGGCCCGCGCGCGGCGCGCGAAGGCGAGCTCGAGGATTTTCTGGCGACGCAGGTGCGTTCCAGCCGTGCGATCGCGGAAGCGGCGCGCGGCAAAGTCGATCCGCCGGCAGTGCAGGCTTTGCCGAAGGATCTCGGCGACTGGCGTGCGACGGCGGAGTTCTTTCTCGGCCCCTACACCTGCGGCAAGGATTTGTCGCGGGTGTCGTCGGTGGATTTCGCGCGCCTGGTCGAGCGCGAGACCGCCGCGTTCTGCCGCCAGGGCTTCGGCACGCTATTGGCGAAGCTCGCCGCGAATCTGCCGGTGCGGCTGTCGACGCCAGTCATCTCGATCGAGTGGCTCAAAACGCTGGAAGTGGAAACCGACAACGGCCGCTTGCGCGGGCAGACCATCGTCGTGACGGCGTCGACCGGCGTGCTGGCGTCCGGGAAAATAAAATTCACGCCTGAATTACCCGAGCGCCACGCGCGCGCCATCAACGCGCTCGCGCTCGGCAGCGAGGACCACATCGCGCTGGAATTGCCGGGCAATCCGCTGGGACTCCAGCCCGACGATCTCGTGTTCGAGAAGGCGGCCAGTGCGCGCACCGCGGCCTTGCTCGCCAGGGTTTCGGGGAGCGACCTGCATGTGCTCAAGGTCGGTGGCGCGTTCGGCCGCGATCTTGCGGCGCAAGGGCAGGACGCGATGGTCGCCTTCGCGCGCGAATGGCTCAGCTCGGTGTTTGGCAATGACGTCAAAACCAAGCTCAAGCGCAGCGCCGCCACAAACTGGAACGCGGAGCCGTGGGCGCTCGGTGCCGGTTCGGTTGCTTCGCCCGGCAATCAGGATGCGCGCCGCGCCCTGATGTCGCCGATCCGCGAGCGTGTGTTTTTTGCCGGCGAGGCGGTGCACGAAACGCTGTGGGGCACGGCCGGCGGCGCCTGGGAATCGGGCACGCGCGCAGCGGAAGCCGCGTTGCGCAAGATCGGCGCGATCAAGGATCCGGAAAAAGAAAAAAAGACGAGAGAAAAGCCCGCGCCACGCCACCGCCACCGCCACCGCCGCGACGAGGATGAATGATGGCGCCGAAGGCGCTGATCGCCTGGTCGAGCGGCAAGGACAGCGCCTGGGCGCTGCACGAGGCGCGCCGTTCCGGCGAACTCGACATCGTCGGCGCGCTCACGACAGTCACCGACATATTTTCACGAGTCAGCATGCATGGCGTGCGCGAGGAATTGCTGCGCGCGCAACTTGAGGCAGCGGGGTTGCCGGCGACGATCGTGCGCATCCCATTTCCGTGCCCGAACGAAATCTATGAGCGCGAAATGGCGGCAGCCATGCGCGCGGCGAAAGCACAGGGTGTGACGCACATCGTCTTCGGTGACTTGTTCCTGGAAGACGTGCGCGCCTATCGCGAGAAAAATCTTGCGGGTTCCGGCATCGCGCCGGTGTTTCCGCTCTGGGGCCGGCCGACGGCGCCGCTGGCGCGCGAGATGATTGCGGCCGGCATCAAGGCGCATCTGGCGGTGGTCGATTTGAAGAAATTATCGGCTTCGTTCGCGGGTCGGAAATACGATGACGCCTTGCTGACGTCGCTTCCACCGTCAGCCGATCCGTGCGGCGAGAACGGGGAATTTCACACCTTCGTTTCCGCCGGCCCGATGTTCAGCCGCAGAATTCCGGTGACGGCCGGTGAGACGGTGGAGCGCGAAGGGTTTGCGTTTGCGGATTTACTGGCCGCTTAAGTCCGCAGCGTGCCGCCGGTCTTCTTCGTGACTTCGGCGACGATTTTGCCGGCGAGCGTCTCAATCTCCTCGTCGGTCATCGTCTTCTCGCGCGGCTGGATCGTGACCGCGATCGCGATCGACTTCTTGCCGGGCTCGATGCCCTTGCCTTCGTAAACGTCGAACACGCTCACGCCCACAATCAGCTTGCGGTCGACGTTCTGCGCCGCGCGCACGATGTCGGCCGCCTTGACCTTGCTGTCGACCACGAAGGCGAAATCGCGGTCGACAGGCTGGAACGGCGACAATTCGAGCACCGGCTTGGCGCGCGTGGCTTTGGCCTTCGGCTCCGGGATTTTCTCCAGGATCACCTCGAACGCCATCAAAAGCCCATCGGCCTTAAGCGCTTCCAACACACGCGGATGCAATTCGCCGAAATATCCCAGCACGTTCTGCGGTCCGATCTGGATGGTGCCGGATCGGCCGGGATGGAACCAGGCCGGACCGCCGGGCACGACCTGCAAGGCTTGCATCGGCGCGCCGGCGGCGGCCAGCACGGCGAAAGCATCGGCCTTGGCGTCGAAAGCATCGACGTGCTTGGCCTGGCTAGACCAATGACGGCCGCTGCCGGCGGCGCCCGCCAGCGCGCGGCGAACGCCGCTTGCCGCGGTCAGCTGATCATCCGGCCGGTCGCCCTTGAAGATCTGCCCGACCTCGAACAGCGCGACGTCGGCAAGCCCGCGGTCGGAATTCTTCTGCACCGCCGTCACCAGGCCCGCGATCAGGCTCGGCCGCATGTCGGACAACTCCACCGCGATCGGATTGGCGAGCGCCAGCGCCGCATTGCCGCCGCCGAACAACTCGGCCTCGCGCCTTGACACGAACGACCAGGTGACGGCCTCGACCATGGCGCGCGCCGCGAGCGCGCGCTTGGCCTTGCGCGTGCGATTCTGGATCGGCGTGAGCACCGGCTTGCGCGCGAAGTCGCCACGCGGAAAAGGCGCCGGCGGCACGCGGTCGACGCCGACGATGCGCACGATCTCCTCGACGATGTCGGCTTTGCCTTCCACGTCCGGTCGCCACGACGGCACCGCGACCTTGACACGCTCGCCTTGGCCGGCCGTGAAGAATCCGAGCTTCTCCAGCGTGCGGCGCACGTCAGGCAGCGGCAGCTTCAGGCCGGTCAATCGCGTGAGCTCGCTGAGCGGGAAATCGACAATGTCTTCCTTCGGCGTGGGATCGCCGGCGACAACGATCTCGGATGGCGTGCCACCGCACAGATCGAGCACCATCTGCGTCGCCAGCTCCAGGCCCGGCAGCATAAACGCCGGATCGACGCCGCGTTCGAAGCGATAGCGCGCGTCGGAATTGATACCTAGCTTGCGTCCGGTCTGCGCGATGTTGAGCGGATCCCAAAGCGCGGATTCGATCAGCACGTCAGTGGTCGTCTCCGAGCAACCCGACGCTTCGCCACCCATGATGCCGGCGAGCGATTCCACGCCTTGCTCGTCCGCGATCACGCAGATGGCCTGATCGAGTTCGTAAGTCTTGCCGTCGAGCGCGAGCAGCTTCTCGCCGTTGTGCGCGCGTCGCACGGTGAGATTGCCGCGCACTTTTGCGGCGTCGAACACGTGCAGCGGGCGGCCGCGGTCGTAGGTGATGAAGTTGGTGATGTCGACCAGCGCATTGATCGGGCGCAGCCCGATCGCCGTGAGCCGCTTTTGCAGCCAGTCGGGCGACGGACCGTTCTTGACGCCTTTCACCAGCCTCAGGCCGAACGCGGGACAGAGCGAAGCGGTCTCACCGAAATCGAGCGTTACCGAAACAGGGCAGGGGAACGCGCCCTTCACCGGCTTCGCGGTGCGATCCTTGTAGGTGCCCATGGCGGCGGCGCCGAGATCGCGCGCGATGCCGTTGACGCCGGTGCAGTCCGGCCGGTTCGGCGTGAGATTGATCTCGATTACCGGATCGCCACCTAGGCCCGCGTAGTCGGCGTAATTTTTGCCGACCGGTGCGTCGGCCGGCAGATCGATGATGCCATCGTGGTCGTCGGAGATCAGCAACTCCGCCGGCGAACACAGCATGCCGCGACTCTCGACGCCGCGGATGGTGCCGACCGACAGCGTGATGTTCTTGCCGGGAATGAACGTGCCGGGCGGCGAGAACACACCCTTCATACCGGCGCGCGCATTAGGAGCGCCGCACACGACCTGGATCGGCTTGCCGTCACCGGTATCGACCATGCACACGCGCAGCCGGTCGGCGTTCGGATGTTTCTCCGCCGAGATGACCGATGCGATGACGAACGGCTTGAGCAGCGCTGCCTTGTCCTCGACGCTCTCGACCTCGAGCCCGATCATGGTCAGCTTGTCAGTAATTTCCGCAAGCGGCGCGTCGGTCTCGAGGTGTTCTTTAAGCCAGGCGAGGGTGAATTTCATGCAGGCTACCAGAAATACATCGCCGGCAACGTCACGACGATGC
>JBAUHH010000399.1:0-3859 GCA_049680165.1 Pseudolabrys sp.
CGTGTCGCAGGCGCTCACGCTCTACACGACGCCGGTGATCTACATGCTGCTCGACAAGCTGCACGGCAAGCTCGGCGGCCGCTCGCACAGCTTCGTCCGTCGCCCGCCCGCGCCGCAGCCGGCGGAATAGCCGGGTGCCGTTAGACCCCCAAATACCGGTGCTGAATCTCAGGCGCGCCTGCAAGCTCGCGCGAGGAGCCCTTCCACACCACGCGCCCTCGCTCGATCAGGAAATGGCGATCGGCCACCTGCGTGAGTGCCACGACATTCTTGTCGATCACCAGAATCGATAGGCCCGCAGCTTTCAGCCGCGCCAGGCAGCGCCAGATCTCGGTGCGGATCAGTGGCGCAAGTCCCTCGGTCGCCTCATCGAGAATGAGCAGGCGCGGATTGGTCATCAGCGCACGGCCGATAGCCAGCATCTGCTGCTCGCCGCCGGAAAGCTGGTTGCCCATACTGCCGCCGCGCGCGGCCAGGCTCGGAAACAGGTCGAACACCGTCGCCAGCGTCCAGTCATTGCCGTTGCGGGCCACCGCCGTCGCCAGCAGATTTTCGCGCACGGACAAATTCGGGAAAATCTGCCGCCCTTCCGGCACCAGCCCGATGCCGCGCTGCGCGATTCTGTAGGACGGCAGCGCCCGGATGTCGGCGCCCTCGAAGCGGATGGCGCCGGCGCGCGCCGGGGTGAGGCCCATGATCGAGCGCACGGTCGTGGTCTTGCCCATGCCGTTGCGGCCCATCAGCGTGATCATTTCGCCGGGCGCGATGGAAAGCGAAATGCCGAACAGCACCTGGCTCAGGCCGTAGCAGGTCTCGATGGCCTCGACCTCGAGGAGCCTTGCGTCAGCCATGGCGCGCTCCCGCCACCTCGGCCTCGCCCAGATAAGCCTCGCGTACTTGGCCGTTGGCGCGGATATCGGCCGGCGCACCCGACGCGATCACGCGGCCATAGACCAGCACCGTGATGCGATCGGCGAGCGCGAACACGGCTTCCATATCGTGCTCGACCAGCAAGATGGTGAGTTCGCTCTTGAGCGCGCGCAGCATCGCCACCATGCGCGTCGATTCTTCCGGGCCCAGTCCAGCCATCGGCTCGTCGAGCAGCAGCATGCGCGGCTTTCCCGCGAGCGCCATCGCCAGTTCAAGTTGCCGGTGCTCGCCGTGGCTCAGTGCGGACGCCGGCAGGTCCGCGCGATGCAAAAGCCCCACGCGCTCCAGCGCCTTGCGCGCCGGCTCGCGCAATTCGGGCTCGCGCCGCGCGGCGCGCCAGAAACGGAACGAATGCCCCGCATGCGCCTGCACGGCCAGCGCCACGTTGTCGAGCACGGAGAGATCGAGAAACAGCGACGTGATTTGGAACGAGCGCGCCAGCCCAAGCCGGCTGCGCCGGTGCATCGCCAGCGCGCCGATGTCGCTGCCGGCAAATTCGATGCGGCCGGAATCGTGCGCAAGCTGACCGGCAAGCTGCGCGATCAGCGTAGTCTTGCCGGCGCCGTTCGGCCCGATGATGGCATGCAACTCGCCCTGTTCAATCGCCAATGAAAGATTGTCGGTGGCGACGATGCCGCCGAACCGTTTCGACAGCGTCTCGACTTGCAGGATCGGCCCGCTCATCTGCGCACCTTCGCGAGCAGGCCGTCGATGCCGCCGCGCGCGAACAGCACGACCAGCAGCAGCAGCGGGCCGACGATGATCTGCCAATATTCGGTGATGCCCGACAGCGCCTCCTCCAGCACCAGCAGCGCCACCGCGCCGATCAGCGGCCCGAAGGTCGAGCCCATGCCGCCGAGCACGACCATGACGATGAGATCGCCGGAACGCGTCCAGTACATCATCGCCGGGCTGACGAAATCGGTGTGGTTGCCGAGCAGCGCGCCGGCAAGCCCGCACATGGTGCCGGCAACGACGAAGCACACCAGCTTGTACCGGTAAATCGGAAAGCCGATCGCGCGCATGCGCACGTCGTTCGAGCGCGCGCCCTGGATGACGAGGCCGAAGCGCGAATTGATCACGCGCCAGACGATGTAAATGCAAACGAGCAGCAGCGCGAGGCAGATGTAATAGAACGTCACCTTGTCCGACAAATTGAGCGCGCCGAACTGGCTGCGCTTGTAGATCGTCATCCCGTCGTCGCCGCCGTAGCGCGCCAATCCCGCGACAATGTAGTAGGCCATCTGCGCAAAAGCCAAAGTGATCATGATGAAGTAGACGCCGCGCGTGCGCAGCGACAGCGCGCCGATCACGAGCGCGAACAGCGCCGAGGCGGCGAGCGCCACCGGCCATTGCACGAAGCCGGACGTAATGCCCTCATGCGCCAGAATTCCGACCGCATAGCCGCCGATGCCGAGATAGGCGGCATGACCGAAGCTCATCATCCCGCCATAGCCGAGGATGAGATTGAGGCTGGTCGCCGCCAGCCCGAGAATGATGATGCGCGTGAACAGCGTGACCACGAAGCGGTCGCCGGTCACGGCCGAATAGACCGGCAGCAGCGCCAGCATCACCAGCAGCGCGGCGACAAAAATCGTTCGCGCGTCGAGCCGGATATTCATTTGTTGCCGGCCGCCGAGAACAGCCCTTCCGGCCGCACCACCAGCACGACCGCCATCAAGAGATAGATCAGCATCGAGGACAGCGCCGGCGCCGCGGTCGAGGCCGCCGCCGGCGACAGCAACATCCGCAGCAGGTCGGGCAGATACGAACGGCCGAGCGTGTCGATGAAGCCGACCAAAAGCGCCGCGACGAACGCGCCGCGGATCGAGCCGATGCCGCCGATCACGGTGATGACAAACGCCAAAATGAGAATGTTCTCACCCATGCCGATCTGCACGGTCAAAATCGGCGCCTGCATCAGGCCGGCCAACCCCGCCAATGCGGCGCCGAGCCCGAACACGAGCGTGAACAGCAGCTTGATGTTGACGCCGAGCGCGCCGACCATTTCGCGGTTGGACGCGCCGGCGCGGATCAGCATGCCGAGCCGCGTGCGCATGACGAGGACATAAAGGAAGCCCGCGACCGCCAGCGCCACAACGATGATGGAGAACTTGTAGGCCGAGTAATAGACGCCGGGCAGGATCTGCACCGCGGTGTTGAGCCAGGAAGGCAGCGGCAGGCTCATGCCTTCCGCGCCCCAGATCAGCCGCACAAGTTCGTCGAAAAACAGGATCAGCCCGAACGTCGCCAGCACGTGATCGAGATGGTCGCGGCCGTAAAGCCTGCGCATCGCGATCACTTCCACCGCCATGCCAACCACCAGCGTGGCGGCGAGCGCGAGCACCGCGCCGAGCACGAAGCTGCCGGTCCAGGCCGCGAACGTCGCCGCGAAGTACGCCCCGATCATGTAGAGCGAGCCGTGCGCGAGGTTCACGAGGTCCATGATGCCGAACACCAGCGTCAGCCCGGCCGCCAGCAGAAACAGCAGCAGGCCGAATTGCAGGCCGTTGAGGCATTGCTCGATAAAGAGAGTCATGACGCGCCGATTCTCTCCCCCGTCATGCGCGGGCTCGACCCGCGTATCCACCCCTTCGCGCGAAGCGATGGGTTGCCGGGTTTCGCCGCGGAGCTTGTCATCGGGCCGCGCTTCGCGCGGACCCGTTGGCGGCGGCCCGGCAATAACGTAACGCGTTACGAAAACGGCGGCAGCGCCGATGCGCCGCCGCCGTAATGCCGTAAGCCACGATCATTTCATCGGGCACTTGTCGTGGAAGTTATCCTGACTGTCCTTCACGATGGTGGCGGCGGTTTTCAGCACGAAGTCGCCCTTGGCGTCCTTCACCACGTCCTGCAAATAGAAATTCTGGATCGGGATGTGGTTGTTGCCGAACTTGAAATTGCCGCGCACCGATTTGAAGTTTGCCTT
>JBAUHH010000400.1:0-1647 GCA_049680165.1 Pseudolabrys sp.
GCATCTTGCCGTGCTCGTATCCAGCCCCAAGGGTCCTGCGGTCGCGCTTGTCGCCACCGCCGACTGCGGGCTCGGAGAGGGTCACAATCTCGCCGGCGAATCCTCGGCCAGCGTTAACTTCGCCGGCGTGACGCCACGGAAGCTTTCCGCGGCACCCAACCTCGACCGCCACGCATTGTTGTTGATGGGCGCCACGATACGCGCGGTGCAAACCGCCGGTGCGCTGGAAGCGATCCTGGCGCTCAGCGTCGCCTATGCCAACGAGCGCGTCGCCTTCGAGCGGCCGATCGGAAAATTTCAGGCGGTGCAGCAGAATCTCGCGCGGCTCGCCGGCGAAACCGCCGCCGCGCTCGCCGTCTCCGGTTCGGCCGCCGACGCGATCGCGCAAGCTGATGCATTCGACGAGATGGTGTTGCTCGAGGTTGCCTCCGCCAAGATCCGCTGCGCCGAAGCCGCCGCCGAAGGCGCGGCGATCGCGCATCAGGTGTTCGGCGCGATCGGCTTCACCAACGAGCACATATTGCACCGCTTCACGCTGCGCATGCTGGCGTGGCGCGACGACTTCGGCAATGAAAGCCAGTGGGCGGCCAAGCTTGGCAAGGACATCGCGCGCCGCGGCGCCGACGACTTCTGGCCGCTGGTGGCGTCGCGATGAGCACGCATCTTCAATTCGACCAGATCAGGCTGCCACCCGAATGCGAAAAGCTGCGCGCCGACGTGCGCGCGTTCCTGGCCGAGGAAGTCGCGGCCGGCACCTTCGATCCGCACCGGCCCGGCCATGGCGATTCTCACAATCCCGCCTTCAGCAAGCGCATCGGCGCCAAGGGCTGGATCGGCATGACCTGGCCCAAACAATACGGCGGGCACGAGCGCAGCTTTCTCGAGCGCTACGTGGTGACGGAAGAATTTCGCGTGGCGAATGCGCCGGTGCGCCTGCATTTCGTCGCCGACCGGCAGAGCGGACCGATCCTGCTCAAGTACGCGCCCGAACACGTGAAGAAAGACATCCTGCCGCGCATCTGCCGCGGCGAATTGTGCTTCGTCATCGGCATGAGCGAGCCCGGCTCCGGCTCCGACCTGTTCGCGGCCAAGACCAAGGCGACCAAAGTCGATGGCGGCTTCAAGATCAACGGCTCGAAAATCTGGACCAGCAACGCGCATATCGCCGACTACATGCTCGGCCTGTTCCGCACCTCACCCCCGACCAAGGAAAATCGCCGCCATGGGCTGACGCAATTCCTGGTCGACATGAAGACGCCGGGCATCACGGTCAATCCGATCATCCAGATGACCGGCCAGCACGATTTCAACGAGGTCGTGTTCGAGGACGCCTTCGTTCCCGACGATCACGTCATGGGCGAGATCGACGGCGCGTGGAAGCAGGCGACCAGCGAGCTTGCGTATGAACGCAGCGGGCCGGAGCGCTTCCTCGAAACGTTCTACGTGATGCTGGAGCTGATCCGCGCGCTTGGGCCCGATCCCGATTTGCGCAGCGCGGAAGGGCTCGGCCGCCTGGTCGCGCAATTGCACACCTTGCGGAGAATGTCGGTTTCCGTCGCCGGCATGTTGCAGGCGGGCAAGGAGCCGGTGGTGGAAGGCTCGATCGTGAAAGATCTTGGCACACTCTGGGAGCAGAAATTACCTGGG
>JBAUHH010000401.1:0-1927 GCA_049680165.1 Pseudolabrys sp.
AAGTGGAAGACCGTCGAGGATACGCGCGAGCTCGCGAAAGAGTTCGAGCAGCAATACAATGACGGCCTCATCACGCAGGGCGAGAAGTACAACAAGGTCGTCGACGCCTGGTCGAAGTGCACCGAGGCGATCGCCGAAGCGATGATGAAGGAAATCTCGTCCGTTAAGAAAGACAAGAACGGGCGCGAAGAGCAGGTCAACTCGATCTACATGATGGCGCATTCCGGCGCGCGCGGCTCACCCGCGCAGATGCGCCAACTCGCCGGCATGCGCGGCCTGATGGCCAAGCCGTCGGGCGAGATCATCGAGAGTCCGATCATCTCGAACTTCAAGGAAGGCCTCTCGGTGCTCGAGTACTTCAACTCGACCCACGGCGCCCGCAAGGGTCTCGCCGACACCGCGCTCAAGACCGCAAACTCGGGCTACCTGACCCGGCGTCTCGTCGACGTCGCGCAGGATTGCATCATCACGTCCGAGGATTGCGGCACCAAGGGCGGCATCAAGGTACGCGCCATCATCGACGCGGGCACCGTTGTGGCGTCGCTCGCCATCCGCATCCTCGGCCGCACCACGGCGGAGGACGTGAAGGATCCGGCGACCAACAAGGTGATCGTCAAGCGCGGCACCTTGCTGACGGAGCCGGAAGTCGAGGCGATCACCAACGCGGGCGTGCAGGAGATGAAGATCCGCTCGGTGCTCACCTGCGAATCCACGAACGGCGTGTGCGGGGCCTGCTACGGGCGCGATCTCGCCCGCGGCACTCCGGTCAACATGGGCGAGGCGGTGGGTGTCATCGCCGCGCAGTCGATCGGCGAGCCGGGCACGCAGCTCACCATGCGCACGTTCCACATCGGCGGCGCCGCGCAGATCTCCGAACAGTCGTTCATCGAGTCGAACTTCGACGGCAAGATCAAGTTCAAGAGCAAGAACATCGCCAAGAACGCGGACGGTGACGTGGTCGCCATGGTTCGCAACATGGTGGTCGCGGTGCTCGATGCCGACGGCACCGAGCGCGCGCATCACCGCATTCCTTACGGCGCGCGGTTGCGCGTCGAGGACGGCGACAAGATCAAGCGCGGCCAGCGCATCGCCGAGTGGGATCCGTACACCCGGCCGATCCTCACCGAGGTCGAAGGCACGATTGGCTTCGAAGACCTCGTTGACGGTCTGTCGATGTCGGAAGCGCTCGACGAGTCGACCGGCATCGCCAAGCGCGTTGTCATCGACTGGCGCACGGGCTCGTCCCGCAACCAGCAGGACCTGCGTCCGTCGATCGTCATCAAGGCGGCGGGCAAGGACGGCAAGATCCTCAAGCTCAGCCGTGGCGGCGACGCCCGTTACCTGCTCTCGGTCGATGCGATCATCTCGGTCGACCCGGGCGCCAAGGTGAAGGCCGGCGACGTGATCGCGCGTATTTCGACGGAAGGCGCCAAGACGCGCGACATCACCGGCGGTCTGCCGCGGGTGGCGGAGCTGTTCGAGGCGCGCAAGCCGAAGGATGCGGCGATCATCGCCGAAATCGGCGGCACGGTGCGCTTCGGCAAGGACTACAAGAACAAGCGCCGCATCACCATCGAGCCGTCGGCCAAGGGCGACGAGCCGAAGGAATATCTGGTCCCCAAGGGCAAGCACATCCATCTGCAGGATGGCGACGTCATCGAGAAGGGCGATTACATCGTGGAGGGCAATCCCGCTCCGCACGATATTCTCGCCATCAAGGGCGTCGAGGAGCTCGCTTCGTATCTCACGAACGAAATCCAGGAGGTCTATCGGCTCCAGGGCGTCAACATCAACGACAAGCACATCGAGGTGATCGTTCGCCAGATGCTGCAGAAGGTTGAGATTGACGAGACCGGCGAGACCGAGCTCCTGCAAGGCGAGCAGCTCGACAAGCTCGAGCTCGACGAGATCAATGCGGTCGCCAAGG
>JBAUHH010000402.1:0-2418 GCA_049680165.1 Pseudolabrys sp.
GCGCCGCGCGGATGGCGGCCTGCGGCGCGGGCGCGGCCGGCTGCCCAACTTCCATGTGAACGACCCGGCGGCCGGTCGCTTCGATTCGCGCCGCCGCCGCCACCACGTCCATGGCCATGAACGGCGGCACATCGCTGCGTTTGGACGGGATCAACAGCCGTTTTGCCGCGTCGAGCATCGTTTATTAACCCGCCGGGGAAACCCGCCCCGCTGTTGCCGTATTCCGGCCGCTTGGTCCCGCTTCACGCATTTACCGCAAGCAGACGTGATCGCAGGTTGCGTTGACCACCCCCGGACGCGTCACTAGGTTGCGGCGAGCCGGTGGGCAAGCAGACATGACCGTTAACGGCACACCTATCAGGGCGCAACGGGCGGCGCCAGCAAGGCGCGCCCTCGCCTTCATTACTGCCGGCGCGCTGGCACTTGCGGGTGCCGGACCTTCGTCGACGCCGGCCCGCGCGCAAGAAGCCAAGTCCGGCTTGCCCATCATCCGCGACACCGAGATCGAGCAGCTGCTGCGCGACTACGTTAAGCCGATCCTGCGCGTCGCCGGTCTCAGCCAGCAGAACATCAGAGTGGTGATCATCAACGACCGCGCCTTTAACGCCTTCGTCATGGATGGCCGGCATATCTTCATCAATGCCGGCGCGCTGTTCGAGTGCAAAACCCCGAACGAAGTTATTGGCGTGCTGGCGCACGAAACCGGCCATCTTGCCGGCGGGCATTTGATGCGTTTGCGTGAACAACTTGCCGCCGCGCAGACGCAGTCGATCATCGCGATGCTGTTGGGCGCCGGCGCCATGGTGGCCGGCTCGCGCTCGAGCAATGGCGGCGGCGACGCCGGTCTCGCCGGAATTCTCGGATCGCAGTCGATGATCCAGCGCAGCCTGCTCGCCTACGTGCGCACGCAGGAAGATCAGGCCGACCATGCCGGCGTGAAATTTCTCAACGCATCGGGGCAATCGCCGAAGGGCATGTACGAGCTGTTCAAGCGCCTGGGCGACGAGCAGCTCTTCAACTCGCGCTACATCAATCCGTACTTCCAGACGCATCCGATGCCGGCCGAACGCGTCGCCTCGCTCGAGCAGATCGCCAAGGCGAGCCCGTACTGGGACAAGAAGGATTCACCCGAGCTGCAATTGCGCCATGACCTCATGCGCGCGAAGCTGTCCGGCTTCCTCGAGGCGCGCGATACGGTGTTCCGCCGTTATCCGCCGAGCAACACCAGCCTGGCGGCACGCTACGCCCGCGCGATCGCGACCTACCGGCATTCGGGATTGAAGGATGCGATTGCGCAGATCGACGGCCTCATCCAGTCGCAACCGAACAACGCGTATTTTTACGAGCTGAAGGGCCAGGCGCTGGTCGAAGGCGGACATCCGGGCGAAGCGGTCCCGCCGCTGCGCCGCGCGGTCCAGCTCGCGCCCAATCCGGCGCTGATCCAGATCATGCTCGGGCAGGCGCTGATCGCGACCAACGAGAAGAAGAACGCCGAGGAAGCGATTGCGCTGTTGCGCGGCGCGCTCACGCACGAGCCCGAGGCGTCGGAAGCCTACAGCCAGCTTGCGATGGCCTATGGCCGCAAAGGCGACCTCCCCCACGCCGACCTTTCCGCCGCGCAGGCTGCATTCGCGCGCGGCGACTTCCCGACCGCGCGGCAACTCGCGGAACGGGCGAAGACAAGCCTGCCGATCGGTTCTCCGGCGTGGGTGCGCGCCGACGATCTTGCCACCTTCAAAGCGCCGAAAAAGACAAACTGAGATTTACGACCTCGACCATGACAAGGATAATGACAATGACATCGAGCTTTCGCCTGATTGCCTGTGCGCTCGCCGCGGCGTTCGCCCTCGCCGCTCCGCCTGCCGCGCTGGCACAGGACTTTTCGACGACGCAACGCGGCGCCATCGAGAACATCGTGCGTGAATATCTCATCAGCCACCCGGAAGTGCTCCAGGAGGCGATGGCGGAGCTCGAGAAGCGGCAGTCCGCCGCCGAAGCGCAGAAGCACCAGGCCGCCGTGCGCGATCACGCCAAGGCGCTGTTTTCCTCGCCGCGCTCGGTCACGCTCGGCAATCCGCAGGGCAACGTCACTTTCGTCGAGTTCTTCGACTACAACTGCGCTTATTGCAAGCGCGCCATGGCCGACATGCTCGACCTGCTGAAGAACGATTCCAAGCTCAAGGTCGTGCTCAAGGAATTCCCGGTGCTCGGGCCCGGCTCGGTCGAGGCCGCGCAGGTCGCGGTTGCCGTGCGCATGCAGGATCCGACCGGCAAGAAATATCTCGACTTCCATCAGAAGCTGCTCGGCGGCCGCGGCGCCGCCGACAAGGCGCACGCGCTCGCCGTCGCCAAGGAAGTCGGCCTCGACATGGCGCGGCTCGACAAGGACATGAAGAGTCCGGAAGTCAAAAGCACGCT
>JBAUHH010000403.1:0-4352 GCA_049680165.1 Pseudolabrys sp.
GGCAGGCGCAGCCGTGACGGCAGGCGGCGTTGCTTGTGGCACGGGCGCCGCGGCGGGCTGGTCGATCGCGGCCGGCGCTTGCGCAACGGCCATCCGCTCGGCGACGACGAACGTGCCGGCGACAAGCGTGAACGTTGCGATGAACGCGGCCAGTAATCGAAGGATCATGGTGCGCCGGTCTAGCGGCTTCGCCGCGCCCTGTCAGGTTAATTGCGGCCCGATGGTTTAAGCGGGAACCACGCGGTTAATCCGCGCGCCACTACCCGGATGCCGCCGAAAACCCTAGCGGCTACAATGGCTTTTATGGTTAACGAGGCCTTTACAAGGCCGCTGCGGCTGCGCGATGCTTGTCCTGCTGATAGACTGGGCCGGGGTTGGGTCATGCGTTCCGTAAACATTGCGGTCCTGGGCGCGTTGCTGTCGCTGTCGTCATTGCCGGCGCGCGCAGACGTTCTCGTCCACATCAGCAAGGCGCAGCAGCAGCTCACCGTCACCGTCAACGGCGTCGAGACCTATCGCTGGCGCGTTTCGACCGGCAAGCCCGGTTACACCACGCCGAGCGGAGGCTTCCGTGCGTTCCGGCTGGAGGAAGTCTACTTCTCGAAAAAATACGACGACGCGCCGATGCCGAACGCGGTGTTCTTCCATGAAGGCTACGCCGTGCACGGCACGCTCGAGCAATCGAAGCTCGGCCGGCCGGTGTCGCATGGCTGCGTGCGGCTGTCGCGCGAGCACGCCGCGACTTTGTTCGCGCTGGTGAAGCAGCAGGGCCTCGGCCGCACGCGCATCGTCGTGTCGGATGCGCGGCTCGCTTCGCGGTTGCCGGACCCGATTATTACGGAGCGCGCCGAAGCGGCGGCCGAGCGCGCCGCCGCGCGCCACGGCGGGCAACAGATTCAGTCGGCGCGTGTGAAGCCTGATTTGCCGCCCGTGACCAAGCCCGTTGTCGCACCCGTTGTGCAGGCTGCGCCGGTGATGCGAGCCACGCCGCTTGTCGTGCCGCCGCAAGAGCAGCAATCGATTGCCCGCGCGGTCGAACCGGAACGAGACGTGAAGCCCGATCGCGGTTTCCAGCAATGGGGTGCGCCGGCCGAGCGTCCGGCCGTCAGAGAACTGGGCCCCGATATAAAGCGCGTGCCGACGCCCGCGCGCATCGTCGAAGAGCCGCGGGTCAAGCGTTCGCGTCAGGCCGGCGAGCGCACGTCCAAGCCCCGTCAAACCGTTGACCCGCGCCGGGAGCGCGCCCAAGCCGCGACGCGGCAACAAGCCGTCGCACGGCAGGACCGCGCGCCCGTGCGGCGCGCCGAAGCGAGCGAGCGCGAGTCGCGCCTGCGCGCGATCTATCGCAAATACGGATTTACCTGGTAACGGCTGTCAGACGTCGACCTTCAGCGCCGCGATGAACGCTCACCTCGCGGAATGTCGACTTTGCCGAATTGCCGCATACGCTTGCGCTTGGCATCCTTTGCGCGCCACGCATGGAAAACTGGTCAGATGCCTTGGTGATGAATTGTTGATCGAATTTCAGATGGAGTCGCGTCGTAGAGACGCTTGAACGCTCTGTTGAAATAGGACAAGTCGCCAAAACCCGCCTCGAACGCGATCCACGCGATACCGCGGTCGGCCCAGCGTCGATCTGTCAGCATGCGATGCGCACGCACGAGCCGCCGGTTGAGGACGAATTGTGAGAACGACGTTCCCTCGCCTTCGAAGAGCTTGCGGATGTAGCTATCCGACACTCTTTGTCGCCTCGCAACGGCGCCAGGCGAAAGGTCGTCATGGGCGAGATGTGCTTCGATGTCGCTCTTTATGGCGCGCAGCCGGGCAGCGCGTATGCCCCGTCCTTCGGCCAGCGCGGTGGCGTCGTGCGTCGCTCCAAGCGTGACCGCCACCAGATCGCAAAGCTGGGCGGCTGCCAGCTGCCGCATGTCCGGCCGCAGGAGGACCGGATCGTCGAACAACGCATCGACGTAGTTTCTCAGCAGGCTCAACATGCCGGTGCCGCTTGGAATAGGACGCAGGACGGCATGGTCGATATTCGGCACAAGCGGGCTGAGTAACGCGCGCGGCAGCCGAATGACGCGATGATCCACGGGCTCCGGCCGGCTGATTTTCCGCGATGCCGAATAGCTGAGCAGCATGGCGTCGCCGTTCCGCAAGGTCGTCTCGCCGCGGTGTCCTTCGACGAGGCTGAGCCCATTCAGATTCATGTGAAAGCTGAAATCGTCGTCGCCGTCGCCGCTGTCCCGGTGCGCGTGTTGGTGGCAAACGCCTTGCACGGTCCCAGACAGCAGGCCGAGGTCGGGAAATTTGCGGATCGCAAAATCGATATTGCAGGCGCGGTCCGGAATTGGGTTGAACGACACCCAGGTCAAGCCGCGCTCGTAGAGCGACCACACGGCGCTCCCTTGCGCCCGTACCTGCAAAGCGTCCGCGGATTGCGTGCTCATCATGCCGTATCGCTCGTCGCGCTTTGATCCCGGGTCAAAAGTATCAACCCGTGCGGAGTCCCGTCCAGTCCTGGAGATGTTCCCGCCACGTCCAAGCCCGATTGGACGATAGAACCTTATGCTCTCACCGAACCGGAGAGAGCGCCATGAAAAACCTCACGCGCCGCGCGCTGCTGCCGCTGCTTGCGGGCGTTGCAGCTGTCCCGGCGGCTTCCCGCCTCGCTTGGGCGCAAGGCGCTCTGACGACGCCCCGGCGCGTTCGCGTTGCAACGGGGCTGCTCGCAACGTGGCAAAGCACGGCATGGCTCGGGGCCGAAGCGGGTCTTTTCAAAAAGCGGGGGGTCGAAATGACCTTTCCCGCGATCGCCGTCGGCGGTCCGCAGGCTGCCACAGGCGTCATCCACGGCGACTGGGAGTTCGCTCATACCGGAACGCTGCCGGTCGCAGAGGAAGTTCTCAAAGGAAACGACATCGTCATTCTGGCCACGCCGACGTCGGAATTCTCCAACTCGTTCGTCATGACCCGGAAGGAGATCACTCAACTGGCACAGTTAGCCGGCAAGAAAGTCGGGGTGCTGACTCAAACCGGGCAGACAAGCGTTGCCGCCCGCATCACGGTCGAGAAAGCTGGCGCTACCGCGACATATGTGCCCCTGGGGAAATTTAATCGCATCTATGCCGCGCTTGCCGCCGGAGAAATCGACGCGGGCGCGCTGCCGATCGACCTGCGCTTCACCGGGCAGCTCCGCTATGGTTGGAATGCATTTCCGATCAATGAATTCGGCACGCCGTCGATATTCGCGAGCACGCGCAGACTGATCGCCTCCAATCGCGCGCTCGTGATGGACGTCATGCAAGGCTTCGTCGAGACGATCCATCTCTTCAAGACGCGGCCCGACATCGTCGTGCCCCTGCTGCAACGCTATCTGAACATCGAAGATCGGAAGGCGGTGGAGGAGCTGCACGCGTTTCACGTGCCGGTATTCCAAAAAATCCCACGGCCGTCATTCCCCGGCATGCAGACCTTGCGCGAATTGCTGGCTAAGAAATATCCCAACGCAGCGTCGCTGAAAGAATCCGACATTGCCGATTCGTCGTTCATCGACGAACTCGAACGAAACGGATTCATAGACAGGCTATATGCGGCTGGGAGCAAATAAACCCGGTTAGACAAAGAAATGCCCGCAATACCGTTGGCGAAGTCGGCAGGGAATGTTTGCAATGGATAGACTGCGACGTGCCGACATTGTTCGGCGAAATCCGCTTTGATCCGAAGTTTGGTCGAGCGTGAGCGACAGTACTACACATCCACCTTCAGCGCCGCGATGAACGCTTCCTGCGGAATGTCGACCTTGCCGAACTGCCGCATGCGCTTTTTGCCTTCCTTCTGCTTGTCGAGCAGCTTGCGCTTGCGCGTGGCGTCGCCGCCGTAGCATTTCGCGGTCACGTCCTTGCGGAAGGCGCGCACGGTCTCGCGCGCGATGATCTTGCCGCCGATGGCGGCCTGGATCGGCACCTGGAACATGTGCGGCGGGATCAGCTCCTTGAGCTTCTCCGCCATGGCGCGGCCGCGGCTCTCGGCGCGCGTCCGATGCACCAGCATGGCGAGCGCGTCCACCGGCTCGCCGTTGACCAGCATCTGTAGCTTCACCAGATCGGCCGGCCGGTAATTGGTGAGGTGATAATCGAACGAGGCATAGCCGCGCGAAACCGACTTGAGCCGGTCGTAGAAGTCGAACACGACCTCGTTGAGCGGCAGATCGTATTTCACCATCGCGCGGTTGCCGACGTAAGTGAGCTCCTTCTGCTCGCCGCGGCGGTCCTGGCAGAGCTTGAGCACCGAGCCGAGATATTCGTCTGGCGTGAGAATCGTCGCCTCGATCCACGGCTCCTGCATTTCCT
>JBAUHH010000404.1:0-4675 GCA_049680165.1 Pseudolabrys sp.
GGCGGCGCGTCGTACTAAGACAAAAAACTACGGGCCGAATGTCTGCGCTAGCGCGAGCACTTCTTCGGACACAATGCCCTCCCACGCCACCATGAAGCCGCCGTTCGTCAGCACTCCGACCACCGGATAATCCTGACCATTGATGTGGTTCTGGTTGACCCTGATCGGGGCGGCATGCAGGGCTTTTCCGGACGGCGAGTATGTTGCCACGTAGATCGACCCGCCGTACTCCCCCCACGCGACTACGATGCCGCCGTTCGGGAGTCGGGCGATGGACGGATGCACCTGCATGTGTCCGGCCAGTGGAACGATGGGGAATTTTGCGCCGACAGGCGCGGTCCCCTGGTAGCGCCAGCCGAAAAGTTTTTGCCTTGTCGGCGATTGCCACACGACGACGAATCCTCCGCCTGGCTGACTGGCAACGACGGCCTCAGCGGCATCGGCAATCGTAAATTTCGCGCCCACCGGATTGCCGGCTGCCGTGAAGCGCTGCCCGCGCATGACCGTGTCGGACAACTGCCAGCAGATGACAAAGTCACCGTTGCCGAGCGCAGCCATCGCTGGAGCTACGGGTGCGACGACGGTCGAGTCAGGCAGCACGGGGTTCGAGATTTGCATCATGCTTCCGACCGGATTGAGGTTCCGGTCGAATCGTTGCGCGACGTACGTATGCGTACCGGTCCGCGTAATCTCATTATATGTCTCGATAACCCAGGCAATGACGAAACTTCCGCCGCTTAGCCGGGTGGTCACTACCTTCTCGTAATAGATCAGGGTGTTCGGCGGTTGCGTAACCGTCGGATTTACCTGAATAGGGCTTCCGATCTTCGGGCCACTGGCGCTGTAGCGTTGAATGAAAAGATTCGGATAAATCACTTCCACGACGATAAACGTCCCATCGGGAAGCTCGCGCATCGATCCCGCGTACTGGCCATACGGCGTAGAGAACGTGACGGGCGATTTAACGCCTGCGGCGGAATAGATGGACAGATCCTCTTCGTCCGAGAAGAGGAGCCCCGCACCCAACGGCGTGAGCCCCGGCTGGGCCGGATTGTCAGCGCCGCTGCCAACTATGCGTTCCGGGCCGATCTTGGTTTGCGCCGAAGCGGGGAGCGTGCCGACTCCAAGCACGATACAAATAAGCGCGGCCAAAACCCGATACATGCGCCATCTCCGCCAGATAGAAATGTGTCGCCCTTGCACGCTGTAGTATAGGCGCGCCAGAGGGGCAAGGCACTAAAAAACCCCGGGCTTTCGCCCGGGGTTGAGTTGGGAGGAGAGAGCCCGAAGGCTCATCGACATGTGCGCAGACGTGATGAATTGCCCTTGGGTTATCGCGCCAGCGCTCGCGTTACCGCTTCCGGTTCTTTCTGCACGATCTTGAGCAGGATACGCGCGCTGCGTTCCGGTTGGCGGCGGCCCTGTTCCCAGTCGCGCACCGCGGAGACCGCAAAGCCATATGTTTCGGCAAACGCTTCCTGTGAAAGACGGAGCTTCGCCCGGATTTTTTTCACGTCGACAGTCTCGGGAACGTGGACCCGATAGCGGCGCTTGTTTGCCGTCCCGTCGAGATAGCCGCGAGCGCTGTCGATCCCTGCTTTGATCTTGTCGAATGCACGTTTGCTCATCGGCGCCTCCTATAGTCTGCAAGCATTGCAGTGACCTGCTTACCCAAAGTGGTTCGTTCCGCCGGCGTCAAATCGGCTTTCTGGTTCTTGGCGAAAACGGCGAGCAGGAATACCGGCACATCGTCACCGCCGAACAGATAGATAATCCGCGCGCCGCCTCGCTTGCCGCGCCCGCCGAAGCCGAAACGAAGCTTGCGGATGCCGCCCGATCCCGGGATCAAGACGCCGCGGCGCGGATCGGCGGCGACTTGGTCGACGACCGCCGCGCGTTCTTCCTCCGTGAAAAGGCGCGCAGCGTCGGCAAGATAAGGCGGCGTCTCGACGACAGCCTGCATATGTCCCTATATACGGCAATGCCGTATCTTCTTCAAGGGGGCATCGCCGCGATAGCTATGGATGAAATGCCTGCGCCAACCCGAGCGGATTCATCCGCCAATAGCCTGACCACGCGACGGCGAAGCCGCCATTCGTCAGCGTGGCCAGTTCTGAAGGCGGGACTATCGCAGGGGTCGCATGCGCCGGGAGTTGATCGCGTCTATTTTTCTCATCTCTGCATTGGGCGCGCTGCCCGCCAGTAGTTGGGTAGTTTCCGCGCGTCAACCTGGCGCGGACGAGGACACTTATTTGCCGGCGGTCGCCGCCCTTGCCAAGCGATTGCGATAACTCGCGTTTAGCCGCTCGCGTGAGTTCCATCTACTCAAATGACGCGCCGATTCGCGCGCATGCGCCGGTTGCAAACCCGCATGGCGCGCTTATCTGCGCATTCGATATAATCCCCAGCGCTCACCCAACAGGGTTTTGGCATGCTTGGCGACATTGAGCGGGACATAACCGCTGTCCAGAGCATCAACGCGGTCCCCCGCATTCTCGAAGTCGTCTGCACCATGACCGGCATGGGCTTTGCGGCCGTCGCGCGCGTGACCAACGAACGCTGGGTCGCGCTCGCGCTGCGCGATACGATCCAGTTCGGGCTCAAGCCCGGCGGCGAGCTCAAGGTCGAAACCACGATATGCAGCGAGATCCGCGACGCCGGCGCGCCGATCGTCATCGATAACGTTGCCGAGGACGAAATCTATTGCGGCCACCCGACGCCGAAAATGTACGGTTTCCAGAGCTACATCTCGGTCCCGATCGTGCTCGCCACCGGGCGCTTCTTCGGCACGCTTTGCGCCATCGATCCCAAGCCGAGGAAATTGAACACCCCGGAGATGCTCGGCATGTTCAAGCTGTTCGCCGAACTGATTGCCTATCAGCTCGACGCCCGCGAGCAGCTCGCCTCGAGCGCGGCGAGCTTGCTCGACGAGCGCAAGACGGCCGAATTGCGCGAGCAGTTCATCGCGGTGCTCGGCCACGACCTGCGCAATCCGCTGGCCTCGATCAGCGCCGGCGCGGATATCCTGCTCAAGCGGGAGCACAGCGCGGAGTCGCTCAAGATCATCAACCTCATTCACGCCGCCGTCTTCCGCATGTCGGGACTGATCGACAACGTGCTCGACTTCGCGCGCGGCCGGCTCGGCGGCGGCCTGGCGCTGCGCCGCGCCGCCAACGAGCCGCTCGCGCCCGTGCTCGAGCAGGTAATCTCGGAATTGCGCGCCAGCAATCCGGATTGCACGATCGAGGCGAGAATAGATCTCGACGAGCCGATCGTTTGCGACAGCCGCCGCATCGGACAGCTGCTGTCAAACCTGCTCGGCAACGCGGTGACCTACGGCGCGCACGACGCGCCGATCATGGTGCGGGCGTCGACGTCCGGCGGCCGGTTCGAGCTGTCGGTGTCGAACGCCGGCGCGCCTATTCCCGAAAGCGCGATGGAACGCCTGTTTCACCCGTTCGCACGCGGCGCGGGCCGCGACCGCACGCAAGGATTGGGATTGGGGCTCTACATCGCGTCCGAAATCGCGCGGGCGCACGGCGGCACGCTCAAGGCGCAAAGCACGCCGGACGAAACGCGCTTTACCTTCGAGATGCCGCTCGCGCATGCGCCGCGCCTTGAGCGCGAGAATGTGCTGAGCGCGTAAGACATTCGCGCTTCGCCCATTAAAAAGCCCCGCCGTTTCCGGCGGGGCTGAGTTCGCGGAGAGAGCCTGCGTGAGGCCCGCTCAATCCGTATGCAGGCGTAACACGCCGATGCGTGTTTCGATGCGCACGTTAGTCGACGATCTGAACGATGCGCCGCGTGCGCGGGTCGACCAGCACGGGATGCTCGTTCACGTAGGTGTAGCGATAACCCGTTACGTGATACTCGGCCGGGACGTCGTAGTAGACGACGCCGGTTTCCGGGAGCACCGCGCCAACGCGGAAGTCGCTTTCATAACGATAGGATGGCACCCGCTCGCGGACGACGTATTCGCGAAAGCGCGGGCGATCGTCGACACCCAGGATGCCGCCGACGGTGCCGGCGACAGCGCCAAGCGTTCCACCGACCACCGCGCCCAGGGGCCCGGCATCGCGTTCGCCCTGCCGCGCGCCTTCTTGCGCGCCGCGGACCGTGCCTTGCGCGAGCGCTGCCATCGGCAGCGCGAGCATTGCAGCAAGCGTTATCGGCACCAAAAACTTGGTGTGCATAGGTCGCTCCAATTGTTGGGACTTCCGGCATCTGCGGCCGGACTCCGACGACAAGCCGCAGCGCCTGCATTCGTTCCTTGCGGGGGCAACTATCTTTCGGCCGCGCCAGGGAGAGAGATGGGACAAGGATATGCGCTTTCACGCCGTCCCGTGAAAAAACCCCGGTCTTGCGACCGGGGTTGAGTTGGGAGGAGAGAGCCCGAAGTCTCATCAAGATGTACGCAGACGCAACGCGGGGAAATCCGGTTCGAACCCGTGACGCTGCGAAGGAACTCTTAAGCGCTTTGCCTTCCCAAGCGGGATGGCCGGGTCAAGCCCGGCCATGACAGATCGTATTAAGCCGGGATTCTGGCCTCGTCCTCGCTCGGCTCGCGCAGCACGTAGCCGCGGCCCCACACGGTCTCGATGTAGTTCTTGCCGGAGGAGGCGTTGGCGAGTTTCTTGCGCAGCTTGCAGATGAAGACGTCGATGATCTTGAGCTC
>JBAUHH010000405.1:0-1577 GCA_049680165.1 Pseudolabrys sp.
TGGAAAGCGCTGGCGATCATGCTCACGGCATTGATCGTATGCCTGTGCGCCGTGCCGAATTTCTTCCCGACCAAGGTCGTGGAGTCGTGGCCGAAGTGGGCGCAGCGCCACGTCGTGCTCGGCCTCGACCTGCAAGGCGGCTCGCACATCTTGCTCGAGGTCGACACCAACGCCGTGCGCAAGGAAAAGCTCGAGGCGCTGCGCGACGACGTGCGCCGCGTGCTGCGTGATGCGCGCATCGGCTACACCGGCCTCGTCGTGCGCGGCAACAGCGTCGAGGTGCGCATCCGCGAAGGCGCCAACTCCAGCCAGGCGCAAACCAAGTTGCAAGAACTGTCGCAGCCGCTTAGCGGCATTCTCGGCACCTCCGGGCAGCGCAGCCTCGACATTACATCGGAGCCGGGCAACCTGTTCCGCCTGACGGTGACCGACCCGGCCATCGTCGAGCGCGTGCGGCAATCGGTCGATCAATCGATCCAGATCATCGAACGGCGCGTCAACGAGCTCGGCACCGTCGAGCCGCTGATCCAGCGCGAAGGCACCGACCGCATTCTTGTGCAGGTCCCCGGTCTGCAGGACCCGACGCGGCTGAAAGAGCTGCTCGGCAAGACCGCCAAGCTCGATTTCCGCATGGTCGACACCAATCTGACGCCGGAGCAGGCGCAGCAGAGCCGCGTGCCGCCGGAAGACGATGTCCTGATGAGCGCGAGCCAGCCCAAGACGCCGTATCTGGTGGAAAAGCGCGTGCTGGTGTCGGGCGGCGATCTGACCGACGCGCAGCCAGGCTTCGACCAGCGCACCAGCGAGCCGATCGTCACCTTCCGTTTCAACACCTCGGGCGCGCGCAAGTTCGCGCAGGTGACGCAGGAGAACGTCGGCAAGCCGTTCGCCATCGTGCTCGACAACGAGGTGATCTCCGCGCCCGTGATCCGCGAGCCGATCCTCGGCGGCTCCGGGCAGATTTCCGGCAATTTCACCGTGCAGAGCGCCAACGATCTCGCCATTCTGCTGCGTGCGGGCGCATTGCCGGCGCCGCTCACCATCATCGAGGAGCGCACCGTCGGCCCCGGTCTCGGCCAGGACTCGATCGAAAAGGGCAAGCTGTCGTCCTACGTCGGCGCGGCCATGGTCGTGTTGTTCATGCTGGCGACCTACGGCCTGTTCGGCATCTTCGCCAATATCGCGGTCGCCATTAACGTCGCCATGATCTTCGGCGTGCTGTCGCTGCTCAACGCCACGCTGACGCTGCCTGGCATCGCCGGCATTGTGCTCACCGTCGGCATCGCCGTCGATTCCAACGTGCTGATCTACGAGCGCATCCGCGAAGAGGTGCGCGGCGGGCGCACTCCGATCAACGCCATCGACGCCGGGTTTACCCGCGCGCTCGCGACCATTCTCGATTCCAACATCACCACTTTTATCGCTGCCGCGGTGCTGTTCTACATCGGCACCGGCCCGGTGCGCGGCTTTGCCGTCACGCTCGGCATCGGCATCATCACCACGGTGTTCACCGCATTCACCCTGACGCGCCTGATCGTCGCGTACTGGGTGCGGTGGCGGCGCCCGCAACGCGTTCC
>JBAUHH010000406.1:0-16930 GCA_049680165.1 Pseudolabrys sp.
CCGCAGATGCAATTGACCAGCGTGCTCTTGCCGGAGCCGTTCGGGCCGATCAGGCCCAGCCGCTCGCCGGGATTTACCTCGAGGTTGATGCCGTCGAGCGCGACGAAGCCGCCGAAGCGTTTGCGCAAATTCTGCACCTGCAACAGCGCGGTCATTTTTTTCTCCGCGCGTGCAGGCGGTCCTGCACCAGCCCGACGATTCCGTTCGGCGCGATGATGACGAAGGCGATGAGCAGCACGCCGACCAGCAGCACGTTTACGGCCGACGAGATGGTGACGGTGGTGACCTGTTGCAGCGTGCCGAGCAGAATCGTGCCGATCAGAGGGCCAACCCAGTTGGTGGTGCCGCCGATCAGCGGCATGGCGATGGAATTGACCGCGTATTCGAGCCCGAACGCCGAGGCCGGCGCGAGATAGCCGATATAATAGGGAAACGGCGCGCCGGCCATGCCCATCAGCGCGCCCGACAATGTGGTCGCGATCAGCTTGAGGCGCAGCGTCGGGACGCCGGACGCTTCAGCCGCAAGTTCGTCGTCGCGGATCGCGGCAAAGCCGTAGCCGAGCCGCGAGCGCTCGATCCAGCGCGCCAGCACGATGGAGAGAACCGCGAGCCCCAGCATGAGCAAGAACAGATATTGCATGTAGCTACCCAGGCCGGGGAACTCGCCCGGCCGCACCACATAGGCGCCGCCTGAACCGCCGACGAAGTCCCAATTGACCACCAGCGTTGCCAGCACCACCGACAACGCCAGCGTCGCGATCGCGAAAAATGCGCCGCGCAGCCGCAGTGTCAGATAGCCGGTGCCGAACCCGACGATGCCTGACACGATGCCGCCGACAATGATCAGGATCGGTATCGGCAACGGAAAGATCAGGTGGAAGAACGGCGCGACGCTCTCCGGCACCAGGTCGTCAAGTTGCGTGCCGAATGTCGCCAGCGCCACGGTGCTGTAGGCGCCGAGCGCGAAAAACGCCGCCGAGCCGAAATTCACGTAACCGCAATAGCCGCCGAGGATGTTCCATGCGGTCGACAGCACGATGTATTGCACGATGGTGTAGCCGGCGACGAACAGGTATTCGATGTTCGGAATGCGTAGTAATGCAAACAGGACGAGCGCCACCAGAACCGCGATCACCGTGAAAAGCGGCATGCGCATGGGTTCAGCGTCCCAGCAGGCCAGAGGGGCGGAAAGCAAGCGTGAGCAAAAGGACGCCGAACGATACCGCCGGCGCCCACGACGGCCCGTAAAAGGTGGCGGTGATGCTTTCGAGCACGCCGAGCAGCATGGCGGCAATCAGTGTGCCGGGCATGCTGCCCATCCCGCCGAGCACGCAGATAGCGAACACGCGGCCGATATATTCACGCCCGACCGACGGCTCGACCGGTTGGATGATGATCAGGAACGCGCCTGCCAGCGCCGCCACCGCAATCGACACGCCGAAGGCGATACGCTTGATGCGGATCGGATCGACCGCCATCAATTGCAATGCCAGTTGGTCCTGCGACACCGCCAGTACCGCGCGGCCGGTAAAGGTGCGGCTGATGAACAATTGCAGCACACCGAACAGCACCAGCGAGCCAATGCAGGGCACCAGCATGCGCGTCGGCAGGTCGAGGATACCGAGTTTAATGCTCGGGCCGATATACGAGGCCTCGACGTAACGATAATCGACGCCAAACACCAGCAGCAGCATTACCTCGGTGACAAACAGCACGCCGAAGAAAAACGCGAGGCCGCGCAACGACTGCTGGCCGCGTTTCTCGAACGACACGTAATAGACCTGATAGATGGCGGTGCCGAAAAAATAAAAGACCGGCGACAGCACCACACAGGTGAGTATCGGATCGACGTGGTAATTGATATTGAAGAAATAGGCGATGTAGGAGCCGAGGATAATGAAGCCCGGATGGGCGATATTGACGATGTCGAGCATGCCGAACGAGATCGAAATGCCGGCGGTGACGGCGGCATAAAAACTGCCGAGCAGCAACCCCGCGACAATCGCGTTGATCAACAGGTCGAACGGAAAATCCATCTCCTCCCCAGTCCCTCTTGATTCTTTTCCCGTTCGACGGGCTTTTGTTGGCAGTGTGCAGGATGGGCGGCGTGTTGGCTAGTCCGTCGATCGTTCGGCCAAACGCGGATTCCGCGGCAAAATGAAACGCCCGCCGCGACCGTTGGGCCGGGGCGGGCGCCCGCTACGGAAATTCGATCAGGCTGCGGCGCTGGCGCGCACCTTGTCCGGCAACGCCATCGGCTTGTTGGCGCTGTCCTTGAATTCGACGGTCATGAACACGAGCTCCTGGTCGCCGAGATTTTCCAGGTCGTGCACCTTGAACTGGCCGAGCCCGTAGGTCTCGTGGCGGGTTTCACCGGGCGCATACGTGCATTCGAGAGTGGTGCCGTCCTGTATGTGCTGACGGCCGCGGCCGCCGGAGATCGATGTCCAGAAATAGTCGAGCACATGGCGATGGAAACCGGTGCGTTCCCCGGGAGCGAGGCGGATGATCCACACACGCGTGCGGTCGGTCTCCGACAGCAGCGTCGTGCCGACGCATGGGTTTGGATTTTTCGCTTCGCGCGCGAAATCGGCGGCGATATCGGCCGGCCACGGGTCTTCGTGTTTTTTCAGGTCAGCCTTATCGGCCATGGTCAGCGCCACGGGCATTCCTCCAGTGCTATTTGCGCTCATATATAGCATATTTCTCGGAACTTAAAGATTGAGGACTATCAATTGGCCGGGTCGGAAAAGCGCCGTGCCGTCGTGATCGGCGGCTCGATGAGCGGCCTCTTGAATGGCCTTTTGCTGCGCCGCGCCGGCTGGACGGTGGATATCTACGAGCGGGTGGAGAGTGAATTATCCGGCCGCGGAGCAGGGATTGTCGCGCAGGCCGAACTCATCGAACGCCTGCGCAGATTAGGTCTGCCCACCGATAACCTCGGCGTCCATATCACCACGCGCAAGATCCTGGACGCGAACGGCCGTTTCACCCACGAGTTCGCGTGTCCGCAGGTGCTCACCGCGTGGGAGCGCGTCTACCGCCTGCTGCGCGATGCATTTCCGCCGGAGCATTATCATCGCGGACGCGGCTTTACTGGCTTCACGCAAGACGCGGCGAAGGTGACGGCGCATTTTTCCGCCGGCGAAAAAGCCGAGGCCGATCTTCTGGTGGGCGCCGATGGCATCCGCTCGACGGTGCGACAGCAGGCGGCACCTGATGTCGCGCCGCTTTACGCAGGTTACAGCGCGTGGCGCGCGTTGATCGCGGAAAGCGACTTTCCGCCCGACGTCCACCGCGACATTTTCGAATTCATGACGTTCGCTTTGCCGCCCGGCGAGCAGTTCCTCGGCTATCCCGTCGCCGGCGTCGACAACGACCTGCGCTCGGGGCACCGGCGCTACAATATCGTTTGGTACCGGCCGGCCGATGAAAAGACGAAGCTCAAGTGGCTGCTCACGGACGAGCGAGGCACCACACATGCGATCTCGATCCCGCCGCCGCTGATTCGTCGCGAGGTCATCGGGGAGATGCGCGCCGATGCGGAGCGCCTGCTCGGGCCGCAACTCCGCAAGCTAGCGCGACTGATGGCCGAGCCGATCCTGCAGCCGATCTACGACCTGGAGTCGCCGCGTATGGCGTTCGGCCGGGTGGCGATTGCGGGCGATGCGGCCTTCGTCGCGCGCCCGCACGTGGCGGCCGGGGTCTCCAAGGCCGCGGATGACGCAGCCGCGCTGGTCGAGGCTCTCGGCGCCGAGCACGACGTTGCCGCCGCGCTCAAGCGCTACGAAGCGGCGCGGCTGCCCGAGAACTTCCGCATCATCGAACGCGCACGCCATCTCGGCGCTTATCTGCAGGCGACGCAGACGCAAGAAGAGAAAGCACGCGCCGGCATGCACTCAACCGACGGCGCGGTGATTGCGGAGACGGCGGTGCTGGATTTCTTGTATGCGTGACTAAGCAATTGCCAGTTCAGTTACGGGGTTACAGAAATTCGCGCTCTTTGTTGAAAGGCGCGTCCATCGTGTAGCCGTGCGCGGCGCGGTAGCCGTCGTAGCGGTACCCCTTGTATTCCAGAATGACGGATACAGCGAACGCGATAAGCACCATGGCGACGATGAACAACGCCAGACCCGGGATGGGATATTGCATCAGGCCGCTGGCAACCGCGCCGGCAGCAAAGAAATAGACGAAATAACCCGCCGTCTTGTGATAGGCCTCGAACGTACGCCGGCGGGTCGTCATGTTATAATGATCGCCGAACCAGGTCTTCGGATCATTCGGATCGGCGGAGTAATAATTTTTTCCGCCGTGCTTGCCTCTGAGCCAGCCGCCCATGATCTGCAAACATCCGAGCGCGACTGTCGTCAGACCAAACATCGAATGCAACGAGCCGCTAAAGCCGCCGCTGACCGTAACCGCGATAATTGCTCCCGCGAGCGCCAGACTGATCGAGAATATCAACCCGTATTTGTGAACGCTGAACCACCACCAAACGGCATTTTTGATGCTGACCTTCGGGTGGATGCCGGTGAGCGTCGGCTTCGGCTTGCCGAAACGGATGGTGATAATGCAGATCGGAACCAGCACGAACCAGACCGCGACCATCAGGAAGGCGTGATAGTCCCAATGAACCGGGATGGTTATTCCCAGAAAATCAAAATGCGCCTCCGTCGGAATGTGCGTTTGAGTCCCGATCACTGCCACCTCCGCCGTTTTTTCAAACTTTAGATTTTTCCCGCCCGTTGAGCGCGGCAGAGCAGATATTGGTACTAAAAGACCGCTGCCGAGCCCGCTAACGGCTTCGCGCTCAAATCCCCAGCATCTTCTTCGCGCTGCCGCCGGCGAGCGCGGCGCGCGTCGCCTCGTCGAAGCTTTCGACGGATGCGATATGGCCGATCGGGTCGTATTCCAGCATGTCGAACGGATAATCGGTGCCCATCACCACGTGATCGACGCCGAACGTTCGCACCAGCGCCTCGAGCTGTAGCGGCGTGAACACGATGGTGTCGAAGTATACCTTCTTCAGGTAGCTCGTCGGCGGGTGCGGCAGGTTGGCCTGGCAATCCGAACGCGCTCCCCAGGCATGATCGATGCGGCCAGAATAGCCGCCGAGAAAGCCGCCGCCATGCATCGCGAAGATCTTGAGCTTGGGATGGCGTTCGAGCACGCCATCGAAGATCAGGTAATGCAGCGCCATCGCCGTCTCGAGCGGATTGCCGATGACGTTGTTGAAGTAGAAGCGCGAGAAGCGCTTGCCTTCGGTGAAGCCGTTCGGATGGATGATGACCAGCGCGCCGAGCTCCTCGGCTTTCTTCCAGAACGGCGCAAAAGCTGGATCAGACAGTTCCTTGCCGGCGACGTTGGTGAGGATCTCGACGCCCTTGAAATGCAGTGACTTCACGCAGCGCTCGAGCTCGCGCGCCGCCTCGTGCCCGTCCTGCATCGGCACGGTACCGCAGGGGATGAAGCGATCCTTGTGGCGGGAAGCGAATTCCGCGATGCCGTCGTTGATCATGCGCGCGGCCGGCACCGCGAATTCGATCGCCACCGTGTGATAGCACTGCGGCGGCGGCGGCATGATGAGCTGCATGTCCACGCCCATCCGGTCCATGGTCGCGAACCGCTCGTCGTATCCGGTCATGCAGGATCGAATGTCGGCTTCCTGCTTGGCGTTCACCGCCTTGGTGTCGAGCGAGGCGTAGTGTGCCAGCGGAATGGTCGAGACATCGAGATGCGGCTTGATGAACTCGGCGGCGGCGGGAACCGCGACATGGGTATGCGTGTCGATGGTCACGCTTTTCGGCCGCACGTCGCGCCCCGGCTTGCCGTGCTTGCGCGCCGCGGTGTTGGCGTACTTGTTCCAGACGTTGGCCATTTTCTTGCCTCTTGTTCCTAAAACACCCCGAGGTGTTGCGTAAGGTCGACGCTTTCCTTGCTCAGCTCTGCGGGCGTGGAAACCACCGCCACGTGGCCGGTGTTGAGGATCACGATATCGTCGGCGATGTCGAATACCAGCTTCGGGTTCTGCTCGACCAGCACGATCGACAGGCCGCTGGCCTTGAGCTTGCGGATGGTAGCCATCACTTCGGCGACGATTTGCGGCGCCAGGCCTTCCGATGGCTCATCCATCAATAGCACGCGCGGGTTACCCATCAGCGCGCGGCCGATCGCCAGCATTTGCTGCTCGCCGCCGGAAAGATGCGCTGCGATCTGATGGCGGCGTTCGGCCAACCGGGGAAACATCGTGAACACGGTGTCGGCCGTCCACGGCGCGTGCTTGCCGTTGGCCGTCTTGCGGGCCGCAACGATCAGGTTTTCGCGCACCGTCAAACTCTTGAAGATGCGGCGGCCCTGCGGCACCAGCGCCACGCCATGCGCGGCGATCTGCTCCGGCGGCAGGTCGGTGACAGCCTTGCCGAAGATCTCCACGTCGCCGACGCGCGGGTGCAGGAGCCCGACGGTGACGTTCATGCACGTGGACTTGCCCGCGCCGTTGCGGCCGAGCAGGCCGAGCATGCGCGCCTCGCCGAGCTCGAACGACACGTTCTGCAAAACGTGGCTGTCGCCGTAATAGGCGTCGATATTTCGCAGCGTGAGCGCGCTAGTGGCCAAGATAGACCTCCCGCGTGCGCGGATCGGCGACGACTTCGGTGCGCGTGCCTTCGACGATCACCTCGCCGAAATGCAGGAGCGTGATGCGCTCGGCGAAATCGAGCGCCACGTCCATGTTGTGCTCGATCATGATGATGGTGACGTCGCGCGGAATGGCCAGCAACGTGTCATGCACGTCGCGCCGCTCGTCAATCGACAGCCCGGCATAGGGCTCGTCGAGCAGCAGCACCTTCGGATTTTGCGCTAGCGCCATGGCGATCTCGACGCGCCGGCGCTCGCCGTACGAAGTCTGCGACAGCGGCCGGTCTGCGATGTGGCCGAGCCCGACGCGCTCGAGCGCATGGCGCGCATCGTCCACCAAATGATGCTGACGCCCAAGGTCGATCAGCGGATTCCAGCGCGATTTCGACAAGCCGAGCAGCGCCAGCGTCACGTTGCGCATGATGGTGTCGCGCGCGAACAGCGTGATGATCTGGTAGGTGCGCGCCATGCCGAGATGCGGCCGCCGGCGCGCCGGCACCTGCGTGATGTCCTCCCCGAACAGTTGCACGGAGCCGCCGTCGGGCGTGAGCTCACCGGTGATCAGGTTGAACAAGGTGGTCTTGCCGGCGCCGTTCGGGCCGATGATGAGCCGCCGCTCGCCCGGCTCGACGTTGAGATTGACGCCCCTGGTGACGTGCAGGCCGCCGAACGACTTGCGAAGGCCGGAAACGGTGAGCGCGGTCATGACGCCGGCTCCCCGGTTTTGGCGATCACCGTCGGCCGCGGCCGCGCCATCGTCTTGCGCCAGCCGAGCTTCCACAAGCGCACCGTGCCGGGCACGAGGCCTTCCGGCATCAGGATGACGATGGCGACGAAGATCGCGCCAAGCAGGAAATTCCAGCGCTCGATGAATCCGCTCACCACCGATTTGACCACAACGACCAGCGCGGCGCCGACGATCGGGCCGAGCAGCGTCGCCGGCCCGCCCGATATCACCATCAGCACTACTTCGGCCGACGATGTCAGCGCCAGGGTCTGCGGGCTGATGAATTGCGTGTAGTAGACGAACAGGATTCCGGCGACGCAGGTCAGCAGGCCGGAGAACATGCAGGCCCAGAACCGGATCATCCAGACGTGATAGCCGAGCGCCGTCATGCGCCGCGGCTGGTCGCGGGTGCCTTTCAGCGCCGCGCCGAACGGCGAGCGCACGAAGATCGCGACCACGATCACGGCAAGCAGGAAGATCGCCAGTGTGACGTAATAGAACGACGTCGCCGAGGCGAGCGAGAGGCCGAACGGCTGCGGGCGGCCGTGCACGCTGATGCCGTTGTCGCCATTGGTGATGCTGATCCAGCGATAGGCGAGGCCCCACAGGATTTCGCCCAGCGCCAAGGTGATCATGATGAAGCCGATGCCGGTCGTGCGCAGCGACAGCGCGGCGAAGATGGCGGTCGAGAACAGCCCGATGACGAGCGCGGCGACGATCGACAACGTGTGGCCGAAACCGGCGGCCAGCAGATACGCGGTCGCGTAGCTCGCAATGCCGAACAGGCCGGCATGTCCGAGCGACACCAGCCCGGCGTAACCGAGCAACAGGTTCACGCCGAAGGCGAAGATCGCGTAGAACAGGATCTGGCTTGCGACATTGACGTAATAAATTTGGGTCAGCCAATAGGGCAGGGTGAAGAGCGCCAGCAGCGCGACGCCAAGCGCGATCGTTCCCCGCACCTTCATTGCAGTTGCCTGCCGAACAGGCCTTGCGGCCGCACCACCAGCACCAGCAGCATGGGCAGGAACAGGATGAAATAAGCGAGCTCGGGCAGCAGCGCCTGGCCGAAATTATAGAGGAAACCGACGATCAGGCTGCCGACGAACGAGCCGAGCAGGCTGCCGGTGCCGCCGAGGATAACCACGACCAGCGCCAGCGGCAGCATGTCCTGATCGAGGCCCGGATAAACCGACAGGATTGGCCCGCCGATGATGCCGGCGAAAGCGGCAAGCGCCGAGCCGAGCGCGAAGACGATGGTGAAAAGCTGAGATACGCGGATGCCAACGACGCGCGCCATCTCGGGATCGTCCACGCCGGCGCGGATCATGGCGCCAAGCCGTGTCCGCTCCAGCAGCAGCCACAGGCAGATCGCGACCACAGCGGCAATTCCGATAATGGCGAGCCGGTAAAGCGGGAAAACAGCGATGCCATAGCGGACAAAACCGCCGAGATGCTCCGGCGTCGCGACCGAGATCGGATCGCCGCCCCAGACCATCAGGCAGAAATCGGCGACCATGAAGGAAATGCCGAGCGTCACCAGCACCTGCGCCAGTTGATCGCCCGGCAGCCGGCGTAGCAGCAGGCGCTCGACCAGCGCGCCGAACGCCGCCACCACCAGCGCGCTCAGGATCGCGGCGACCCAAAAATCGAACTTGAGTCCGAGAAAACCGATGATGAACGTCGCGCCGACATAGGCGCCGAGCATGAACAGCGAGCCGTGCGTGAGGTTGGGAATACGCATCAGCCCGAAGATCAGCGAGAAGCCCGCCGAAAGCAAAAACAGCAGACCGCCGAACGTTATGCTGTTAACGCTCAGCAGAATCCAGAAATTCATCGTCGTCGTGTTCCCGCGCGTCCGCCTAAATCAGCCACGGCGCCCTGCGGCGCCCGTGGCAAATTGCGTGAAGATCAGCACTTCTTCAGCGGCGGATAGTTACGCGAATAGACCGGATGGGCGAGAAACTCCTTCTCCGGCCACGTCCAGAACTGGCTGACGTTCTCATAGGTTTTTACGGTCTTGTTCCACAATTTGAGGCCGTATTTGGCGCCCTCCTTGCCGAGACGCCGGACATAGAAGGTACCGACCACATTGCCGAGATGGTCGAACTTGATCGGTCCGCGCGGCGTGTCGGCGAGACTGACTTGCCTTAAGGTCGACATGAATTTTTCCTTGTCGCTCGCGTCTCCGCCGGCTGCCTTGAGGCCGGCGTCGACCACCTGGCAATTGACGTAAAGGCCCGCGCAATAGAAGCCCGGCACGGTGTTGAAGTTCTTCAGCATGCCATCGACGAAACGCTTGTTGCCGTCGGATTCGAGGTCGAGCGTGTAAGGACAGCAGCTCACGAGGCCGAGCGCATCGTCGCCGAAACTCTTGAGGAGAGCATCGTCGCCGCCGGTCTCGCCGGTGACCACCGGATATTTCAGTCCGGCGGCGGCATATTGCTTCATGAAGCGCAGCGGATTCGAGCCGGCAAAACCCTGGCAGACGCCATCACAGCCGCTGATCTGCGCAAGATAGGGCGTGTAGTCCGGCGTGACGATCGGCGGCCATAGTTTGTTGACCACGCAGCCGCCGTCTTTTTCGAACGAGGCCTGGAAACCGCCCATCTGCTCGTAGCCGAAAGCAAAGTCCTCGACGACGGTGAGGACGCGCTTGAGCTTCATTTCGGTCGCCGCATAGTGACCCATCGGCTGCATCGCCTGCGAAGACGTAGCCGACGCGCGCAATAGAAATGGATTTGCGTTGCGCTGCGTGAGGTCGTCGGCCGCCGCGAGGCTGAGCGTCGGCATTTTTTGCTGTTTGATGTAATCGCTGATGGCGTAAAGCTCAAAAGCCGCGAGTGGTCCGAGGATGACGTCGACCTTGTCGCGTTCGACCAACTCCTGCGCCTTGGTCTTGGTGCCGGCCGGGCTGCCTCCTGTGTCGGCGGAAAAGAATTCCACCTTCCGACCGCCCATCATATTGTTTTTTTCCTTCAGGAACGTGAGCACGCCTTGTTCCATCTGGATGCCGCCCTGCGCGAGCGGGCCAGTCTTTACGGTGAGCAGGCCGAGCTTGAAGGGCGCGGCTTGCGCAATTGCCGGCATCGGGAAATTAAATGTCGCCGCTGCGGCGCCGGCGGCCGTTCCTGCCAGGAATTTGCGGCGAGTGACTTTGCGAGACATCATATTCCTCCCTCTATAGCCCTCGTTCGGGGGCGCTGACTCTGCCGGCCTTGGCGGCCGCTATTCTTGAACAACACAAATAACTTGCCGGTCGCGTATCCACCGCGCCGGACCGCCCGCGTCCATCATCGACCAATGTATTACACCTTGTAAAGGCGGGGGCCATTCCGCCGCGACGCATCAAATTCCGAGATAGTTCGATTTGATCTTGTCGTCGGCACGTAGCTGCTCCGGGCGGCCGGAATATACGACCTGGCCCTTGCTCATGACGTGCACGTAGTCGACAAGCTTGAGCGCAAGATTTGCGTTCTGTTCGACCAGCAAAATAGAAAGTCCTTCTTCCTTCAACTTCCCGATCGCTTCCCAAACGCCCTGGATGATGATGGGCGCCAGCCCCTCAGACGGCTCGTCCATGATCAGGCAATCGGGATTGGTCATCAGCGCGCGGCCGATCGCGAGCATCTGCTGCTCGCCGCCGGAGAGCGTTTTGGCGCGCTGGCGGCGGCGCTCCTCGAGCCGCGGGAACAGGGCATAGACGCGCTTGAGCGCCCAGCCGTGGCGCTCGACGTTGCGCTCCGCGACCAGAAGGTTTTCCTCGACCGCCAGCGTGGGAAAGACGCGCCGGCCCTGCGGCACGAGTCCCATGCCGCTGCGCACGGTTTCGAACGAGGCGATGTGGGTGATGTCGTTGCCCTTGAACACGATCTTGCCGCGCCGCGGCGGCGTGAAGCCGACGATCGAATTCACCAGCGTGGTCTTGCCGACGCCGTTGCGCCCGAGCAACCCGAGAATCTGGCCTTGCTCGAGCTGCAAGGACAGGCCCTGCAAAACGTAGGCGTCCCCGTAATAGGTATGGATGTCCTGGACTTCCAGAATCGACATTACGTCACCCGGTCCCCAGATAGATTTCCTGCACGCGCTGGCTGTTGTGGATCTGCTCGGGCGTTCCGGTTTCCAGAACTTCGCCGAAATGCAAGACGGAGATTTGGTCGGCGACGTCGAACACCACGTCCATGTCGTGTTCGATCAGAAGAATGGCGAGGTTCGGATCGAGTCGCGCCAGGAACTTCGCCATCTCGGCGGATTCGCCCGAGGATAAACCGGCGGCGGGCTCGTCGAGCAGCAGGATTTTCGGATCGCTGGCGAGGCCGAGCACGATCTCGAGCTGGCGTTGCTCGCCGTGGGAGAGGTTGCGAACTTCGACATCCTTGCGGTCGAGGAACTGGGCTTCTTCGAGCAGGCGATGCGCCTTGTCGTAGACCTCGCGGTACGACGAAAGAAAGCGCCACATCACGAACTTGCTCGGCCGCAAGCCATTGATCGCCAACAGAACATTGTCGAGCACGGTCAGCTTCGGAAACAGGCTGGTGACCTGAAACGTGCGCGCCATGCCGAGCGCGGTGCGCCTATGGCTCGGCCAAGCGGTGACGTTCTGGCCGAACAGCACGACCTCGCCCGAGCTCGCCGGATGAATGCCGGTGATCACGTTGAACAGCGTCGTTTTTCCGGCGCCGTTCGGGCCGATGATGGCCTTGCGGTCGCCGCGCATGATGCGGAAGCTGACGTCCCGCACCGCGTGCAGACCGCCGAAGCTTTTGCACAGCGCCTTGAGTTCGAGTACGGGCTCGCCGTTTTCAGCGGTCACGCGTCAAGCCTTTGTTGCGCAATGGAAAACGCCGGGGCTTTTTTGCAAAACCCCGGCGTCGATCGGTGGGCTATTCGCAGAACTTACAGGGCGGGAAGTCCTTGCTGTAAACCGGCTGCTTGAGGAACTTCTCTTTCCCGTACGTCCAATACTGGCTGACGTTCGGATAGGTCTTGATGACCGTGTTCCAGAGCTCCGCCTTCGGATAGCCGAACATATTCTTCTTCTCGACCTTCTTGATATAGATGTTCTGGATCGGATTGCGGTCTTCGAAGCTGACCGGTCCCCGCACCGCGTCGAGCTTGAGCCCGGACATGATGTCGATGAACTTCTCAGCGCCCGGATATTTTCCGCCCGCTTTCTGAATCGCGATGTCGATGATCTCGGCGGTCGTGTAATCGGTTTCCGAATAGTAGGACGGCACCTTGCCGTACTTGCTGCGATAGGTCTTCACGAAGGCCTCGTTTTTCGGCGTCTGGATCGCGGCGCTGTACATCAGCGAAGAGACGTCGCCGATGACTTCGTCGCCCATGAACGGCAGCACGAATTCGTCATAGCTGGTGCCACCGCCGATGATCGTTTTCTTGTTGCCGGCGGCGCGCAATTGCTTGGGAAATTGTAGCGACATCGGACCAACCATGAGCGAGAAGATCGCGTCGGCGTCGCCCTTGATCGAGGGAATGTACGGCCCAAAGTCCTTGGTGCCGATGGGCGGCCAGATTTTCTGAATGACCTTGCCGCCGCAGTCCTCAAACACCTTCTGGAATCCGCCAACCTGTTCATAACCGAAGGCGTAGTCGGCTGCGATCGTCACGACCTTCTTGTAGCCCTGATCGCAGGCCCACTGGCCGATGGCGTGCGTCGGTTGCGAGCTCGACCACCCGGTGCGGAAGAAATACGGGTATTTGCTGAGCTGGCGCTGTGTCAGATCGTCCGCCGCCGCGACCGGCGCGATATAGAGCGTCTTTTCGCTGTTGCTGACTGGCGCCAGCGCGTATCCGGTGGAGGCGAGCAGGCCGCCGATAAACATGTGCACGTGATCCTGCAACACCAGCTTCTTCGCCTTGGTGACCGAGGTGTCGCCCTTGCCTTGGCTATCCTCGACGATGAACTTCACGTCCATGCCGCCCAATTTGCCGTGATGCTCGTCGAGATAAAGCTGAAAGCCGTTGACCATATCCTTGCCGACCTGGGCGAAGATGCCGGTCGTCGGTGCGATGAAGCCGATGCGCAGTTCTTCGGCGCCGGCAGGTGAAGTCATACCGATTCCGATGCCGGCAATTGCCAGCAATGGACTGAGCCGTCTCAATGTCGTTGTCATAGTCCTTCCTCCCTTGTTGCCGTGGTCTTCCGCCTCACGTCAGGAAGTCACGGGCGCCAATTTCTCCGGTTCCTTGTCTTTGCCTTGCTGCGTCCACCATTGGTGGATGTGGGCTGGAATGCCCATGAGGCCACTCGGCAAATAGAGAATCGTGAGCACGTAAATCCCGCCAAGCACGTACTGCCACCACGGCACCAGCGTGCTCAGATATTCGCGTACGCCGAATACGATGGCAGAGCCGAGCACGCCGCCGACCAGGGTGCCGGCACCGCCGAGCACCACCATCAGCAAAGCGTCGACCGACGTCGTCAGCACGACCGTTTCCGGACTTACGATGCCATTGGTGAATGCCCACAGTACCCCGGACAGACCGCCAAAAGCACCGGCGATGATGAAGGCGATGTATTTGTGCAGCCAGATATTGTAGCCGAGGATCTGCATGCGCAATTCGCGCTCGCGGATACCCATCAGCGTGGCGCCGAACGGCGAGCGGATCAGCAGGTACAGCAGGCCGAGCGAAACGGCAAAGAACGCGAAAATAAGGTAGAAAAAAGTATTCTGATCGGTGAGGTCGAGGCCGAAGTTCGGACGCACGGGGACATTGATGCCGTTGTCGCCGCCGGTCATTGAGCTCCAGCGGTAAGCAAGACCCCAGACGCACTGGCCGAGGGCGAGCGTGATCATCAGGAAATAGACATTGCTCGCGCGTATGGCGAACAGTCCGAAAAAGGCCGCCAGCGCCGCGCCGGCGAATATGCCGAGCAGGACAAGCAGCCAGAAATCCCAGCCCAAACCGAAATGATACCGCGTGGCCATAATAGCGGTGAGGTAGGCGCCCATTCCGAAATAGGCGGCCTGGCCGAGCGACGCGAGGCCGGTGAAGCCGAGCAGGAGGTCGACGCTCATCGCTAGAATCGCGAATACCAGCGCTCGCGTGGCCAGCAACACAACGAATGAGTTGGAGTGCGGGATAATATAAACGAGCGCCAGCAGCACCGCGACGACCATCAGGATTTTTATTTTCCGGCTGTCCATCGCGTTTCACTCCCGTCCGAACAGGCCGGTCGGCTTGATCGCCAGGATCAGGACCATCGGCGCGTAAAGCGTGAAATAGGAAATTTCGGGGAACAGCGCCTTGCCGAAATTGTCGGCAAGCCCGACCGCCAGCGCGCCGATCGCGGCGCCGCCCAGGCTGCCCATGCCGCCGATGATGACCACCGCGAAGGCGAGCGGCAGCATCTCGAAGTCCAGCCCGGGATAGACGCCGAGGAATGCGCCGCCGATCACGCCGCCGACGGCGGCGAGGAACGCGCCGAGCGCGAAAATGAACATCGAGATGCGGTTGGTGTCGATGCCGACGCCGCGCGCCATCTGCGCGTCATCGACGGTCGCGCGCACCGCGGCGCCCATGCGCGTTTTCTCCATCACCAGCCAGATGCCGATGCCGATCACCAGCGCAAGGCCGATCATGAACATGCGATAGGCCGGAAAATAAATGCCGCCGATCACGACGCTGACGGTCAGCGGCTGATCCGGCGTAATGTCCATGTTGTTGCCGCCCCAGATATCGAGCGCCGCCTGCTGAAACAGGAAGGCAAACCCGACCGTGAGCAGCACCTGCCGCAGCGGATCGAAACCGAGCGGCCGCAGGAAAACGCGCTCCATCACCATGCCGATGATTGCGACCGCAAGCGCCGCGACCGGAATCGACAGCGCCCACGAACCGGTAGCCGCGATCACCGAGATCGCGATATAGCCGCCGAGCAGGAAGTAGGAGCCGTGCGCAAGATTGACGATGCGCATCACGCCGAAGATCAGCGACAGCCCGCTGCCGACGAGAAAAAGCAACGCGCCGTAGGAAATGCCGTTGAAGGCCTGGATCACCCAGAACTGCGTATTCATTTCCCCCCGATTCCTTCTTTTTAAGCGAAGGATTTGTGGGCAGCTTACCCCAGGATTGCCATCAGTAAACACTGCCAAGTGCCTGAAAGGAGGGCCTGAATGATTTTGTCGCACGGCGGGCGCCTTGCGCGCCCGTCCGCGAGAATTGCGCCGGACCGGTTCTATCGGCGAGGGCTGCGCGCGGGCGTTGCCCGCTTTTTCGGCGGAATGACCGGAAGCAGCACATAAGGCGCTCGCCCGCGGCCGAAAAGCAGCGTCGTGATGCCGTTGAATACCTTCATCGGCCGGTCGGCCGGATCGTCGTGCAGGAACGGCCCGCAGCCCTTGAGTTCGTTTTTAAAGTTGGACAGCTTGCCGCCGCTCGCGCCGCCATATTCGTAATCCTTGCCGCGGATCGATACGCCGATGCGATAGCCCGCCGGCACCACAATCGACGTCGGCCAGATTTCGATGTCGAGCTCGACCACCTCGCCCTTGCGCAGCGGCTGGATGCGGTCGTGCGTGTGGTACGGCCGATAGGGCGTCGACAGTTTCGGATCGAGCCTTCGATGCGATGCGCGCAGCCAGCCTTGCGCGATCGGCGTGTGCGGATCGATCGCGCCCTGGAACACGACTTCCTTCAGGTCGCCGGAGAAGACGCGCAGCACAATGAAGAAATCGGCGTCCTTGGTGGACGACGACGCAAACAGCTTGAGCGCGGAAGGGCCGGTGATCTCGGTCTCGGTTTCCATCGGCGGCGTCAGGAAGGTGAGGCCGTCGCCCATCGCCGCGAATTTCAACCGCGCGCTGCCCGACGGCTTCTTTTGCGCCAGCGTCATGGTCGCAGGATCGAGATAGAGCCTGATCCACTTGGTGCGCTTGAGCGGCCATTCGCTCTCGGCGCGGGACACGAACCGTTCGCCGGGATGGCGCACGTTGAGCTGCACTTTCGGCTGCTTCGACCAACTCGTGTCCTTGCCGTGCAGAAAATGATCGAAGAAGCGCTTCTGCTGCTCGCGGCCATAGTCGGTATAGAAATGCGTCCAGTGTTCGATGCCGTGTGCTTCCAGCCATTTCTGCTTCGAAGCGGCGCGCACGAAGCCCTCGAAATTGCCACGCGGATGCAAACCTTGCCCGCCCCAGTTGGCGGCGGTGAACAGCGGCGTCGTGATCTTGTCCCAGCGCGGCGAGCGCGCCTTGTGATAGTCGTCGTCGAGCGGATGCGCGCGGATGTCGTCGCCGAAATTGGCGCGGTTCCGTGCCAGCTCCGCCTCGGAGAAAGTTTCCGGCCCGCACACCAGGTCGCCGTGCACGCGGCTGCGCTTGCCGCGCTCGCCGGCGCCGTATTGCACGGTCTTCACCTGCATGTCGTACCAGTTCTCCCAGAACGTGGAGAGAATGCCGCCGTGATGCGTCATATCGCGGTACCAGTCGGCGGCGCCTTCCCACACGCACATGGCGGCAAGGTGCGGCGGCTGCAATGACGCGACGTGCCACTGGTTGATGCCGTAATACGAAATGCCGTTGAGGCCGACCTTGCCGTTCGACCACG
>JBAUHH010000407.1:0-11031 GCA_049680165.1 Pseudolabrys sp.
CGGTGAAGAAGTCATCCGCCGCCACGCGACGGCGACTCTTCTGCGACGACAATTCGACCGCGCCCTTGAGCGCCAGCAGCGCCAGCGGGATCTCGGCGCTCGGATCGGCATGCGCGGTCGAGCCGCAGACCGTGCCGCGGCTGCGGGTCTGCGCGTGCCCGACCCACGGCAAGGCGGCGGCGAGCAGCGGCTGCCGGTCGCCCAATTCCGGCCAGGCCAGCAATTCGGCCTGCCGTATCGCGGCGCCTATGCGAATTGTATCGCCTTTGACTTCGATTTTCGCCAACGCGGGAAGATGCATGATGTCGATCAGCACATTCGGCCTCGCCAAGCGCATCGACAGCATCGGCACAAGGCTTTGGCCGCCGGCGATTATGCGCGCGTCGTCGCCGCCTTCGGCCAGCGCGGCGTGCGCTTCGGCGAGCGTCGCGGCGCGGATGTAGTCGAAGCGCGCGGGCTTCATGCGCGCCCCCGCGCGGTCTTTTCGCCCGCATGAATATGCGCGGCGAGCTTCGCCGGCGTCATCGGCAGGTCGATTGATGCTAAGCCCAGCGCGTCGGCCACCGCATTCGCGAGGCACACCGGCGTGCTCATGCAATTGCCTTCGCCGACGCCCTTGGCGCCGAGCGGCGTGTACGGCGACGGCGTCTCGATATGCAGGATGAGCGGCGTCGGCACTTCCGTCGTCGTCGGCAGCAGGTAGTCGGCGAACGTGCCGCTCAGGAACGCGCCATCCGGCGAATAGGCGTATTCTTCGTACAGCGCCGCGCCGAGCGCCTGCGCGAAGCCGCCGGTCACCTGGCCTGCGACCATGCCGGGATGCAGGATGCGGCCGCAGTCGTGCATGGTCACGTATTTGTCGATGCGTACTGCGCCGGTGACGCGGTCGATCTCGACGCCGCAGAAGTCGAAAATGAATCCGTGACAGAGCGACGAATTGATCTCGTCGTTCTCGGTCGGCGGCGTCAGTTCGGGCGGCGTCCAGAACACCGTCTCGCGCAACGCCTGGTTCTCTTCGGCGACAAGGCCGGGCGACCAGTGGCTGGCGGCGGCGAGCCGCGAAAACGCAATGGCATTGTCGGGATTGCCGCGCGCGCGGGCGCGGCCTCCGGAAAATTCCACGTCATCGGCCGCGACATTGAGTTGTGATGCCGCCGATCGGGCGAGCTTCGCCTTGATTTTCTCAGCCGCAAGGTGCGCCGCGCCGCCGACCGCGGCCGCGAACCGGCTGGAATAATTGCCTGACGCGATCGACCAGGCGTCTTTTGCCGTATCGAGCTCCGCCACGACACGAATGTCGGATGGCTTGAGGCCAAGCACGTCGGCGACGATTTGCGACAGCACCGTGCGGTGCCCCTGGCCCTGCGGCACGGAGGCGACCTGAACCGAAACGCCGCCGAGCGGATCGAGCGCCACGGTCGCGGTTGCCTGCGCGCCGTTCTTCGGGCCCGCCTTGCGTCGCTCCTCCGGCGTCAGCACCGTGGTGATGTAGCCCATGTTGGAGACGCTCGGCTCGACCGCCGCGGTCAACCCGATGCCGTAGATGCGGCCTTGCGCGCGCGCCTGCTTCTGCCGCTCGCGCAGTTCGGCGAGGCCGCCTTGCGCGAGCGCCGCTTCGAATGCTTTGGGATAGTCGCCGGAATCGAGCGTGGCGCCGGTCGCCGTGCGGTACGGAAATGCACCGGAAGGCACCAGGTTTTTCCGGATGACGTCGACCGGATCGAGCTTGAGCTCGACCGCGATGCGCTGCATCAATCGCTCGAGCGGGTAATACATCTGCGGGCCGCCGAAGCCGCGGTTCAATCCGGTCGGCGTCTTGTTGGTGAGCACGACGCGGTTGCGCACCGAGACATGCCGGATGTCGTAGGCGCCGGTGAGATTGCCGTGCATGCGGTAGAGCGTGGCCGGCTCGGGCGCGCGGATGTGCGCGCCGACGTCCTCGAGTTGATCCCACGCCAACGCGCGTATGCGCCCGTCCGCATCGACCGCCGCTTCGAGCGTCGTCACGCGATTGGTCGCGGAAACGGACGCCAGGAGGTGCTCGAGGCGGTCCTCGATCCATTTCACCGGCCGGCCGGTGGCGCGCGCCGCCGCGCCCATCAGCACGATGTAAGGAAAAATGCCCTGCTTGACGCCGAAGCTGCCGCCGGAATCCGGCGGCGTGCGCAGGCGCAAGCGATTGCCCGGCACTTTCAGCGCGCGCGCCATCACGGCGTGCAGGCTGAACGGACCCATGAAGTTGGACAGGACGTCGTAGGCGTCCTCGTTCGCGTCGTATTCGGCCACCAGACCGTAGGTCTCGATCGGCGTGCATGAATTGCGCGGATAGCGGACCGTGACCGAAACACGATGTGCCGCATCGGCAAAAGCGCGCTCCGGATCGCCATAGCGGAACGAGCGCTCGCTCGCGATATTCGAGCCAAGCCCGTCGTGCAGGATGGGTTGCTTGGGATCGAGCGCGGCGAGGGGATCGACGACCGCCGCCAGCGGCTCGTAGTCGACCTCGATCAGCTCAAGCGCGTCCTCGGCAAGATAACGGTCGCGTGCGACGACGACAGCGACCGGCTCGCCGGCGTAGCGCACGCGTCCGACCGCGATTGGCCAGCATTCGATCGGCGCCTTCACGCCGACGACCAGGCTCGCCGACAGCGCGGTCACTTCGACGCCGGTGATGACGGCGGCGACGCCCGGCACTTGACGCGCGGCCTCGGTATCGATCGCACGGATTTTTGCGTGCGCGTGCGGCGAGCGCAGGACGGCGGCATGCAGCGTGCCCGGCCGCACGCCGAGGTCGTCAATGAAACGGCCGCGTCCGGTCAGGAGCGGGCCGTCTTCAACGCGCTCCACCGACTGGCCGCACCAGCGATTTTCGGTTGCCGTCATGCTGCGATATTTCTGAACGGTCTATTCTTGCCTAATTGCCGGCGCGTGCAAGCGGCCGAGCAAAAACGGCGCTCCGCGCGCGGAGCGCCGTTTTGCATCCTTCCCGTCGTCAACCGCCGCTTACTTGGCGATGTTGACGTATTTTCCGTTGACCACCTTCAGGATGGCGGTGATGCCGGTGCCGTCACGCACCGCGTCCATGGTGATCGGTCCGGCCACGCCCGGGAAATCCTTGAGCGTGCCTAGGCATTGACGGATCTTGTCGCGGTCGCTGTCGAGATCGGCCGGCTTGTTGGTAATGCCGGCTTTCTCGAAGCAGTACTTGAACGAGTACACGATGTCGTACGAACGCGGGCCGCTATAGGGCGGCAACTGGCCGTGCAGCAGCGGCTTGATCTTCTTGACGTAGGCCTGGACTTCCGGACGCGGATCGTCGAGCCACGCCGCCGTCGACATGTACGTGCCTTCCGCAGCCTTGCCGGCGATGTCGATGTAGCCCGGCGCGCCGGCGCAGGCGCCTCCGATGATCGGCACCTTGAAGCCCTGCTTCGCCATCTCCTTGGCGATCGCGGCGGCGTTCTGGTAGCAGGCGCCAAGCGCGATGCCTTCGGCGCCGAGCGACTTCGCTTTCGTCACCTGCGCCGAATAGTCGGTATCCTTGGTGCGATAGGTCAGGCTGTCGAGAATTTCGACGCCGTGATCCTTGAGCAACTTCGGCAGCACCGACGCGCCTTCACCCTTGGAAACCGCATCTTCGGCGTCATAGATGATGACGACTTTCTTGATCTTGTAGTCCTTGAGCCAGGCATCGACTACCGGCTTGAGCTGCTTGTCGCTGGTGAGCGTGTTGCGGAACGCCCACTTGCTCATCGCCGAGAGACCGGGCTTCGCCGAGCAATAGGAATCGATCGCCGTCTTGAAGCGCGCGTCGAGCTGCGGCGCGATGGTCTCGAACGGCCCGCTGAAGCAGGGGCCCACCACCGCCAGCACCTTGTCGCGATCGACCAGGCGGTTCATGGCGTTGAGTGCTTCGGATTCGAGCGTCTGGTCGTCGTAGCAGACCATCTCGATCGGCAAGCCGCCGATGCCGCCCTTTTTATTGATCTCCTCGACCGCGAGGTCGATCGAGGGCTTGGCGCCCTGGCCCCACTCGGCGCCCTTGCCGGTCAGCGGCACAAGACAGCCGATCTTGACGTTGCGCCCGGCAAGCTTGGCCGCATCGGCCTGGTGCAGGGGCAACGCCGCGAACACCATCGCCGCGGCGGCCAGTGACATGATCAGATTTATTGCACGTTTCATTTACTTACCCTCCCACTTGGTTGCTTGATCGAGATCGTTCATGTGTCCGATCGCGCACCGCCCCACGAATTCTTATTTTGGAATATCTTATCCCTAATCCCGGGAAATGACATCCTGTGTGCGTTGCGTGTTTCATGCGGCGCTCTGTCCCAGATACGTGCGCTGGACCTCCGGCATGTTCAGTAGTTCCTGGCCCGTCCCGCTCAGCGCGATCCGGCCGCGCTCCATGACATAGCCATGGTCCGCGACCTGGAGGGCCTTGCGCGCGTTCTGCTCGACCAGAAGGATGGTTTTGCCTTCGGCCTTGAGCTCACGCAGCGTCTGGAAAATCAGCGTAATGAATTTCGGGGCAAGCCCCAGCGACGGCTCGTCCAGCAGCAGCAGCCGCGGACGCGCCACCAGCGCGCGTCCGATCGCGAGCATTTGCTGCTCGCCGCCGCTCAGCGTCGCGGCCATCTGCTCGCGCCGCGCGGACAGAGCCGGGAAGCGTTCGAGCACTGCCGCGATGTCGCGCTCGACGTCCTTGTCGGAGCGGACGTAGGCGCCCATGCGCAGGTTGTCGATAACCGTCATGCGCTTGAGGATGGCGCGGCCTTCCGGCACGTGGCTCATGCCGAGACTTGCGATCCTGTGCGGCGCCACGCGGGCGATGCTCTTGCCCTCGAATTCGATTTTGCCGGCAGTAGGCCGGATCAGCCCCGAAATGGTTTTCAGCAGCGTGGTCTTGCCGGCGCCATTGGCGCCGATCAGCGTCACGATCTGTCCTTGCTCGATCGCGATGCTGACGTCGCGCAGCACCTCGATCTTGCCGTAACCCGCGCGCAGGCTCTGGACCGACAGCATCGTCATAGCACCGCGTCCTCGCCCAGATAGGCTTCGATCACCTTCGGGTCTTTCTGGATTTCATCGGGAACGCCATTGGCGATCTTGGTGCCGAAATTGAGTACCGTGACGCGGTCGGAAATGCCCATCACCAGCCGCATGTCGTGCTCGACCAGGATGATCGTGACGCCGCGGTCGCGGACGCTGGTGATGACTTCGTCCAGCGCTTCGGTCTCGTGCGGATTCATGCCGGCGGCCGGTTCGTCGAGCAGCAACAGCCGCGGCTGCGTCGCCAACGCGCGCGCAAGCTCGAGCCGGCGTTGATCGCCATAAGCGAGATCGGACGATTTGGCCGCGTGCTTGCCGGCAAGGCCGAGGAATTCCAGAAGCTCCATCGCATGCGCGCGCATCGTGCGCTCTTCTTGCGCCTCGCCGAAGGGCCGTTGCAGCACGACCTGCATCAGCGCGCCCGTGACGGACGGATAAGAGCGGCAATGCTCGCCGACCATGACGGTTTCCAGCACGGTGAGGTGCGGGAACAGCCGGATGTTCTGGAACGTGCGCGCGATGCCCTTGATCGTTCGTTTCGACGGCCGCGTGTGGTCCAGCGGTTCTCCCTCGAACACGATGCGCCCGGAATCGGCGGGCAGCACGCCGGTGATGAGATTGAAGAACGTCGTCTTGCCGGCGCCGTTCGGCCCGATCAGCGCGTGGATGTGGCCGGTGGCGACGTCCATGCTCACGTCGTTGAGCGCGTAGAAGCCGCCGAACCGCTTGGTCAGGCCGTCGATGGCGAGGCAGGTGCTGCGCGCTTCAGCCACCGCCGTTCCTCCAGCGCGCAAGGGAAGCCCAGCGCATGGAATCACGGGTGAGCAGACCGTCGGGCCGCACGATCATCATCACGATCAGGATGATGCCGTAGGCGATCAGCCGTTTTGCATTTTCGAAATCGAGGAATTGGTGCAGGAAATCGTACACGCGGTTCATCGGGAACGCGCTGGTCCACTCGACCGGCACTAGCTCCAGCCATTCGCGCAGCGTGCGCAGGAACTCCGGCAGCAGCGTGAGCACGAAAGCGCCGAGCGCGGGCCCCCAGAACGTGCTGCCGCCGCCGACCACGACATAGGTCAGGATCTCGATCGCCAGCATGATATTGAACGTGCTCGAATCGACGTAAGTCGTGTGATGCGCGTAGAGCGCGCCGGCGATGCCCGCGATCGCCGCGCCGATGCCGAACGCCAGCAATTTGATGCGCACGACGTCGATGCCCATCACCTCGGCGGCGGTCTCGTCCTGCTCGATCGAGTCCATGGCGCGGCCGAGGCTCGAGCGTTCGAGCCGCGCGAAAAAGATCATCAGCAGGGCGATTAGGGCGATGCACCATTCCAGCGTGCGCGGATTGAACGGAATGTTGCGAAAGCCCTGCGCGCCGCCGGTGTAGTCCCAGCTCAGGATGATGACCTGCACGATTTCCGAAAAGCCGAGCGTGAGCAGCAGCAGGTAGACGCCCTTGATGCGCAGCGCCGGAAATCCGACCACGACGCCAATGATGCCCGCGACGACGCCGCCGAACGGCAACGCGACCGCGAACGGCAGGCCCATCTTCTGCGTCAGGATCGCCGAGGCATAGGCGCCGATGCCCATGAAGCCGGCCTGGCCGAGCGAAACCTGGCCCGTTTTGAACGGCGCAAAGAAACTGTAGGCGGCAATGATGTGAATGGCCGCAAAGACCAAGATCGATTGCGTGTAGTTGTCGATGAGGCCGCTGAACATGGCTACCTTTGTTCGGCTGTGCGCGTGCCGAACAGTCCGGTCGGCCGGTAAAGCAGGATGAGGATCAGGATCAAGAACGAGAAGAAATCGCGCTCGGTGGTGCCGATGTAGGCGGCCGACAGGATCTCGATCATGCCGAGCAGCAGACCGGCGACCATGGCGCCTGGCACGTTGCCTAGACCGCCGAGCAGCATCACGATCAGGCCTTTGACCGCGGCGCCGAGCCCCATAAACGGCGAAACACTGCTGTTCTTGAGGCCGTCGAGCACGCCGGCGATGCCCGCGATGCCGGAGCCAACCATGAATGTAATGAGCACGACACGGTTGACGTTGACGCCGAGCAGCGCGGCGGTCTCGTGGTTCTCCGCAACCGCCCGCATGGCGCGGCCGAGCTTGGTGCGCTCGATGAACAGCCAGAGCGCAACCATCAGCGCGATCGCGATGCCGAGGATGAAGAGTTGCACCGAACTGATGGTGACCGGCCCGATGTGGTAGAGCGTCTGGTGGATCGTCTCGGGGAAAGAGAACTGCTGGCCGCCGAAAACGTAAATCGCGAGGTTTTGCAGGACGATGGTGAGGCCGATGGTGCTGATCAGCGGCGCCAGCGGGCGGTCTTTCGGGACCGGGCGGACTGCGACGAAGAACGCCAGCGCTCCGAGGAGCGCACACGCGACCATCGCGCCCAGCAACGCGACATAGATGTTGGCGCCGGCATAGATGACCAGGAACAGGCCGACGAACGCGCCGACCATGAACACTTCGCCGTGCGCGAAGTAGAGCAAGTTGAGCACGCCGAAGATCAGCGTGTAGCCGATCGCCACCAGCGAATAGGATGCGCCGAGCATCAGGCCGTTGATCATTTGCTGGTAAAACATCTCGTCCTCAGGCCGGCTGCATTTTTTCTTGGAGATGCATGTCAATGGGCCGCCGCGGAAAAATCTTGCGTGATGCGCGAAGCCGCAACGCGCGCCTTGCGCGTGGTCGCCGGCGTGTTGCGGCTGCGCCCGACGAAGCGCGGCACGCCCGCGGTGACGACCGCGCCGATCGCCGCGATGTCGCCGTGCTTGATGGCGGCGAGCGCGGTCTTCTGCGTGCCGCCGTCCGGCGCGTCGATGAGCACGATGTCGGCCGCCTTGCCGGGCGCGAGCAGGCCGCTGTCGAGGCCGTAAACGCGCGCGTTGCTGCCGGTGGCCGCGCAGATGAAGCGCTCGGGCGCCATGTCGGTCAGGCTCGACAGATGCGCGATGGTGTAGAGCATGCCGAGCGGCATGATGCCGCTGCCGGTCGGCGTGTCGGTCGCGATAATGAAGCGGTCGAACGCGCCGTTGGCGTCAGCGAGGCGCGCGCAGAGCAGGGTGGTGCGCAGGTTGCCGGCGGTGCAGACCTGCAAGGCGATCTTGGATTCCTTGATGACGCGCTCGAAGTCCGCATCCGGCATCGCGGTCGGCCCGCCGTTGATGTGGAACGACACGTGCGGATGCATCTTCAGGAGATGATCGCCGGTGATCGCGCCCGAGCCCGGAATCGACGAGCCGCCAGTGTGGCAGGTGGTGATCAGCCCCGCGGCCTTGGCGTCCGCGACCAGCGGCACATAGTCGTATGACGTCTTGACCGCACCGAAGCCGGCTTTCGCTAGCTTAACGCCTTTCTGCGCCAGCTCGCGGAAATCGGATTCCTTCAGGCCTGGCTCCAGGATTACCGAGCCGGCGATCACGCGCATGCCGCCCGGCCGGTACTCGGCGAAGCAGCGTTGCGCCGCGACGGCGAGCGCCTTCACGCCTTCGACGTCGCGCGGCCTCCCGGGAACGTGGACCTCCGAAGCGGAGATCGCAGTCGTGGTGCCGCCGTGCACGTAGCTTTCGAGATAACCGACCGTGCGCTGGCGCGGCGTGTAATCGCCGAAAGTGATGTGCACGTGCGAGTCGATCAGGCCGGGGATCGCCGTCATGCCGTCAGCGTCGATGACGACGTCGGCCGACTTAACCGCGTCCGCGGATGCCGTGCCGACGGACGCAATCTTCTCGCCGTCAACGACGATCGTGTCGCCGCTGGCAAAAGGCTCGCGCCAATTGCCGGAGACGATCTGACCGAGGTTGACGATGGCGACTTTCATGGCGCTGCCGATCTCTCCTAGTTCGGCTTGCGGCCGAGCTCGTCGGCGAGCTGATAGGAATTCATCAGGCTGTCGACCATGCCGGTCGCGCCGTCCCAGTCGTAGGTGCGGTAGCTGTGGCCGGTGGTGACGAACCGCGCGCCCGCGTAGAACATTTCGTATTGCGTGTGCCGCGAGCCGAATTCCGAGCCGATGGCGTCCCACGCGGCTTTCAGGAACTTGACCTTCTCTTCCGGCCCCATCTTGGCCGCGCGCTGCGTGAGGTCGATGATCTTTTTGAGTTGCGGGTCCTCGAAGTCGTGGATCGAGGACGGCAGCATGATCAGCGCGCCGCCGGATAGTTCGCGCAGCGTGTTGACGATGCGCGGATAGAGATCCTGCGTGAGCACCTGCGCGGAATACATGAAGTGCTTGTTCGGCACGTACCATTCGCCGCGCATCGAGCCTTCCGCCTCCATGCCGGCCATCATGGCGTCGACCATGCTGCCGTGCGCCGCCAGGGAACCGAGTTGCTCGCGCACGGATGGAATATTGGTGGTGCCGATCGCCTCGGTGATGCGGTGCGCAAGCCCGATCAGGAACTTGACCTTCACCGACAGGCGTATCTGCGATTGGTAGTTCTGATAGGTATGGCCCGCCGTGTCGTGGAATTGGGCGCGGCACATGTCGGGGTCCTTGTGCACGAACACACGCTCCCAAGGCACCTTGACGTCGTCGAAGTAGATCAGCGCGTCGTTCTCGTCGAAGCGCGACGAGATCGGATTGTCGAAGATCGAGACGGCGGCCGCTTCGTAGGATTTGCGCGACAGCACGCGCATGCCCTTGGCATTCATCGGCAGCGCGCAGGAGAAGGCGAGGTCCTCCTCGCCGGGCTTGAGCGGTTGCAGGTTGGCGACGAACACCTCGTTGGCCATGATCGAGCTGGTGCCGAGCATCTTGGCGCCGCGGATGGTGATGCCGCCGGAATCCTCGTCCACGATGCGCGCGACCAGTTCCATTTTCTGTTCGCCCCAATCCTTCGCGCGCTCGGCCTGCGGATTGATGATCACGTAGGTGAGGAAATAATCGTTGCGGCTCGCTTCCTCGAAATAGTCGCGCAGCGCCTGCGCGCGCTTCGGCCCGTGCTTCTCGAACACCTCGATGCCCATGCGCTGGCCGACCAGCGCGGAGGCGAGATGATCCGGCGAGCGGCCCATGAAGCCGTAGGAGAGGCGGGCCCATGCCTGCATGGCTTTGCGCCGCTGCACCAGCTCGGCGTAGTTGCGCGGCATTTGCCAGGCGCGGTTGACACGCCGGTTCGAGCCGTCCGGCACGAACGTCATCAGCTCGATGTTTTCCGGCTTGGCCTGATAGTCGTACAGCATCGCCGCTGACTTGACGGAATTGCGGAACGCCGGATGCTCGGTGACGTCGGGCACGAGCTTGCCGTCGATATAGACCGTGCGGCCGTCCTTGAGGGACTTGATGTGCTCTGCACCCGTTTTGCAGGTCGTCATGGCCGGCTCCGTAATTTACGCACGCAATGTTTCTCCGCTGGCGTCATGTCAGGCCGTCGGCGCCTTTGATCTCGCTCGCCGCCAGCCCGCCCACGCGATGATTGGGCCGGCCGCGGCTCGCAAACGCGCAAATGATCGCCAGCTCGTTCGGCAGCGGCGCGTCGGGCAGGGTGATCGTGATGCCGTCGTAATGCGAGCGGACGTAGAGCGCGTCCTTGTGCGCGAGCGGAATGTCGATGGTGGCGCCCGGCGCCGCGCGTTTCGTGATCGATGAAATCCACGCCTTGCCGCCGCCGGCGGCTTCGCGCATGACGTTGCCGAACACGGTCGTGAGCATGGCGACGCCGTGCTCCTGCTCGCCGTTGATGCCGATGATCGCCGCCTTGCCGTAGCTTTGCGCCTTGTGCGGCGCGAGCATCGCGATTGCGAGCTTGCAGATAATGCGGCCGACATCGGCGCTGGCGTCGGTCAGCGGCTGCAGGTTGCGCTCGAAGCGCCCCGCGAACGGATTGTCGATAATGGCCGCGACCGCGACCTTGCGCAGCGGCGGATCGGCGCGCTGTCCCGCTTCCTCGGCGATTTCCTCGATGAAGGTCAGCGTGCGCTTGATCTGCATCGTCCGTTCCTCCCGGCACTCTTTTTGTT
>JBAUHH010000408.1:0-7135 GCA_049680165.1 Pseudolabrys sp.
CAACGACGGAGAGTTTGTCGTACTGGTTGGGCCGTCGGGCTGCGGCAAGTCCACCTTGCTGCGCATGATTGCGGGTCTTGAGAACATCACCGCGGGCGAAATCCGTATCGGCGATCGCGTCGTGAACAATGTGCCGCCGAAAGAGCGCGATGTCGCGATGGTGTTCCAGAACTACGCGCTCTATCCGCATATGACCGTCGCGGCCAATATGGCGTTTTCGTTGCAACTGCGCGGTGCTTCCAAGAGCGAGATCGAAACGCGCGTGCAACGCGCGGCCGATATTCTCGGCCTGCAGCCTTATCTTGCGCGTTTTCCGCGTCAGCTCTCCGGCGGCCAACGCCAGCGCGTCGCCATGGGCCGCGCCATCGTGCGCGACCCGCAGGTGTTCCTGTTTGACGAGCCGCTGTCCAATCTCGACGCCAAGCTGCGCGTGCAGATGCGCACCGAGATCAAGGAATTGCATCAGCGGCTGCGCACCACGACCGTCTATGTCACGCATGACCAGATCGAGGCCATGACCATGGCCGACAAGATCGTGGTGATGCACGAAGGCCTGGTCGAGCAAATCGGCACGCCGCTCGAGCTCTACGACAAGCCCGCCAACCAGTTCGTTGCAGGCTTCATCGGCTCGCCCGCGATGAATTTCCTCAAGGGCAAAGTCAAAGTGAACGGCAGCGCCGCCTTCGAGGGGCCGAATGGCGTGAAGCTGCCGCTGGCGTCTGCGCCCTCGAGCTCCGACGGCCGGCCCGCGGTCTATGGTATCCGGCCTGAGCATTTCACCATCGCCGACGACGGCGCTGAAGCCGAAATCGTCGTGGTCGAGCCCACCGGCTCGGAAACACAGGTTTTCGCCAAGCTTGGCGGAGAAGAAGTGGTCGCGGTGTTCCGCGAACGTCACCAATTCAAGCCGGGCGACAAGATCCGGCTCCAACCCGATCGGCATCTGGTCCATTTATTCGATCAGGCGACCGGAAAACGTCTCACTGCTTAACAACACAAACGGAGGAACGACAATGAACCGATTTACGCGGCGCGCCCTGGTCAAGGGCGGCACGGCACTCGGCGCCGCCAGTGCGCTAACCGGCCCGGCCTTGCTCGAGTGGGCGAAGGCCTGGGCGCAAAACGCGCAATGGAAGCCGGAGAAGGGCGCCAAGCTCTCGATGCTGCGCTGGAAATATTTCGTGCAGTCGGAAGACGACGCATTCGTGAAACTGATTGCTGCTTTCACCAAGGCAACCGGCGTTCCGGTCGAAATCTCCCGCGAGTCGTATGAAGACGTGCAGCCAAAGGCGTCGGTTGCGGCCAACACCGGCACCGGCCCCGATCTGTTCTGGGGGCTCTACTCGCTGCCGCATCTGTTCCCGCAAAAGTGCATGGACGTCACCGACGTCGCCAATTACCTCGGCAAGAAGTACGGCGGCTGGGTCGACAGCGCGGTAAAGTATGGCCATAGCGGCAACAAGTGGATCTGCATCCCGATCTGCTATTCAGGCGCGCTGATGAACTATCGCATCGAAGCGTCGAAGAAAGCCGGCTTCTCGAAATTCCCGGACAAGCTCGACGCCTTCCTCGAATACACCAAGGCGATGAAGGCGCAGGGCACGCCGGGTGGCTTCGCGCTCGGACACGCTTCAGGCGACGCCAATAGCTGGGCCTATTGGTGCTTGTGGTCGAACGGCGGCGAGGTCGTCGACAAGAACGACAAGGTCATCATCAATTCGCCGGAAACCGCCAAGGCGCTGGAATATGCCAAGCAGCTCTATGGCAACATGATCTCCGGCACGGCGGCCTGGAACGACTCGTCCAACAACAAGGCGTTCCTCGCCGGCGAAATCAGCTGGACCAACAACGGCATCTCGATCTATGTCGCGGCGCAAAACAGCGCCAAGCAGATCGCCGCCGACATGGACCACGCCTATTTCCCGGTCGGCGTGAGCGGCAAGCCGACCGAGCTGCATCTGATGTATCCGGTGATGGCGATGACCTACACCAAGTATCCGCAGGCCTGTAAGGCCCTAATGGCGTTCATGCTGGAGGCGGACAACTTCAACCCGTGGATCCAGTCGGCGAAGGGCTATCTCACGCACTGCCTCAACGCCTACGACAGTAACCCGGTGTGGACCGCCGATCCGAAGGCGACGCCGTTCCGCGACGTGGCCAAGCGCACACGCACTGCGGGCGGGCTCGGCTCGGTCGGTGAAAAAGCGGCGACCGCAATCGCCGACTTTATCGTCGTCGACATGTTTGCCAACCACTGCACGGGCCGTGAAGACGTGAAGGGCTCGATCGCGATCGCAGAGCGGCAATTGAAGCGGATTTATCGCTAGACGAACATTCCGGCGGGCGGTCAAACCGCCCGCCGGTTCTATTTCTGACGCAAGTCGGCACCAGTATCGGCAATGACGATCGCGCTCGAGCAGAACCCGGCCAAACCCGCCTATCGCGAAGCTACGCGCTGGGATCAGTTGAAGGTCAACAAGAACTGGCTGGCGATCTGGTTCATGCTGCCGGCCGCGGCTTTCCTGATCTTGTTCCTGGCTTATCCGCTCGGCCTCGGTGTCTGGCTGTCTTTCACCGACGCGCGCATCGGCCGGTCCGGCGTCTTTGTCGCGCTGGAAAACTACGAATGGCTTTGGGGCGACTCGACGTTCTGGCTCTCGGTATTCAACACGCTGCTCTACACCAGCGTCGCCAGCATCATCAAATTTGCCGTCGGGCTCTATCTCGCGCTGCTGCTCAACGAGCGGCTGCCGTTCAAGGCGATCATCCGCGCGCTGGTGCTGGTGCCCTTCATCGTGCCGACGGTGCTGTCGGCGATCGCGTTCTGGTGGCTGTTCGATCCGCAGTTCTCCATTATTTCCTGGTCGCTCAAGAAAACGGGCCTGATCACGGAAAACATCAATTTCCTCGGCGACATCTGGAACGCACGCTGGTCGGTAATCTTCGCCAATATCTGGCGCGGCGTGCCATTCGTCGCGATCACGCTTTTGGCCGGGCTACAGACCGTGTCGCCCTCGCTTTACGAGGCGGCGACCATTGACGGCGCGACCAACTGGCAGCGCTTCCGCTACATCACCTATCCGCTGCTCACCCCGATCATCGCGGTGGTGATGACGTTCTCGGTGCTGTTCACCTTCACGGACTTCCAGCTCATCTGGGTGATGACGCGCGGCGGCCCGGTCAACGCCACGCATTTGATGGCGACGCTGTCCTATCAGCGCGCCATCCTGGGCGGCCAACTGGGCGAAGGCGCCGCGATATCGACGGCGATGATTCCTTTCCTGCTCGCGGCCATCCTGGTGTCGTGGTTCGGCCTGCAGCGCAGGAAATGGCAGCAGGGAGAGAGCAATGACTGACGCTCTCGCCGCCAAAGCCGCCAATCCGAAAGCCATACTGACCGGCTCGTCGGCGCTCGCGGACGATACCGAAGGCATGAGCTACCTTCACAATCTGCCGCGGCGGCTGGTGACGCTGTATCTGCCGCTGTCGATCATTCTGTTTGTGCTGTTGTTTCCGTTCTATTGGATGGCGCTGACTTCGATCAAGCCGGACGCGCAGCTGCTCGACCTCGACACCTACAGCCCGTTCTGGACCTGGAACCCGACCTTCAAGCACATCCACAAGCTGCTGTTCGAGACCGAATATCCAATCTGGCTCTGGAACACGATGCTGGTCGCGGTCTGCGCGACGTTTCTGTCAATCATCGCCAGCGTGCTCGCCGCCTATGCGATCGTGCGGCTGCGCTACAAAGGCGCGCAATGGGTTGGCGGCGCCATCTTCCTTGCCTATCTGGTGCCGCCCTCGATCCTGTTCATTCCTTTGTCGACGGTCGTCTTTCAGTACGGCCTGTTCGACACGCCGTTCGCGCTGATTTTGACTTACCCGACCATCCTCATTCCGTTCTCGACCTGGCTCTTGATGGGCTATTTCAAGACCATCCCGTTCGAGCTCGAGGAATGCGCGCTGATCGACGGCGCCAGCCGCTGGCAGATCCTGACCAGGATTGTATTGCCACTGGCGATTCCCGGCCTGATCTCGGCCTTCATCTTCTGCTTCACGCTGTGCTGGAACGAATTCATCTACGCGCTGACCTTCATCTCCTCGACGCAATACAAAACCGTTCCGGTCGCGATCGTGACCGCGCTGGTGGATGGCGACATCTACCGCTGGGGCTCGCTGATGGCGGGCGCGATGATCGGCTCGCTGCCGCTCGTCATCCTCTACGCCTTCTTCGTCGAGCATTACGTCTCGGCGATGACCGGCGCGGTGAAGGAATAGCGGCTAGACCTGCTCGGCGTTGAGATAGGCGACGCGCGCGCCGCAAAATCCGCAGATAAGACCCAAGCCCAGCGCGGTGAGGCCGGCGATCACGTCCACCGTGCCGCCAAGGTTGCCGCTCTTGCTGAGCAGCCCGCCGACGGTCGCGGCGACGAATACGACTGCGATCAAAAACCGCTGCGCCAGCCGGAAGATGAATTCGCGCTCGCGCGCGGCGGCGATCAGATAGGCGCCCGTCGCCCAGCCGGCCGCGAAAGCCGCCCCGCCGATCGCCCACCAGGCCAACGCCGAGATGAATTGCTGCTTGCTGCTCAGCGCGGTGTCGCGCAGCACGGAATCGAGGCCGAGGCCGAGGACGGTCAGCACGATATGCACGACCAAAGCGGCGAATACGCCGCACGCGATCGCGGCGGCATAATGCAGTCGGCGAAGGACGTCGCTATCCATGCTGGTGTCGGTCCGCGGGGAAGTCGTCGCCCACAGGATAGCCGATCATCCGCCGCGCGCGAAGCGCGGCGGATCGCAAGGATTTCGGATGGAAGCCGCTAGCGCGGGCGCTTTTTCAGGAGTTCGCTGAATTCGCGCTCCAAGGCATCGAGCGCGGCCCGGCGCACCGGCGTCATCAGGCTGTTCTGGACGTCTTCGTTGATCTGTTTGATTTCTTCTTCTTGTGCGGCTCGGTAGTCCACAGCATCCAGGCTCATCGTCGTTGGCCTCTTGACCTGTTGAATCGACGCACACCTATCTGAGTCGCGGCCGTTGTGGAGAATCTGTGCTGAATTCAAATTCGATGTTGCATTTCTGCGACATGGGCTTTGGGGTCGATTCTGAACGCTCTTGAGGCCCGCGCGTTAGGCCCTTGAGAGAGATGTGGGCAGGGCTCCTCGCTTGAGTGGTCAGCAGACCATCGTTGAAACCGACATTCCCGCGCGGCTCGACCGGCTGCCCTGGGGGCGGTTTCACACGCTGGTCGTCGCCGCGCTCGGCATCACCTGGATTCTCGACGGCCTCGAAGTGACGCTCGCCGGCGCGTTGTCGGGCGCGCTCAAGGACAGCCCGGCGCTGCGCTTCTCCAACACCGACATCGGGTTCGCGAGCAGCGCCTATCTCGCGGGCGCGGTGCTCGGCGCGATCTTTTTCGGCTGGCTTACCGACCGGCTCGGGCGCAAGAAGCTCTTCTTCATCACGCTGTCAGTTTACCTGGTGGCGACGGCGGCGACCGCCGCGTCGTGGAATCTGGCGAGCTTCGCACTGTTTCGTTTTATCACCGGCGCCGGCATCGGCGGCGAATATGCCGCCATCAATTCCACCATCCAGGAGCTCGTTCCCGCACGCGTGCGCGGCTGGACCGACCTGGTCATCAACGGCAGTTTCTGGGTCGGCGCGGCGTTGGGCGCTCTCGGCTCGCTCGTGCTGATCGACCCGGCCGTCATCAACCCCGATCTCGGTTGGCGTCTCGCGTTCCTGATCGGCGCAAGCCTGGCGCTGGTGATCTTCTTCATGCGGCTCTGGATTCCGGAAAGTCCGCGCTGGCTGATGACGCACGGCCGGGTCGAGGAGGCGCAGCGTGTCGTCGCCGGCATCGAAGCGCGCTTCGAATTCTTGCCGCCGGCGGAAGACTTGCCGCGCGTACGGTTGCGGACGCGCAAATCAACTCGGCTTCGTGAGGTTGCGCATACGCTCTTCGTCGTTCACCGCCAGCGCACCTTCGTGGGCCTCGCGCTGATGGCCTCGCAAGCGTTCTTCTACAACGCGATCTTTTTCACCTACGCGCTGATCCTCACCGATTTCTACGCGATCCCGGCCGATCACGTCGGCTGGTATCTACTGCCGTTCGCGGTGGGGAATTTCATGGGACCGGTGCTGATCGGGCGATTATTCGATACCAAAGGCCGCCGCGTGATGATCGCGTTCACCTACATCGTCTCCGGCCTGTTGCTTGCCGGCACCGGCTATCTCTTCATGCGCGACCTGATCTCGGCGGAGACGCAGACCATCGCCTGGATGATGACGTTTTTCTTCGCGTCGGCGGCGGCAAGCTCGGCCTATCTGACGGTCAGCGAGATCTTTCCGCTCGAAATCCGCGCGCTGGCGATCGCTTTCTTCTACGCGGTCGGCACCGGCATAGGTGGCGTCCTCGGGCCGCTGCTGTTCGGCGCGCTGATCGACACGCATTCGCGCGCGAGCGTGTTTGGCGGTTATCTGCTCGGCGCGGTGCTGATGATCGCCGCCGGCTGCGTAGCTTGGCTGTGGGGCGTCAACGCCGAGCGCAAGCCGCTCGAAGCGGTGGCGCGGCCGCTGACGTTCGTCGATTGACGGTCGGCGGGCTAGCGTGCCGGCGGCACGCCGCTCACGGCTGCTCGTACGTCCTGCAATTCGTCAATGATAAAATCGAAGAACGCGCGCACGCGCGGCGTCGTTTTCATGTCCTCGTGGATGAGCAGATAAAAATGCGTCGTCAAGTCCGCCAGCGGCCCAAGCAGACGCGCCAACTCGGCGTCGTTGTCGCCGACAATGACCGGCAAAGCGCCCACGCCCGCGCCGGATTTGATCGCCGATATCAACGCCGCCACGCTGTTGCAACGCGCGGCGATGCGGGCGCTTGGAGCGACCGCTTGCAGCCACCGATTCGTGAAATGTTCCTTGAGCTCGACGTCGAACAGGACAAGCGCATGATTGCCAATATCCGCGGTGTCTTTGACGGTCCCGTGCTGCGTGACGTAGTCATTACTGGCGTAAATCGCCCACGGCACGTCGGCAATCTTGCGCCCGAATAACGCATCGTTGTCGGGCTCCGCGGCACGTAGCGCGACATCGGCCTCGCCCTTGCCGAGATCGAGCAGCTTGTCGCTCATGA
>JBAUHH010000409.1:0-3479 GCA_049680165.1 Pseudolabrys sp.
AGCGAGCGGTTGACCTCGTAGGCGAAGTCGACGTGGCCGGGCGTGTCGATCAAATTGAGGATGTAGTTCTTGCCGTCGCGCGCCTTGTAGTTGAGGCGCACGGTCTGCGCCTTGATGGTGATGCCGCGCTCGCGCTCGATGTCCATCGAATCGAGCACCTGCTCCTTCATCTCGCGCAATTCCAGCCCGCCGGTGAGCTGGATCAGCCGGTCGGCCAGCGTCGACTTGCCGTGGTCGATGTGCGCGACGATGGAGAAGTTGCGGATATTGCTGATGGGCGTCGCCGTCATGGCGCGCGAGATAACACTCAGGGTCAGGTCCTACAAGCGGAGCAGGATTAGGCCAGGAACCCTCCACCGCTCATTCCCGCGAAAGCGGGAATCCGGCCTAAACTTGCCGATTACGACGAGGTGCTTTAGCTGGGTCCCCGCTTCCGCGGGGACGAGCGGAGTGGAGACAAGCCGCCCATGCGCCTTTCCGAGCCCGCACAGGCCTTCGACCGGGCGATTGGCCGCCTCACCGGCGCGCTGACCGATCCGGCGCGGCGCGAGCGCACGGCGCTTGTCCTGCTCGCCGCCTATGTCGTGGCGTGGACGCTTTACGGCATCGTCGCGAAAGCGAGCCAGGACCTGCATCCCGACATGACCGAAGAGATCGCCTGGTCGCGCGATCTCGCCTTCGGTTACCTCAAGCATCCGCCGTTTTCCGCTTGGCTGGTGCGGGCGTGGTTCACCGTTTTCCCGGTCGCCGACTGGTCGTTTTACCTGCTGGCGATCGCGGTGGCGGCGCTGTCGTTGTGGATCGCCTGGCGGCTCGCGGCGGATTATCTCGACGCCGACAAGCGCGTGGTGGCGCTGGCGCTGCTCACGCTCATCCCGTTCTTCAATTTCCATGCGTTGAAATTCAACGTCAACACCGTGCTGATGCCGCTGTGGGCGGTCACCACGCTCTGGTTCCTGCGCGCTTACGCGACGCGCAGCGTCGTTTACGCGGCGCTCGCCGGTGTTGGCGCGGCGCTGGCGATGATGACCAAATACTGGTCGGTGTTCCTGATCGCAGGATTGGTGGTGGCCGCGCTCATCGACCGCCGGCGCGGCGTGTATTTCCGTTCGGCGGCGCCGTGGGTGACAGTGATTGTGGGCGCGATCGTGCTGAGCCCACACGTCGTCTGGCTGGTGCAAAACAATTTCGCGCCGTTCGACTACGCGGTGGCGGTGCACGGCGCCAAGTCGTTGACGACCACGCTGCGCGATGTGTTCGGCTATCTCGGCGGCTCGGTTGCCTACGTGGCGCTGCCGGTTGCGCTAGTGCTGATCGCCGCGCGGCCAAACAAGAGAGCGCTTGCCGACATGGCATGGCCTTCCGATCCGAATCGCCGCTTGGTGGCGGCCGCCTTTTGGGCACCGCTCCTGCTGCCGGCGCTCGCGGCGCTGGCGACCGGCACCGCGATCACGTCGCTCTGGTCGATGTCGGCCTGGACATTGCTGCCGGTGATGCTGCTATCGCCAGTGGCGGTGAAAATCGACCGCGCCGCCACGCGCCGCATTCTCTCTGTCGCCGTCGTGGTGCCGGTGGTGATGCTGCTGGCCTCGCCGGTCGTCGCCATCGTCATCCACCGCGCCGGCGTCACGCCGGCGTCCGCGCATTCAAGGTTGTTGACCGAGCGCGTCGAGCAGGCCTGGCGCGGCGCGACGCAAGCGCCGCTGCGTTACGTCGACGGCGACACCGACCTCGCCTATGGAGTCGCCGCCTACGCGCATGACCGGCCGCGCGCTTTGCCCGGATTGCCACCGGTTGCCGAGGCGGACCTGATCCGCAGCGGCCTTGTTGCGGTGTGCTTTGCGGACGATGCGGCCTGCGTGCGCGAGGCCGCCGGCGACGCGGCGCGCAGCGCGCAGAGCCGGCGCATCGAAGCCGTGATCGCGCGCGTGTTTTTCGGCCGCGCCGGCCATCCGCAACGTTATGTAATTGTCGTGGTGCCGCCACGGCAATAAGCAGCGTCATTGTCCGATTGTCATGGCCGGGCATAGTCGTTCGGAGAACGGCGTGCTTTTCACGCCTATGTCCCGGCCATCCCGTTCAGGGACGCACTGCCTTCCTAAGCGAGGTCACCGGGCCAAGCCCGGTGACGACAAAAAATTAATACCGATAATGATCGCTCTTGAACGGGCCCTGCTGCGGCACGCCGATATAGTCGGCCTGATCCTTGCGCAGCTCTGTCAGCTTCACGCCGATCTTGGCGAGATGCAGCCGCGCGACCTTCTCGTCCAGCGTCTTCGGCAGCACGTAGACTTCCTTCTTGTACTTGCCGTTGCTGTTGTTGGCGAACAATTCGATCTGCGCCAGCGTCTGGTTGGTGAACGAGGCCGACATCACGAAGCTCGGGTGGCCCATGGCGTTGCCGAGGTTCACCAGGCGGCCTTCCGACAGCAAAATAATGCGGTGGCCGTCCGGGAATTCGATCTCGTCGACCTGGGGCTTGATGTTGTTCCACTTCAGGTTCTTCAGGTGCGCGATCTGGATCTCGTTGTCGAAGTGACCGATGTTGCAGACGATGGCGCGGTCCTTCATCTTGCGCATGTGCTCGATGGTGATGATGTCCTTGTTGCCGGTGGCGGTGACGAAGATGTCCGCCATCGGCGCGGCGTCTTCCATCGTGACGACCTGATAGCCTTCCATCGCCGCCTGTAGCGCGCAGATCGGATCGACCTCCGACACCATCACGCGGCAGCCGGCCTGGCGCAGCGAAGCGGCCGAGCCTTTGCCGACGTCGCCGAAGCCCGCGACCATCGCGATCTTGCCCGACATCATCACGTCGGTGCCGCGGCGGATGCCGTCGACCAGTGATTCACGGCAACCGTAGAGGTTGTCGAACTTCGACTTGGTGACGCTGTCGTTGACGTTGATCGCGGGGAACAGCAGCTTGCCGGTCTTTTGCATGTCGTAAAGACGATGCACGCCGGTGGTGGTCTCTTCCGACACGCCCTTGATATTCTTGGCCAGTTCCGCGAAGTAGCCTTTCGGCTTTTCCTTCAGCGTCTTCTTGATCAGCGCGAAGAAGACTTCCTCTTCTTCCGAATTGTGCTGGTCGAGAAATACCGTGTCGCCCTGTTCGGCGCGATAGCCTTGGTGCACGAACATGGTGGCATCGCCGCCGTCGTCGAGGATCATGTTCGGCGTGCCGCCGCCGTGCCACTCGAACAACTTGGCGGTGTAGTCCCAATAGTCCTTCAGGCTTTCGCCCTTGACCGCGAACACCGGAACGCCGGCGGCGGCAATGGCCGCGGCGGCGTGGTCCTGCGTCGAATAGATGTTGCACGACACCCAGCGCACATCGGCGCCGAGCGCGACAAGCGTCTCGATCAGCACCGCGGTCTGAATCGTCATGTGCAGCGAGCCGGCGATGCGCGCGCCCTTCAACGGCTGCTTGGGGCCGTATTCTTCGCGGGTCGCCATCAGGCCTGGCATTTCAGTTTCCG
>JBAUHH010000410.1:0-4356 GCA_049680165.1 Pseudolabrys sp.
TCGCCCGGCGGCAGCCGCATCATCACCACCGTGTTGCAGGTGATCATGAACGTGATCGACTTTCACATGAGCATCGCGGAGGCCGTCACTGCGCCGCGCCTGCACCATCAATGGCAGCCGGACGAAGTGCTGGTCGAACCGGATTTCCCGCAAGCAACGCTCGATGCGCTCAAAGCGCGCGGCGACAAGATCACGCCGGTCGCGCCAGGCACTTCGGCGAATTCGATCGAGGTGACGCCGCAGGGCTATGTCGGCGCCGCCGACACGCGCACGCGCGGCGCGCTCGCAGCCGGCTATTGACGGGTCAGAACTTCACCACCAGGCCGAGCTTCTTGATCACCGCCGCCCATTTTCCTTCCTCGCGCTTGATGTTCTCCGCGTATTCTTCCGGCGTGCTGGTGACCGGATCGCCGCCCGCGGTGACCAATCGTTGCTTCATGTCATCGGACTTCACGATCTTGTTGAGCTCGCGATTGAGCCGCTCGATGATCGGCTTGGGTGTTCCGGCCGGCGCGACCAGCCCGTAATACTGAACGATCTCGAGTCCCGGCAGGCCCGATTCGGCGATCGTCGGCACGTCGGGCACGGCCGCCATGCGTTTTGGCGATCCGACCGCGATCGCGCGCAGCTTGCCGGCTTTGATGTTGCCGATTGCCGGCGGCAGAGTGTTGAACGCCAGCATCACATGACCGCCGACGAGATCCGTGGTGAGCGGACCCGTGCCCTTGTAGGTGACGATGGTGATGTTGGTACCGGTCATCGCCCTGAATTGCTCGGCGCCGAAGTAATTCAGCGTCGGCGGCGGCGGCGTGCCGACCGTCACTTTGTCACCATCCTTTTTGGCGAGCGCGATGAATTCGGTCATCGACTTCACCGGCACCGCCGGATTGGCCATGACCACGATCGGCACCGAGGCAATGAGCCCGATTGGCGCAAAGTCCTTGCCCATGTCGTAACCGGGATTTTCCGGCAAACCCGCGCCGGTGACGAGGAGGAGCAGCGTGTACCCGTCGGGTTTGGCCCTGGCGACGTCGTGCGTGCCGATCACCGAGCCGGCGCCCGGCTTGTTGACGATGATGACCTGCTGGCCGAGCGCATCGGTAAGTTTCTGCGCGATGACGCGGCCGACGGTGTCGACGCCGCCGCCGGCGGGAAACGCCACCACCAGTTGGACGACGCGCGAGGGGTAATCCTGCGCCGCCGCACCGGTCAACGTGGCGCAAGCCAGCGCGAAAGCGGACGCAAGCCCGCCGATAAATGTCGTGCCTCGCATATCATCCTCCCTGATGTCCTGCTTGTTGTTATGTGTATTGTGCGCACCGCTGTTTGCCTTGCCAACGGGGGTGTCTCCGAAATGAGCGATTCCGTCGAGCGCGTGCGCGCGGCTTTATTGGCGGCCGGCCACGCCGATACGATTTCGATGTTTCCCGACGGCACCCGCACGGCGCAGGACGCCGCCAACGCGGTCGGCTGCACGGTGGCGCAGATCGTCAAGTCGATCGCGCTGCGCGCGGGCGAACAGGTGGTGCTGGTGCTGACCTCCGGCGCCAACCGCGTCGACACGAACAAGATTTCCGCCGCGCTTGGCGAGCCGGTGACGAATGCCGACGGGCGCTGGGTGCGCGACACGACCGGCTTCGCTATCGGCGGTATCGCGCCAGTCGGTCATCTCAGCCTGCCGCGCATCTTCGTCGACACCGATTTGATGAAGCTCGATCCCGTGTGGGCCGCCGGCGGCTCGCCGCGCCACGTGTTCCGCACCAGCGCGGCGGAACTCGCGCGCATGACGAGCGGCACCATTGCCGATGTGAAGGAAGATTGATTGGAGCGGGCGAAGGGATTCGAACCCTCGACCCCGACCTTGGCAAGGTCGTGCTCTACCCCTGAGCTACACCCGCATCCGTAGGAAATATGGCCGATCCAGCAGGACCGGCCGCCAAGCCCGTTCCTATAGCCAATAGGCCTGCCCCTTTGCAACCTCGGCAAAACCACGATTATTAATGCTTATGCCGCAGACGCCCGACCAGCTTTTTGCCTATCTCGACAGCCTCGGCATCAAGCACACGACGGTGAAGCACCCGCCGCTGTTCACCGTCGAGCAGTCGCGCGCCTTGCGTGGCCAGATCCCGGGTGGGCACACCAAGAACCTGTTCCTGCGCGACAAGAAGAACGCCATCTATCTGGTGGTGGCGCTGGAACACGCCGAGATCGACCTGAAAGGGTTGCACCGGCAGCTTGGCGCCAGCGGGCGTTTCTCGTTCGGCGCGCCCAATCTGCTGCGCGAAGTCTGGGGCGTGGAGCCCGGCGCGGTGACGCCGTTCGGCGCCATCAACGACGGTGAGGCACGCGTCACCGTAGTGCTGGATTCCGCGATGATGGAGCACGAAACGCTCAACTACCATCCGCTGGTCAACACCATGACCACGTCGATCGCCCGCGATGATCTGGTGGCGTTTCTGGAAGCGACCGGCCATGTGCCGCGCATCGAGCGGGTTTCTGGGCGCCCGTCGGAAGGCTAGGCAACCCGATTGCATTCAGGGGCCGGATGCCCATTTAATCGGGCATGGAACCGGGATTTGACCCGATAGCGAGCGAAAAAGCGCGAGGATCAATGCTGCAAAACGGCGGGGCGACAGCGGCGGTTGCGGGTGACGGCCTGATCAAAGAGGCCACCACGCAGTCCTTCATGAAGGACGTGATCGAGGAGTCCAAAAACCAGCCGGTGCTGGTGGATTTCTGGGCGCCCTGGTGCGGGCCGTGCAAGCAGCTTACCCCGATCCTGGAAAAGGCGGTGAAAGCCGCCAAGGGCAAGGTCAAGCTTGCCAAGATGGACATCGACAAGCATCCAGAAGTTCCGGGTCAGATGGGCATCCAGTCGATCCCGGCGGTGATCGCTTTCGTCAACGGCCAGCCGGCCGACGGATTTCTCGGCGCGCTGCCGGAAAGTCAGGTGGTCGCATTTCTGGAGCGGCTGACCAAGGACAAGATCGGCGGCGAAGAGAAGGACCAGCTCAAAGCGGCGGACGACGCGCTCGCCGCCGGCAATGCGGCGGAAGCCGCCGACCTCTACGCAAAAGTTCTGGCGCAAGACAGCGGCAGCATTCCCGCGCTTGCCGGGTTGGCGCGCTGCTACGTCGCCACCGGCAACATCGACCAGGCGAAGAAAACGCTTGCCATGGTGCCGGAAACGAAAGCCAACGACACTGCGGTTGCGGCTGCGCGCGCGGCGATCGAGCTTGCCGAGCAGGCGAAGTCGGTGGGACCGGTCGACGAGCTCGAACAAAAAGTTGCCGCTAATCCGCTCGATCATCAGGCGCGCTTCGATCTCGCCGCCGCGCTCAACGCCAGCGGCAAGCGCGCCGAGGCGGTCAATCACCTGATCGAGATCGTCAAGCGCGACCGCAAATGGAACGACGACGGTGCGCGCAAGCAGCTCGTGCAGTTTTTCGAAGCCTGGGGCCCGACCGACGAGGCCACCATTGACGGACGCAAGCGGCTTTCTTCGATTTTGTTTTCGTGACGCTTTCTCGCGCCGCGCAAGGCACCGGTTGACGGAGCACGCGCAATGCCAATGAACGCGCAATATCGCGGGCCAGTGGATTTGCCGGAAGTGATCCCGGTGTTTCCGCTGCCGGGCGCGTTGCTGCTGCCGCGCGGACAGATGCCGCTCAATATTTTCGAGCCGCGATATCTCGCCATGATCGACGACGCGCTGCGCGACGGCAGCCGCCTCATCGGCATGATCCAGCCGGATGCACGGCATCCCGAACCGGTCGACAAGCCGCCGCTCTATAAGGTCGGCTGCGTCGGGCGCATCACGCAACTGGCCGAGAGCGGCGACGGCCGCTATCTGCTCGAGCTCACCGGCGTCGCGCGCTTTCGCATCGAACAGGAGTTGAATGTCGCCACCGCCTACCGCCAGTGCCGCGTCACCTTCGCGCCGTTCCACGACGATTTCATCGCGCGCAAGGGCGAGAACGCGGTCGACCGCGAGGCGTTGCTGGTGACGCTGCGCGATTTCCTCAAGGCCAACGACCTCAAGGCCGATTGGGACGGCATCGAGAAGGCGCCGAACGAGGCGCTGGTCAACGCGCTCGCGATGATGTCGCCCTACGGCCCCGCCGAGAAACAGGCGCTGCTGGAGGCGCCGGATTTAAAAACGCGCGCGGAGGTATTGATCGCCCTCACCGAGATCGATCTCGCCAAGAAAAACACCGTCGGCGAGCCGCAATTGCAGTAATATTTTCCGTCGTCCCCGCGAAGGCGGGGAACCCATATTCCGCAGTCTCTCGATAGCCCGGTGATTATGGGTCCCGGCTCTCGCTTTCGCTCGGCCGGCACGACAGGACAGTGGAC
>JBAUHH010000411.1:0-1801 GCA_049680165.1 Pseudolabrys sp.
CGCGGCGCGCGCAACGGCGAATTCGCGTGCATCGAGTGCCGCGTGCGCAACCGCGAGCGCGCCTTCGATGCCGCCCGGCGACTTGGCGACGAGTTTCTGCACGCGTGTGAGTCGATCACGCGCCGAATCGCCGAAACGCAAATTCGCATAAGCCTCCGCGAGATCGGGATGCGGGTTCGCCTTCCACGCCGCTTCGAGCAGCCGCCCGGCCTTGCGCAATTCGTTTTGCTCTGCGAGCAGCCGCCCGGCAAGCGCCGCCGCCGGAACGAGAGCGGGCGCGAGCTTCACGGCTTCCTGCGCGAGCTTGCGGGCGGTATCGCGGTCGTTTTCGGCAAGTGTCATGGCGCGTGCCGTCAGCAGCACCGCGCGATGGCGACGGTAGACCGCTTTGGTGAGCGAGCCTTGCATGCTGTCGAGCGCGCTCAGGGCGCCGGCCCAATCGGCGGCGGCGCAGCGATAATCGAGCACCGCCTGGCCGGCCCAGGCGAGCGCCGGCGCGCTCTTGGCGGCTTCCTCGGCGAACAGCCGCGCGGCGTTGGCATCATCGCGGCGTTGCGCTTCCACATAAAGTCCCCGCAAGCCGAGCAGCTTGGTGTCGGAGCGCCCGGCCATGGCGCGGAACGCGCGCTCGGCGCCGGTGCGGTCACCCGACATTTGCGCCGATTGCGCGTTGAGCAACAGCGACAACGGCTCTTCGGGCGCGAGACGCTTGGCCTCGCTCGCCGATTTGCGCGCGGCCTCTTCGTCGCCGGAGCCGATCGCGATCAGGCCGCGCGTGACCGCGAGATGGCCTCTGACCGCGCGGCGGTGACGCATGAACAGTGACACTTGGTCGGGCGAGCGCAGAATGCCGCGCGCGATCGACCATAGCAGCACGGAGAAAATCGCGACCAGCGCCACCGCGGCGAGCGCGACCATCACCGAGGTTTCGATCCGGTAACCCAGCCAGGTGATGGCGACGTCGCCCGGCCGGTCGGCGAACCACGCAACGCCGAGCGCCAGCAAGCCGACCGAGATGAGGAACAAGACGACCTGGATCATCGCGTTCTCACCTACTCAGCGCGCGTGAGGAATCGGCCGCGAGCTTTTGCGCGGCGTCGAGCGCGGCCTGGCGTGCCTGCGCTTTCTTCATCCAGGCGTCGGCCGGAACGCGGGCCTTGGCCGGCAGCCTGGAGATTTCCGCCGCTGCGCCGGTGACGTCGTTGCGCGCGGCTTTGACTTCAATGCGTGCCAGCACGTCGGCGGGATCGTCGCCGGGCGGCGCGTCGACCGGGTGGATACGCACCAAATTGCCGGCGTTCGCTTGCAGGCGCGCGAAGAAGCCGCTGTTCGTCGCATCGGCGCCGGATGCTTTCAGCATCGCAGGAATAAGCGCGGAGAGTTCGCGCGCGAGATCGGCTTGTTTTGGAAGACCCGATGACGCGAATGGCTCGAGCGGCGCAAGCACGTTGACATCGCCGCCGAGCGATTTCACTTCCGCGAGTTGCGCGGCAAACGGCTCACCGCGCGCCACCGCGTCGCGGAGTGACGCCGCGCTCAAGGCGAGCCGCGCCGCGGTGTCGGAATTTGTTTTGGTCTTGATCGTTTGCTCGAGCGAAGCGATGCGTTTGTTCAACGCGTCAATTTCCCCGCGATCGGTTGCGGGCGGCGCGTTCTGAACGGTGGCCTGCAATTTCGCGACCGCATTCGCGGCGGCATCAGCATGATCGCGCGCGGCGGCTGCATTTCCGGCGACGTCGTCGGCGCGACGATTGAGCGCGGCGAGCGCAATGCCGAGCGATTTCATCGCATTCTCGGTCGC
>JBAUHH010000412.1:0-1813 GCA_049680165.1 Pseudolabrys sp.
GCGCTATCGCGCGCCGACCTCTCCCCCAAGGGAGAGGTAAAGCGAGATCGCTGCACTCCTTTGCCTTACACCGACACCGGCTCGGTCCCGAGATCGGCGTAGAGGCCGTGCTTCGCACCCTCGGCGAACGGCTCGTTCTTCGCAAGCTCGATCGACACCGAGCGCACGCGCTGCGCGTCCGGCTCCGTTGCCGGCACTGGCTTGCCCTGCGCCGCCGCTTCCGCCGCGCGCAGCATCATCCGGCGCGTCATCACGATGCCCTTGTCGGTCGCGCACAGGTGCTCCCTGGTGCGGTCCTGAATCCCGCCCATGCTTTCCTGGATGGAAGCGTCCTGCATGGCGATGCCGTCGACGCCGGTCGCGCTGTGGCCATGCCGCTGCGCGTCGCGATCCATCAGGTAGTTGTTGGCTTTGTTGGCGAGCGGGATGAACGTGCCCGGCACATATTTGACGTGAATGCCCTCGCCCTCGCGCATCGCCGCCACTTCGGAATCTTTCAGCGCGCGCTTGGGGTGATAGTTGATGCTCCACGCCCAGCAGGTCTCGTCGTCGATCGGCACCCAGGCATGCGCCCCTAAAGGATGCCCCGCGCGCGGCGGGATGATCGTGTACCAGGGCATGATGAAGGGCGTGATGCGCCAGTAGTATTTGTCGGCGTCGGCGTTGCGCCGCGCGCCGATCAGCAGGCCGCCGGAGAACTCCTGCACGTCGAAATACGGCATGCGGTCCTTCTCGTTGTATTCGTTGCCCTTTGAGCCCTTGAACAGCGGATCCTTGTTGAGCTCCGAGCCGTGCAGCCACGACACGTGGCTTGAATCGATGCCGCCTTCCATCGCCTGCAACCAGTTGCATTCCTGCAAGCGCTTGGAGACGAAGCGCTGCTGCGGCTTCACGTCGGTCCATTCCAGCGCCGGCTCCGGCGGCTGCAATTCCGGCGGGCCCATATAGGCCCAGACGATCCCGGCCTTCTCGATGCAGGGATACGATTTCAATTTGATGTTCTTGCGGAAGCCCGACTCCTCCAGCTCCGACGGCAGGTCGGTGCACAGGCCGTTCACGTCGTATTTCCAGCCGTGATAGTGGCAGCGCAGCCCGCATTCCTTGTTCTCGCCGAACCAGAGCGAGACGCCGCGGTGCGCGCAGAACTCGTCAATCAGCCCGATGCGCCCCTCGCTGTCGCGGAACGCGATCAGCTTCTCGCCCATCAGCGTGACGCGCACCGGCGGGCAGTCGCGTTCGGCGATTTCTTCCGCCAGCAGGAACGGCGCCCAGTAGCGGCGCAACAACTTGCCCATGAGCGTGCCGGCGCCAACGCGGCTTAGCTGATCGTTCTGCTCACGCGACATCATGGTCGGGGTTTCCTCGTCGGATTTTTGCGTCATTATAGGCAACATGGCTCTGCCATGCATCGCCATTTCGACCGGCGACCCGGCCGGGATCGGTCCGGAGATCGCGCTCAAGGCCGCGCTCGATCCGCGCGTGACCGTGCTGTGCCGGCCGCTGCTCGTTGGCGATCCGGCCGCCGTGGAATTGCATGCGAAGGCTGCGGGCCTTGCGCCGAACCTGCGCGTTGTCGATGAGCCGGGCAAAGCCGACTGGTCGAACGGCGCGGTCAACCTGCTCGACGCAAGCGAGGGGACAAACACGCCGGTGAAATTCGGCACCGTCGACGCCGCCTATGGCCGCGCCTCGCTCGCGTCGGCACGACGCGCCATCCGCGCCGCGCTCGACAAGCAGGTCGATGCGGTGGTGGCCGCGCCGCAAACCGAACGCTCGATCGCCGCCGCCGGGATCGTCTTCGACGGCTATCCGT
>JBAUHH010000413.1:0-2959 GCA_049680165.1 Pseudolabrys sp.
ACCTACGAGTCCGGCTTCGAGGCGCTCAAGAGCGTCAATCTTGAGATTCGCCGCGGCGAAATCCTCGCCTTGCTCGGCCCCAACGGTGCCGGCAAGACCACGCTGATCGGAATTATCTGCGGCATCCTGGTCGCCACCAAAGGCAAGGTGACGGTCGACGGCCACGACATCGTCGCCGATTACCGCGCTGCGCGCTCGATGATCGGGCTGGTGCCGCAGGAATTGACCACCGACGCGTTCGAAAGCGTATGGGCGACGACGAGCTTCACGCGCGGGCTGTTCGGCAAGCCGCGCAACGACGCCCATATCGAAAAAGTCCTCAAGGATCTTTCGCTGTGGGACAAGAAGGACGCAAAGATCATGACGCTGTCGGGCGGCATGAAGCGCCGCGTGCTGATCGCCAAGGCGCTGTCGCACGAGCCGCAGATTCTGTTCCTCGACGAGCCGACCGCGGGCGTCGACGTCGAATTGCGCAAGGACATGTGGCAGGTGGTGCGCGACCTGCGCGCCTCCGGCGTGACCATCATCCTGACAACGCATTACATCGAGGAAGCCGAGGACATGGCCGACCGCATCGGCATCATCAGCAAGGGCGAGATCATCCTGGTCGAGGACAAGGCCGAGCTGATGCGCAAGCTCGGCAGCAAACAGCTCACGCTGCATCTGGAAACGAAGCTCGCGGCGATTCCCGAGGCGCTCGCGGAGCATCCGCTGACGCTCGCGGACGGCGGCCGCGATCTCGTGTTCACCTACGACACGCAAGCCGAGCGCACCGGCATCAACACGTTGTTGAGCGATCTCGGCAAGGCGGGAATCCGCCTACGCGACCTGCAGACCGAGCAATCCTCGCTCGAGGACATCTTCGTCGGGCTGGTGAGCGACAGAAAATGAACCTCCGCGCCGCCGCCGCGATCTACAAATTCGAGATGGCGCGCACCGGGCGCACGATCTGGCAAAGCATCGTGTCGCCGGTGATCTCGACCTCGCTCTATTTCGTCGTGTTCGGCGCCGCGATCGGCTCGCGCATCACCGAGATCGACGGCATCAATTACGGCTCGTTCATCGTGCCGGGGCTGATCATGCTGTTGCTGCTGACGCAGAGCGTGATGAACGCCTCGTTTGGCATCTATTTCCCGCGCTTCGTCGGAACGATCTACGAAATTCTCTCGGCGCCGGTGTCGTCGTTCGAGATCGTGCTCGGCTATGTCGGCGCGGCGGCGACCAAATCGATCATTCTGGGCCTCATCATCCTCGCGACGTCCGGCTTGTTCGTGCCGCTGCACATCGCGCATCCGGTGTGGATGGTCAGCTTCCTGGTGCTGACGGCTACAACCTTCAGCCTGCTCGGCTTCATCATCGGCATCTGGGCCGACGGCTTCGAAAAGCTCCAGATCATCCCGCTGTTGATCCTGACGCCGCTGACCTTCCTCGGTGGAACGTTTTATTCGACCAGCGTGCTGCCGCCGTTCTGGCAGAAGGTCGCGCTGTTCAATCCGGTGGTCTACCTGATCAGCGGGTTCCGCTGGAGCTTCTTCGAAGTCTCGGACGTCAATGTCGAGGTCAGCGCCGCGATGACGCTGGTGTTCCTCGTCATCTGCCTCGCGCTCGTCTGGCTGATCTTCCGGACCGGCTACAAGTTGAAGAAATAAGCGCTGCCGGCCCCATGCCCTTGGGACGGGTCGCCGCCCGTTCCGGGCGCCGCGAACGGCTTCCACCGCCCGTTGCGGGGTGGTAGTGATGGCAAATAACAAAAATCAAGATGAGCCAATGGAGGATTCGCATGTTCAAACAATCGACGATTCTGCGCGCCTTGCTGCCGGCCGCCGCCGTGCTGCTGGCGCTTGCCGGAACCGGTAACGCCGCCGGCTACCCCGACCGCGCCATCAAGCTGATCGTGCCGTGGGCGGCGGGCGGCGACACCGACGTGATCTTCCGGCCGCTGCTGCCGCTGCTGCAAAAATATCTCGGCCAGCCTGTCATCATCGCCAATGTCGGCGGCGCCTCCGGCACCGTCGGCGAGCGCGAGGCGGCAAGCGCCGCGCCGGACGGCTATACGCTGTTCGGCTCGCACGATTTCATCCACTCGGTCTATTTCGCCGGCATGACCGACATCAAATACGACAAGGCGTTCGAGCCGGTGTGCATGATCGCCTCCACGCCGTCGGTGATCACGGTCGGCGCCAAGACGCCGTGGAAGACGTTCAAGGAATTGGTCGAAGACGCCAAGAAGCGCCCGGGCCAGATCGTGGTTGGCGCTTCGCTCGGCTCCACCAGCCAGTATTCGATCGCGCTCGCCTCGAAGGCGGCCGGCATCAAGTTCAAGTACGTGCCCTATGACGGCACCGCCAAGCGCATGAACGCGCTGCTCGGCGGCCACATCGACGTCGCCGATTCAAACCTGACGCAGAAGGGCAAGGTCGATGCCGGCCTGCTGCGCTTCCTCGCCAACATGGCCGACAAGCGCACGCAAGGCCTGGAGAACGTGCCGACGCTCAAGGAACTCGGCTACGACGTCGAGTATTCGGTCAACCGCGGCCTCATGGTGCCGCACGGGACGCCGGCCGACGTCGTCGCCAAGCTCAATGACGCCTGCGCCAAGGCGGTCAAGGAGCCTGAATACGCCAAGGCGATGGCGCTGCAAGGCACCGACGTGCGCTACATGGACCCGAAGGGCTACGCGGCCTATCTGAAAAAGACCGACGGCGAGACCAAGGAGATCGCCAGGGATCTCGGGCTGCTGAAGCGCGAATAATGTTGAGCCGCGACGGCATATCGGGGCTGGTCTGTCTCGCGATCGGCATCGGCTTGTTGTTGCAGACCATCGGGTTGCCGCCGGCGGTGATGGTGCCGATCGGTCCGGCGTTCTATCCGCGCGTCGTGCTTGGGCTGATGCTGTTTCTGAGCGTGTTGCTGATCGTCCTCGATTTCCGCGCCATGCGCCAGTTGCGGGCCGCCGGAG
>JBAUHH010000414.1:0-3722 GCA_049680165.1 Pseudolabrys sp.
TGACTGAGGAGACCGTGGAGACGCTTTATCTCCTCGGCGAGGACCGGCGCATCGTCGGGGTATCGGGATACGCCGTGCGCCCGCCGCAGGTGCGGCGCGAGAAGCCGCGCGTATCGGCGTTCATTTCCGCCGACGTGCCTAAAATTGTTGCACTCAAGCCCGACCTCGTCCTGACGTTCTCCGACTTGCAGGCCGACATTGTCGCCGAGCTCATCCGCGCCAATGTCGCCGTGCACGCCTTCAACCAGCGCGACGTCGCCGGCATCTTCGCCATGATCCGCACGCTCGGCGCGCTGGTCGGCGCGGGCGAAAAAGCCGATGCGCTCGCTGCCTCGCTGGCGGCGCGTGTCAATTCGGTACACGAGCGCGCGCTGGCGCTGCCGCACCGGCCGCGCGTCTATTTCGAGGAATGGGACGAGCCGATGATCTCCGGCCTTGGCTGGGTATCGGAATTGATCGAGGCCGCGGGCGGCGTCGAGGTGTTTCCGGAGATTGCCACGCGCAAGAACGCCAGGGACCGCATCGTGCAGGCCGCCGACGTGATCGCGGCGCGGCCCGATATCATCATCGGCTCGTGGTGCGGGAAGAAGTTCGTACCGGGGAAAGTCGCGGCGCGGCCGGGCTTCGCTGCAATCCCGGCAGTAGCGAACGGCTGGCTGCGCGAGGTGAAATCGACGCTGATCCTCCAGCCCGGCCCGGCCGCGCTCACCGACGGGCTCGATGCGCTCGCCGGCATCGTCGCGGAATGGGTTGAAAACCGCGTGCCGAAGGCGTCATAACGGCGCGCTCGAATCCGCGCGCCCGGCGTGCTATCCTGCGGGCGGTTTGGAACCAAAGGACTTTTCGGCAATGCCGCAGAATCAGACCCGCGCTTCCATCCTCTGGACCGACCTCGCGCTGGTCGTCTTCCTGATCGCATTCGACGCGGTGGCGCGGCTGCTGCCGCACGCGCCGGGCTTTTTGCCGGTTGCCGCCAGCGCGCTGTTCGCCGGGCGGATGCTGCGGATTCCGTTCCTCGCGCTGGTCGTGCCGGTCGCCGCGATGGCGCTGTCGAGCCCGCTGCTCGGGGCCGAGGACTGGCGCGTCCTGCTGGTGGTCTATGCCGCGATCGCGGTCCCTGCGCTCGCCGGCATGGGGTTGCGCAAGCGTTCGGGCGCGGCGCTGACGGCCGCGGCGATGGTCGCCTGCTCGCTGATCTTCTTTGCGGCCTCGAATTTCGCGGTCTGGGCGTTCAGCGGCATGTACGCGCATACGATGAATGGTCTGGCGCAATGCTACGCCGCGGCGCTGCCGTTCCTCGACAAGACGGTGATGGGCGACCTGTTCTGGACCGCGGTGCTGTTCGGCGGCGCCTGGCTGGTGCAGAACGTGCCGGCGCTTTCGCGGCGCGCGAACTGAGCGGCACTCCTCCGCTCATTCCCGCGCAAGCGGAAATCCAGTTTTGGGTTGAGTTGGGTCCCCGCTTTCGCGGGGACGAACGGAAAGAACCGTCTAGCCCAAATACTTCTGAATTTTCCGCCAGAGCGCTTCCAGCCGCCCCGGCAAGCCGCCCTTCGTCTCCGGGTCGGCGAGGCGCAAGCCGACGGTCGCGACGCGGCCGTTGCTGACCTTGTGCGCGAGCAGCGCGATCGGGCCCAGTTCGACGACATCGCCGGTTCTCACCTTGCGGCCAAGCTCGGTCGCGAAATGCTCGGCCAGCGAAATCTCGCGATGATCGTCGGCAATCTGGAGCCCGTAGATTTCAGCGAGCGAGCCGAGCGTCGCCGTGCCGGCCACGAAGAAGTCGCCGAGCAGGCGCGGGTCGGGTTTCGACGGCGGCGGCATGTTGACGAAGAAACGGTCGAGCGCCTGCGCCTTCTCCGGCGGCGCCAGCAGGTAGACGTAATCGCCCGCGCGCACCGGATCGGCTTCGGCCGGCGTGAGGATTTTCTCGTCGCGGATGACCAGCGTCGGCCGCGCCCAATTCGGGATCAGCCCGCGCCGCAGATAGGGGCTGTTGGTCGGCACCGGATAACCGACGATCTCACGCTCAAGCTGGCCGGGCAGATCGAGCTCGATCCGGCGCGGCAGCGGATCGCTGCGCGCGAATGACATGTCGAGACGTTTTGCCGACACTGCTACGGTCCAGCCCTGGATCAGCAGCGACGACAGCACCACCACAAACGCGACGTCGAAGTAGACGTAGGCCGACGGCAAGCCGACCAGCAGCGGGATCGACGCAAGGAAGATGCCGACCGCGCCGCGCAGGCCCACCCACGAGATGAAGACTTTCTCGTTCCACTGAAACTTGAACGGCCACAGGCAAAGAAACACGGCCGCCGGTCGAGCGATCAGCATCAGCACCACGGCAACCACGATCGCGCCCGCAAGCGTATCGGCGAGCCGGTGCGGCCACGCCAGCAGGCCGAGCAGCACGAACATCACGATCTGCGCCAGCCACGTTATGGCGTCGAGGAAAACCACCACGGTGTTGCGCGCACGGGTCTGGCGGTTGCCCACGACCAGCCCGGCGAGATAGACCGCGAGGAATCCGGAGGCATGGATCGCGTTGGCGAAGGCGAACACCACCAACGCGCTGATCGCGACGAACGGCGCGTGCAGGCCTTGCGCGAGATTGAGCCGGTTGAGCACGAGCGTGATGATGCGCCCGCCGAACCAGCCGATGGCGCAGCCGAGAATAGTGTCCTGAAGGAAAGTGGCGATCACCTGCGACCAGCTCTGGTCGCCGACCAGCAATATCTCCACCAGCAGCAAGACGAGAAAAACCGCGAACGGATCGTTCGTGCCGGATTCGACTTCGAGCGTCGCGCGCACGCGCGGGCGCAGGCGTAAGCCGCCGGCGTTGATCAGGAACAGCACCGCGGCGGCGTCGGTCGAGGCGACCACCGCGCCGATCAGCAGCGCCTGGATCCAGCCGATGTCGAGCACCAGCTTGGCGAACGGCGCGGTTATCAGCGTCGTGACCAGCACGCCGGCGGTCGCCAACGTCACCGACGGCGCCAGCACGCTGCGGAAGGTCGCAAAACGCGTGCGCAGGCCGCCGTCGAACAGGATCAGCGCCAGCGCGATCGAGCCGACCGTGTAGGCGCTGCGCACATCGTTGAAGGCGATACCGCCCGGCCCGCCCTCGCCCGCAAGCATGCCGACCAGCAGGAACACCAGCAGCAGCGGGGCGCCGAAGCGCATCGCGATCAGGCTCGACAGGATGCCGGCGAGCACCAGCAGACTGCCGAGCAGGATGGCGATACTGACGGTGTCGAGTGAGCCCATGCGCGCGAATCTCCGCTCCCTATAGGACGGTTTCACGTTCGCGATAGCAACGAGAAATGCGGCCCGTTCGTCCCCGCGAAAGCGGGGACCTAGCTTTACGAAGAACTGGATTCCCGCTTGCGCGGGAATGAACGCGTGGAATTCCGCGCCCCTGGATTCCGGGCCCGGCCCTTCGGGCCGTCCCGGAATGACTCAGATTAAAAATCGACCTTATCGCCGCCCTTGAGCGAGAGGATTTCGCGCGCCTCGTCCGGATCGGCGATCTCAAGGCCGAGGCCTTCCAGGATCTTGCGCACCTGGGTGACCTGCTGCGCGTTCGACTCGGCGAGCTTGCCCGCTCCGATCCAGAGCGAATCCTCCATGCCGACGCGCACATTGGAGCCCATGGCGGCGGCCTGCGCGGCGACGCGCATCTGGTTCTGCCCAGCGCCCAGCACCGACCAGTGGTAGTT
>JBAUHH010000415.1:0-4887 GCA_049680165.1 Pseudolabrys sp.
GGTCAACTTCCTGCAAGTCACGCTGCCGACCAATTTCAAGGTCGCGCGCTTCGACTCCAGCAAATACACTGCCATGCTGCGCAAGCTGCAGAACGACATCGAGGCCATTCGCTTCGAGGTGCCCGAAGGCAAGATCGAATTGCCGGTGAAGCTCAAGGTGCACGACTCGATCTTCGTGCCTCTCGCCAAGTGGGCGATGCTGCTTGCGGGAAATTATCGCTGCATCACCCGCGACGGCATGCGCACCGCGCAGGAAGCGGTGCATTCCAATATCGAGGAAGCGCGCTCGGTCTACAATTTCGTAAACGACCTGTGCGTGAAGCTCGGCGCCAAGCGGGACGATCTGGTGCCGTTCGAGAAATACGCGGCTGCCGCGCAGAGCCTCACGCGTCCGGCTTCGGCCGCGCGCGCGCTCAACAACGGTGCTCCGAATATAGAACGCGCCGACAAGCTGGTGCAGCTCATCGCCGCGCAGAAGGGCCTGCGTCATCCTGTTGTCGACGGCATTGTTGCGCTGGTCGATGAACGGTTGGAGGCCAACCGCAAGAAGGCCGCCGCCTGACGGGCAGCGCTTCGTCACAGCCAAATATCCTTGCGATTCCGGAGGCTTGATTGCCTCCGGAATTTTTTTGCGGGCGTTTGTCCGCCGTTGTGGTTTCGCCGCATCGATACCTTCCAAATTGTCGATAACGGGCCTGTTCGCCTAAAAAGGCAGCAATTGCTGCTGTTTTCGTCTTGCCGCGCCATTCGGTCACCTATGTAATTTTCGCCATCGATGCGCGTCCTGTGGCGTACGGGTCGATCGCAGCCGGAGCCAGTACGCACGGACGGGCCGAGGGATCGGCATGCTGCCGATCGAACCGAAAAAGGGGCCGGGTGATGAATAAGGTTGTGTTGTCGGTCGTGACTGCGCTCGCGGTTTCTGCGGCGCCGGCATTCGCTGCTGACATGCCGGCGAAGGCGGCTAAAGTTGTGCCGGCTGCGGCGCCGAGTCCGTTTGATCTGGCGTTCGGCGCCGCCATCATGAACGATTACGTGTTTCGCGGCGTGACGCAGTCCGCGCATCAGCCGTCGGTCGCGGCCTACTTCGAGCCGCGCTTCAACATAGATCCGAACTTGCAGCTTTACGCCGGCGTCGCCGGCGAGAGCATCAAGTTCGCCAACAATGCGGCGGCCGAAATCGATCTGTACGCGGGCGTTCGTCCGACCTTCGGTCCGCTCGCGCTCGATGTCGGATTCTGGGAATACTACTACCCGGGCGGCACCTGTTATGGCGGCACGGCGCCCGGCTGCTTGCCAGCGCTGGCGAACGGCAACGTCGCAAAAAAGAACGCCAGCTTTTACGAGCTCTACGCCAAAGCGACCTATACCGCCGGCGATTGGGCGTTCGGTCCGACCTTTTACTACTCGCCGAATTTCCTCAACACCGGCGCCGACGGCGAATATCTGTCGGGCATCGTCAAATTTACGGCGCCCGCCAACATGCAGTTTCCGAACGGCATCGGCTGGTACGTGTCGGGCGAGTTCGGCCGTCAGTGGCTCGGTACCAGCGATGCGTTCTACGGACTGCCCGGCACGGCCTTCGCCGCCGGCATTCCATACAAGGACTACAACACCTGGAACATCGGCCTCGGCTTCACCTGGAAGACGCTCACGCTCGACCTGCGTTACTCCGGCACCGACCTCAACAAGGGCAACTGCAACGCCTTCACCAGCGATCCGGGCGCTGGCGGCACGACCAATGTGACGCCGATCAATCCGAGCGGCGTGGGCTCGAAGTGGTGCGGCTCGACCTTCATCGCCAAGCTGTCGGCGGATCTTACCCTCGGCAGCCTCAAGTAATAGAACTGCGCCCAAGATCGGCGGCGGCCTTCGGGCCGCCGCTTTTTTCTTTGCGGCTATGCCCGCGTTGCGGGCTTCAGCGCGGCTTCTCGCACCTGCGCATGATCGCCTTCGCGCACGAGTTCGAGACGGAGGCGGTGGAATGCCGCAAGCGTCGCACGGTGGCCGATCGAAACGACGGTCGTTTCTTTGAGGCGCTCGCTCAGCAATTTGTAGAGCGCGGCTTCCGAAGGTTCGTCGAGCGAGGCGGTCGCTTCATCCAGGAACAGGAAATCGGGCGCATGCAAGATCGCGCGCGCGATGCCGAGGCGCTGCTGCTCGCCGAGCGACAGCATGCGGTTCCAGTGCGCTTCCTCGTCGATGCGTTCCACCAGCGCCGGCAGCCCGACCGCCTTGATGACTTCGGCGACCTTGGCATTGTCGAATGTGCCGGCCTCCGCCGGATAAATGACGGCGGCCGCCAGCGGCGCGATCGGAAAATAGGGCCGCTGCGGCAGCATCATCACCTTGGCGTTCTTCGGCACCACGATATTGCCGGAGCCGAACGGCCAGATGCCGGCAAGCGCGCGGAACAGCGTGGACTTGCCCGAGCCCGACGGTCCGGTCACCAGCACCTGTTCGCCCGGCGCGATTGAGAGATCGGCCGCGTTCACCAGCGGCGCGCCGTTTGGCAGCCGCACCGCGAGTTCCTTGACATCGATGGCGGCCTTTTCGCCGGATGCGATCGCGATCACCGGCGGTTTCACCGCGATCGAGCGCGCGGTCTCGACCGACCGGTCGAAGCCGGCAAGGCGTTCGACCACCGAGCGCCATTCGGCGAGCGTCCGATATACGGTGATGAAGAACGACAGTGCGCTTTGCACACTGTTGAACGCAGAGGCCGTCTGCATCAGGCCGCCGAGTTGAACGACGCCGGCGAAGTAGGCGGGGCTCACCACAATGAAAGGAAATACGATCGAGACCTGCGAATAGCCGGCGGTAAAGAAAGTGAGCTTCTTCGTTCGCGTCATGATCGCCATCCAGTTGGCGACGATGTTGCCGAAACGGCCGAGCAGACGATCGCGTTCTACCTGCTCGCCGTCGAGCAGAGCGATCTGCTCGGAGTTCTCGCGTACCCGCACCAGGTTGAACCGGAAATCGGCTTCGTACCGTTGTTGCTGGAAATTCAGCGGGATCAGCGCGCGGCCGATCAGATGTGTCAGTCCCGTGCCGACGATCGCATAGAGCAATGCTGCCCATACCAGGTAGCCCGGAATCGAGAGAGTGGTGCCGAAAAGGTGGAACGGGGCGGCGGCCGACAACGACCACAGGATGATCGCGAACGAGCTGAGCGTTACGATCGCGCCAAGCAGTCCGACACCGATATTCAACGTCCGGTCGATGAACATCTGAATGTCCTCGGCGATACGCTGATCGGGGTTGTCGGCGGCGTCGCCGAGCAACTGCATGCGGTAGTGATTGGAGCCGCCGAGCCAGTGGTCGAGGTAGGTTCGCGTCATCCAGCGGCGCCAGCGGATCTGCAGCCACTGGTTCAAATAAAGCTGATAGACCGCGAGGAGGATGTAGAACGCGGCGAGGACGCAGAAATACATCAACTGATGAACGAACGCGTCCCAATTCTTGTCCTGGAGCGCGTTGTAGAAGCGGTTATTCCATTGATTGAGCAGGACGTTGATGCCGACGATCGACAATTCGATTGCAATTACAGCGGCGAGCAGGACGCGTCCGGGCCAGCGGTCTTCCGAGCGAAAATAGGGACTGGCAAGCCGCCAGATGATGGCCAGCGTCGCGAAGTGGCCTTTCACGGACAGTCTCCTGTTTCGATGGGGCGTATCATTGGATTTTCATATTGGATACAAGGCAAGATCAATCGTGCGGCGATTCTATTTTGTTTTTATGGTGTTGAGACGTTGAGCTTAGACCAAAGTTGGTATTCGAATCTCAAAAAAGATTACGACAGGCGGCCCGGTGAATTTGAATGCCGAAGACGGCAAACTCGCGTCGTCGCGACAACAAGTACCATTCGAATTTGAGTTTCGTTCTTGCGCGCAATCATCTCCTCACATTAGCATGTTGAATAGGGGAGATAGCGTACCGTGACTTCGAGCGCCTCGTAGCGCCTGGAGCGCTCGCGTTGTCTCCCAATAATTTTATCTAACAGCCGGCGAACAATGCCGCGCGAGGGAGGATGCATATGACGAAGCTTTGGAAGCCGGATCGGCGCTCTGTTCTCAAGACGGGCGCGATGCTCGGAGCGACGGCGGTTTTTTCGCCGCCGATTCTGTCGTTCGCGCAAGGCGAGACGCCGATCAAGATCGGCATGCACGATCCGTTCACCGGCACCTATGCCGCGGAAGGCGAAAGCGAAAAGCGCGGTGCCCAGATGGCACTCGCCGAAGTCAATGCCAAGGGCGGCATTCTCGGCCGCAAGGTCCAGCTGGTCACTGAAGACGAAGGCGCCAATGCCGGCCTCGCCGCGCAAAAAGCGCACAAGCTGATCGAGCAGGACAAGGTGGACTTCCTGATGGGCGCCGTGTCGTCGGCGACCGCGCTCTCGGTCAATCAGGTCGCGCACGAAAAGGGCATGCTGTACATGGTCACTGGCGGTCACACCGATCCGGTCACCGGCACGCAGTGCCACTGGACCACGTTCCGCATCTGCACCACGACCTACATGTTGGCGGCCGGTCTGGCCGACACGCTGTACAAGAAGTTCGGCGGCAAGTGGTACTTCATCACGCCGGATTACGCTTACGGCCACACGCTGCAGGCGGCCTATGCCAAGCTTCTCCAAGGGTTCGGCGGCAAGGTTCTCGGCAACTCGCTGTCGCCGCTCGGCACCACCGACTTTTCCTCGTACCTGATCAAGGCGCAGCAATCGAAGCCGGACGTGCTTGTTCTGCTCGTCGATGGTCAGGATCTGGTGAACTGCATGAAGCAGGCCGCGCAATTCGGCCTGATGAAGAAGTTCGCGATCGGCGGCGGCCTCAGCGAGCTCGAAGTGCTGCGCGCCTTGCCGAAGGAAGCCAAGCAGGGCTGGTGGAC
>JBAUHH010000416.1:0-1930 GCA_049680165.1 Pseudolabrys sp.
CCGTCTCGCCACCGCGGTCAAGCATGTCCGTGCCGAGCGGGGCGAGGACAAGATCCTGTTGCTCGACGGCGGCGATAGCTGGCAGGGCTCGCTTGCCGCTAATGCGAGCAAAGGCCAAGCCATCGTCGATTGCATTAGGTTGCTCAAGCCTGACGCCATGTCCGGCCATTGGGAGTTCACCTATGGCGAGGCGCGGCTGAAAGAGCTGATCGCCGGTTCCGGCGTTCCGTTCCTCGCGCTCAACATTCGCGACACCGAATGGAATGAGCCGGTGTTCGAGCCGATGAAGCTGTTCGAGAAGGGCGGCGTGAAGATCGCCGTGCTTGGAGAGGCTTTTGCCTATACGCCCATCGCCAACCCGAGCTGGCTGATGCCGAAATGGTCGTTCGGCATCCGTGAGGAAGATGTGCGTGCCAACGTCGAGAAGGCGCGCAAAGCCGGCGCGCAGCTCATCGTGCTGCTGTCACACAATGGCTTCGACGTCGACCGCAAGATGGCCTCGCGCGTCGCCGGCATCGACGTCATCCTCACCGGCCATACCCACGACGCGCTGCCGGAAGCGACCAAGGTCGGCAAGACGCTGCTGATCGCATCAGGGTGCGACGGAAAATTCCTGTCCCGCCTCGATCTCGACGTGCAGGGCGGCGCGGTGAAGGATTTCCGCTACAAGCTCATTCCGCTGTTCGCCGATGCCATCAAGCCGGATGCCGACATGGTGGCCGCAATCGACAAGGCACACGCGCCTTACGCCAAGGATCTTGCGCGCGTCGTCGGCTACTCGGAGTCGCTGCTGTACCGGCGCGGCAACTTCAACGGTACCTTCGACGATCTGATCTGCGCCGCGATCACGCAGGAACGCGACGCCGAGATTGCGCTATCGCCCGGCTTCCGCTGGGGCACCAGCGTGCTCCCGGGACAGCCGATTACGGTGGAGGACATCCACAATGTCACCGCCATCAGCTATCCGCAGGTCTATCGCACGACAATGAGCGGCGAGCGTCTGAAGGAAGTGCTGGAGGACGTTGCCGACAATTTGTTCAATCCCGATCCCTACTATCAGCAAGGCGGCGACATGGTCCGCTGTGGCGGACTCGGCTATGCGATCGATATCGGCAAGCCGATCGGCCGCCGCATTTCTGCGATGACGCATTTGAAATCCGGCAAACCGATCGAGGCCGGGAAAGACTACGTCGTCACTGGCTGGGCCAGCGTCAACGAAGGCACCGAAGGCCCGCCGGTGTGGGACGTGGTTGAGCGGTACGTTGCGTCACGCAAGACGGTGCGGCTCGCGCCCAATACCAGCGTCAGGATTTCCGGCGCCTAGTTTTGCGTTAGGCTGGCCTTTCGCCTATGACATGCGGCGGAAGCAGGACTAAATCATGCCCAAACTGAAACTTTCCGTCGCCGTCGGCCCTTATGATCGCACCCGCGCGCTGGTCGACGGCACGGTGCAGATCGACAGCGTGCAGGCGGCCTGCATGACGCTGCCGCCGGAGGAAATCTTCTTCCGCGCCTTCCGCCATGCCGAATTCGACATCTGCGAATTGTCGCTGTCGAGCTTCACGGTCAAGACCGCGCAAGGCAATTGCCCTTACGTCGGCGTGCCGGCGTTCGTGTCGCGCGCCTTCCGGCATACGTCGATCTACGTGCGCACAGACCGCATCAAGAAGCCGGCGGACCTCAAGGGCAAGAAGGTCGGCCTGCCGGAGTATCAATTGACGGCCAACGTTTGGGCGCGTGCGCTGCTCGACGAACACGGCGTGAAGCCATCGGACGTGCACTGGATACGCGGCGGCGTCGAGAACGCGGACCGGCCGGAGAAAATTCCGATCACGTTGCCGCCGGACGTGAAGCTCGAGAACGCGCCGCGCGGCAAGACGATTTCCGCGCTGCTGGCGGAAGGCGCGATCGACGGCTTCATCGCGCCGCG
>JBAUHH010000417.1:0-3189 GCA_049680165.1 Pseudolabrys sp.
CACCCAGGTCGTCATTGCCGCGCCCAGCACGCCCGCTGTGATTGCCGAAAACGGCGCGGCGTTGCGGAAGGCGGCGAGGAAGCCGACAAATTGCGTGACGAGGATGAGCGGCCCCGGCGTGGTTTCCGCAAGGCCGAGGCCGTCGACCATTTCCGGCGCGGTCATCCAATGATGCGTTTCCACGGCCTGCTGCGCCATGTAGGCGAGCAACGCATAGGCGCCGCCGAACGAGACCACCGCGAGTTTCGAGAAAAACGTGCCGATGCTCACCAGCACATGATCCGGGCCCAGCACCATCGCGGCGAGCGCCACCGGCGCCCACCAGATTGCAAGGCCGATCACCGCCGCCAGAACGAATTGCCGCCATCGGGTTTCGTCCGGCGTCGGGGCTGCTTCGGTCTTTCCAGCAAGGCCGAGACGCGCCGGTGCAGTTTTCGCCACCGCGTAACCGATCAACGCCGCGGCGGCGACGATGACCGGAAACGGCAGCGACAGAAAGAAAATCCCGACGAACGCCGCCAGCGACAGCGCGATTAATGTCGCGGTTTTCAGGCCGCGCCGCGCGATGCGGATCAGCGCCTCGACCACAATCACCAGCACCGCGGCCTTGATGCCGAACAGCGCGCCGTCGATCGCCGGCACGCCGCGCCCAAGCGCATAGAGCAGGCTCAACCCCAGCATCACGAAGGCGCCCGGCAGCACGAACAGGATGCCGGCGGCGAGCCCGCCGCGCACGCCGTGCAGCAGCCAGCCGACGTAAACCGCGAGCTTGGTTGCTTCCGGCCCCGGCAGCAGCATGCAGAAGTTGAGCGCGTGCAAGAAGCGCGGCTCGTCGATCCATTTTTTCTCGTCCACGAGGATGCGATGCATCATCGCGATCTGGCCGGCCGGCCCGCCGAAATTGATGCAGCCGATCTTCAGCCAGGTCGCGAAGGCTTCGCCGAAGGTCGGCTTTGTCTGTGACACCGAGGCGTCCATGTCATGCCGCCGTTTGCTTGCGCATGATCTTTTCCGAAAACCGGTTCCCGCTTTTCGGGATCATGCGCGTGCCGGCCGGTTGTGCCGCTCCTCGGCCGCAAAGCGCAGCCAGGCGAACAGCGCATCGTAGACGAGGAAACCGTGCCGCAGCAGCCCATGGTCGTCGTCTTCGGCTAGCGCCGACATCCCGAGCGCCACCGCGTGCAAGCCCGCCGCTTCCGCCGCGATATCGGGCCGCGCGGTGTCGGCGCCGCGCACGATCAGCGCCAGCCGCGCCAGCATCGGCTCGTCTTCCAGCCCGAACAGCTTGAGCATGGCGTCGAAGCTGCAGCGCTCACCCTCGTGGCCCAATTCGACGTCCTTGATGTCGAACGGCACGCCGCCGGATTTCTCCGCCACCTTGATCACCTCCGGCGGCTCGACGAACAGGAAGCGCGCCTGCGGGTCGAGGAAGCGGCGGATCAGCCACGGGCAGGCGACCCGGTCGACCTTCGGCCGCCGCCGCGTCACCCAGACGCTGGGCCGCTGCGGCGCCAGCCGGTCGAGTGCCGCCTTCGCGATCAGCGGCAGGCCGGCCGCTGCCCAGCCGGCGTAGCCGCCCTCGAGCATGCGGGCATTGAAGCCGTCCGCGCGCAGGTGCGCCGTCGCCAACTGGCTGTATTCGTGGCCCGCTTTGCAGGCGATGACGATAGGCTGGTCGCGGTCGAATTCCGCCGACCACGCAGCGACCGCATCGGCATCGTGCCAGAGCGCGCCGGGCAGGAGATCTTGCGCGGACGCATAGAAGTCGCGCTCACGCACGTCGATGACCGTCGGCGCGCGGTGCGTGCCGATCAGGTTCCACAAGTCTCGGGGTGAGATGGAATAGCTCGTCGCAAGCATGAGCCCCCTCCGTCAACGAAGGAGGCGGTGCTTGGGCTTCCGAGCCTTGGAAAGTGCGGGGCGACCGCCGCAGGCCCCACGGCACGAAAGCTACCGCACAATGCCTTTGGCGACAAGGATGCGCGCGGCCTTACCCGGGCGCATTCCACGCCCGCATTTTCATCTCTCGCCATAACGTCACGGCTTCGCTAGAAATTCGCCCGGAGGCGACCATGTCAAACAAGATCGATCTCGGAGGCCGCAACGCGGTGATTACTGGCGGTGCGCAGGGCATTGGCCGCGCCATCGTCGAGCGTTTTCTAGACTCCGGCGCGGCAGTCGCGATCTGGGATCGCGACACCCAACTCGCGCAGAAAACCGCAAAGGAACTTGAAAAGCGCGGCAAGGCGATCGTCGTTTCGGTCGACGTCACCAATTACAAGGACGTCGAGCGCGCGCGCGACGAGACGGTCAAGGCGTTCGGCCGCATCGACATCCTGGTCAACAACGCCGGCATCGCCGGGCCCAACACGACGACATGGGATTATCCGCTCGACGCCTGGCGGCAGGTTATGTCGATCAATCTCGACGGGCCTTTCCACTGCTGCAAAGCGATTGCGCCGCTGATGATCGCGCAGAATTACGGCCGCGTCGTCAACATCGCCTCGGTCGCCGGCAAGGAAGGCAATCCGAACGCGCCGGCCTATTCGGCCTCGAAAGCGGGCGTCATCTCGCTCACCAAATCGCTCGCCAAGGAAACCGCGAACAAGGACATCTCGGTCAATTGCATCACGCCAGCGGCCGCGAAAACCGCGATCTTCGACCAGATGACGCGAGCGCACATCGACTTCATGCTGTCGAAAATCCCGCGCGGGCGTTTCGTGCTGGTCGAGGAGATCGCGGCGCTTGCCGCATTCTGCGCTTCCGCCGACTGTTCGTTCACGACCGGCTCGGCCTTCGACATCTCCGGCGGACGGGCAACGTATTGACCGACGCTGCGACGCATCGCCGACTACGCCTGACCGGCATCGCGCTGATGTGCTGCGCGGTCGCGTGCTTTTCCTGCCTCGACACCACCGGAAAATATCTCAACCACCACATGGACACGCTTCAGGTCGTGTGGGCGCGCTATTTCTTCGCCTTCGCGCTGAGTTGCGTGTTCTCCAACCCGTTGCGCCAGCGCGAGCTGACGAAAACCCGGCGGCCCTTGCTTCAGGTGGGCCGCTCCGCGCTGCTGCTCTTTTCGACGATGCTCAACCTTTTCGCGCTGCGCTTCATGCAGCTCGACGAGGTGCTCTCGATCCTGTTCGGCACGCCGTTTCTCGTCGCGCTGCTCTGCGTGCCGCTGCT
>JBAUHH010000418.1:0-3569 GCA_049680165.1 Pseudolabrys sp.
ATCGATCCATTTGAACGGCAATATTGCGGGCGAGCAGACGACTGGAACCCATGGAATACGCAGCGTGTCGGCGACAATTGCGCCATGCATAGCTTCCGTAACCACTAAGCGCGCCCGTCCCATTTGCCCGATGACATTTTCCACCGGCCAATGCGGATCGATATATGTCATACCAGCTTCCGCACAAATATCGGGCCAGCGGCCGAAAGGCACGGAATTGTAATGCGGCATGAATGCGATTTCATCGTGCTTGGGCGCCTTTGGTAGCAATGCCGGAACGGCGGCGATCAGCGCCGCTCCATCGGTCATCGCCGCCCGCGGCAGTCCGATCAGCCGCGCCGTCAACGGGCCGCGAACACCGAGGATCGACCACTTTGAATTGGGCCAACTTGCAGGTAGCGGTCCTGTGCCGGCACCACTGCCCAGCACGAATACCCGTTTGTGGTTTGTCGCTTCCGCCGACAGAAAATCATCGCGAAATATTGATCCGATTCCAAGCAGAACCGCGTCATTAACGTCGAAGCAAGCCTGAGGAAGCACTTGCTTCCACAGTACCTCATTGAGATCGTCGCCGAAATTGCCGGTTGGGCTTCGATAATAGATGAGCTTCATCGCCAGCGCGCATGCCGATCCGGCGCACTTTGATTGATTAGCCTCGCCGACCGAGGCGCGAAAATCAGGAAGCAACGCTCGGCCGGCAACGGCTCTCGCTCGGTTATTGGTCGAAATTTATCTTCTGTCGCTGGGCAAACATAACAAGCGAAGTCCCGATATTCGAAGAAACGCAGAACGTCTGCATTTCTAGCTCCATAGCGGGACAATAGATCATCGCCGTGAAGTTCGATGAACCAATAACATGGCCGCGCCAACGTCTGGCTTGCTCCCTTGAGCGCTTCGATTTCGAAGCCTTCGATGTCCATATAGACCAGTGCCGGCCAGCCTTTGAGTTGCGATAAGTCATCAATGCTGAGGGCGTCGACGATATCGCCGACACCATCGTCGGCCTGCCTCGCGCGTGAATTGAAACTTGTGTCGGCGCGTAACTTTCCGGCCTTGCCCGAAACGAGTGCGTGGATAACTTCGATATTCTGAACGTCGTTTCGTTCGAGATTGCGTCTGGCGACGTCGATATTGTGCCGGTTTGCCTCGACAGCGACGACGGATCCGTCCGGCACGATCTCGCGGCCGAGCAACATGGCGATCAGACACTGATGGGCGCCGAGATCGAATATTCTGCCGTCGCGCGGCAATGGCGCGCGCGACAAGAACAAAATTTCGGGTGGAAGCGGCCAATCCTTGTCGTACCACTCCTTGCCTATGCGTTCGTCGATGTTCATTTCCAACGAGTGTCCCCCATAATCATGCGAAACCACGCGTGCGGGGAAAGTTGCGAGATCCAATCGATATTTGACGACCCGCAAGACGTCGACGACCGGCCGGGGAAGATATTTTTTTGCATAGGCTTGGATCTGCATGGTCACGTCTCCGTTGACGACTTAGGACGCCAGTCGCGATTCATAATCGGCGGGCGGTACGATATCCGCGGAGACGACGTCTCCTCCCGCCTCGCCACTCAGGACCTGACGATACAAATCCGTATGCCGGGATGCGATTGCACTCCAGTTGAATCGCATCGCGGCCATGGCAACGTTTTTGGCGATCTCCGAGCGCGGTTGGCGTTCATTGTTCATTCGCGTGATAACGCGAAATGCATCGAACGGCGTGTTTGCCTCTGCCGTGGCCGACCGAACCCAATCCGGCGTGATCTGGCTATGCCGCGTTACGACAATGACGCCGTTGACGATCGCCGCCGCCAGCGAGCCGCGCTTCGCCGAAGCCCCATCCGGAAACGGAAGATAGGCAAACGTAGAACCTGCAAGGCGCCTTGCCACGACGTCATCGGAAAGGTCAAGCGCCGTAAGGGCGCCGCACATCGCGGCGCGTTGCCAAATCGCGTCCGCATAGCGCCGGTACCGTGCCGGGATCGCGCCGATTATTTCAAACGTGAGATCGCTCCCAGCCGCTCGGGCGATTTCACACAAATCCAGAAACGCCTCGATTCCCTTGTTCGGCGCGATTAGCCCGAAATACGCGACGCGGCCGGATTGCCGTGCGACAGCCGGAGAAACCGGGATATTGCTGGCGATCTCGACCGTCAGATCGCGCCCATTGCGAGTGAAAAAACGGCGTCCGAATAAACTTCGTTCGTGGTCAGTCGTAAAAATGCGGGCGGCACAGTGCCGCGCGAACGGCCAGAACCAGGCACGGCGGTACCAGCGGAAAGACGAGTACTCGTGGAGTGTTACAATTACGGGCCTGTTGCGGATGCTCGACGCCAGCACGCTCGGCGTGAGCGACCGTCCGTATCCTGCCGTCGGATACTGAATGTGGACGACGTCGCAGTCTATTTTGCCGACTTTATTGACTATTTGCAGAGACAGGGGTTGCGGCAGCCGGCTGCTGGCGAAACGAATGACCGAAATCGCGCGGCTCTCCAATTCGCAGCAAAGCTTCTCCGTGTAGTCGCCAACTCCGCACACTTGCGGAGGCCACGAGCCGCTGACCATCAGCACACTTGTCATCGCTCACCATTTCCGCCCCGCCCCAAGCAAGGTTTATGAGCTTGTCGCCTCCTTGACGTCGGTTTCGTCGTGGTACGGCTTGATATAGGCCGAGCTTTGATAATAATCGTAGTAACGCAGACGCTCGAGGTCGACGCGCGTCAGCACCGTGCCCAATATGCGATCTTTGACCGACGTCAGCAGATCGAAAGCGCGCGTCACAACGGCTTCGGGCGTTCGGTTCCAGCCTACAGCCATCACAATTCCGTCAGCCTGTTCACCAAGTGCGCGTCCGTCGACGAAGGGCACAACCGGGGGCGCATCGATAATTATCATTTCATAATGATGCCGCAGTTCACTCAATATGACGCTAATTCCATCAGAGAATAAAAATTCGCTCATTGCTTCCGCATCATCCGACATGGGACACGGCAGCACCGATAACGACGTCGCGTGATCGACCAGGATTGCCTGCTGCAGCGAGGCGCGGCCGAGCGCAACATCGAACAGGCTTATTTTCGCGTCTGGACATAGCGAACGGGTCATTTCCGGATTTCGCAAATCGCCCTCGATCAGCAACGTCTTGGTTTCCATCATGGTGTACGACAACGCCAAATTTGCGGCCAACGTCGTTTTTCCCTCGCCGTCAATCGCCGATGTCACCATCACGATTTGCATTGCACGCGTCTTCGCCGCGCGCTGCACGCTCAAACGCACCGCACGAACGGCTTCGGCGAATAGTGAATTGGGTTCCTCGACGATGTAGCGCATAAGGGGCGGCTGCAGCGGCAACGGCAGCATCTGTGTCGTCTGCGACCGGTAGCCCGAAAGCGCATGCCGGCCGCGCTTGGCTATCCGCGACAGCTCACGCAAGCCAATCAAGGGAATGGCCGTTATCGCCGTGACTCCTGAAACCGCTTCGACCTGCTCGAGCGATTTCACCCGGCGGTCGAACCGGTCTATGCCAAGCGCCAGTAGCGAACCGAACGCCGCGCCAAGGGGAAACGC
>JBAUHH010000419.1:0-2242 GCA_049680165.1 Pseudolabrys sp.
AGGCGAGCACCAGCGACATCATCAGCGAAAGATATTCGCCGACCTTCGGCATCAGCGCGATAGTCGCTTCGTTGGCGCTGCCCGGCTGCTGCATGTGCAGCGAGAAGCGCACCAGCATCGGGAACACCAGGAAATAGACCACCATCGAGCCGAGCGCGAAGAAGATCGGGGTCGCGATCAGGTACGGCAGAAACGCCTTGCGCTCGTTGCGGTAAAGCCCGGGCGCGACAAACATGTAGAGCTGTGCCGCCACCACTGGAAACGACAGGAAGGCCGCGCCGAACATCGCCAGCTTGAGCTGCGTGACGAAATATTCGAGCAGCGCGGTGTAGATGAATTTGGAATTCTCCGGCCCCGCCACCCAGACGAACGGCCAGACCAGGACGTTGTAGATGTCCTTGGCGAAGACGAAGCAGAGGCCGAAGGCGAGGCCGAACGCGATCAGCGCCTTGATCAGCCGCGAGCGCAGCTCGATCAGGTGCTCCATCAAGGGCGCCTTGGTGGCCTCGATGTCCTCGTGCGTCATCCCGCGCTCTGCTTCTTCGCCGGCGGCTCGGCGGTTGCGAAATCGGTTTCGGTCACGGCCGGCGCCGGCTCAGGCAGCGGCACGGAAATCTCCGGCGCGGACGGCGCGACGCCGGTCTGCGCGGCGGCGGTCTCTGCGCTCGATATCTGCGCGGTCGCCTGGTCGCTCGTGGCGACTTCGCCCGCGGCCGGCTCGGTTACCGACGGCTCGCTCGTGGACGGCTTGTCCTCGAATGCGCTGTTGAGATCTTTCTGCGCGCTCGCCAGCGGATCGAAATTGCCGAGATCGCTGACCGTGCTGTTGAGATCGTCGGCGTGCTTTTTCAGGTCGGCCATTTCGGCCTCGCGCATGGCGTCCTGAAACTGGCCCTGGAATTCCGACGCCATGCGCCGGACCTTGCCCATGTACTGGCCGATCGTGCGCAGCACGGTCGGCAATTCTTTCGGGCCGATCGCGATCAGCGCGACGATGCCGATGACGACGAGCTCGCCCCAACCGATGTCGAACATGAATTAATCAACTCCAGGGGGCGTGAACGCCGGACCCAGATGTCCGATCGCGTCCTTACGCCGCCGCGGCGACGCCTTCAGGAGTGCGCGCTCTCGGCGCGCCGCTCGGCTTCAGACTTCGTCGTTGCGGCAGTCGCCTGATGATCGATCGTCTTCGGATCGGCCTTGTTCTCGGCCGGCTTTTCGTCGTCGGACATGCCTTTCTTGAAGGCCTTGATGCCCTGGGCGACGTCACCCATCAGGTCCGAAATCTTGTTACGGCCGAACAACAGCAGCACCACGACGATAACGATGATCCAGTGCCAAATGCTCAGGGAACCCATCGGCAAATCCTCCAGCGACGGGCTTTCAACGCGCTCTTCCCGCCTATGATTTGACCTGAAACTAGGCTGGGGTAGCGGCAAAAACAAGGACTTCGCGCGACAGGATTAACCCGCGCGACCGCGCTGAAACGCCGCTATTTACCGTAATTTCCTGGATCATTCCTCGCGGCGCGAGGCCGGCGGGGCAAGACCGAGGTCGAGATCGCCCGGTTCCAGCGGATCCTCGTCGTCGCGCAAGGTGCTGTCGTCGGACGGCATCGGCACCGCGAACCCGGGCGGCAGGTGGCCTTCGAGCAATCCTGCGCCCTTGAGCTCGTCGAGGCCCGGCAGATCGCCGACCTCCTCCAGCCCGAAATGCGACAGGAATGTCTCGGTGGTGCCGTAGGTGATCGGCCGGCCCGGCGCCTTGCGGCGGCCGCGCGGACGGATCCAGCCGGTCTTGAGCAGTACGTCGAGCGTGCCGACCGACGCGACCACGCCGCGGATCTCCTCGATCTCGGCGCGCGTCACCGGCTGATGGTAGGCGATGATCGCGAGCGTCTCGACCGCCGCGCGCGAAAGCTTGCGCGCCTCGATGGTTTTCTTCGTCAGCAGCCACGACAAATCGTTGGCGGTGCGGAACGTCCACTTCTTGCCGATGCGCACGAGGTTGACGCCGCGCGTCGCGTATTCGGCCTTCAGCCGCGCCAGCGCATCGCGCACGTCGACGCCCGCCGGCAACTGGCGCGCCAGCATCGCCTCGTCGAGCGGCTCGGAGGCCGCGAACAGCAGCGCTTCGAGCAGCCGCAATTCTTCCGGCCGCCCGCCCTGTTCGGACTGTGGCTCGTCGCTGCGCACAATCACGAGCTTTTTGGCCACACTCGGCATGGATACGGCCTCCTCAT
>JBAUHH010000420.1:0-3716 GCA_049680165.1 Pseudolabrys sp.
AGATGAATCTTTTCATTCTGCTGTCGGCGCTCGGGCTTTCGCATTCGATCAACGGCGAACGGTTGCTGCCGATCGGCACACTGTACGATCCGTTCATCGCGCGCGGCCTCGATGCGCTCAATTACGCTTGCTACCAGGACGCGCGTTTCATTCTGGCGGCAACGCCGTCCGGCATCACGCTCGCCGGTGAAGGCGGCGCGCATCAGTCAATCGCCGAGCCGCTGATCGGGCTCGCGCAGGACGGGCTTGCGGCGTTCGAGCCGGCGTATGTCGACGAGCTTGCGGCCATTCTCGGCTGGGCCTTCGGCTACATTCAGAAAGACGGCAGCGGCGAGCCGTCGGAACGCAACTGGCTGCGCGACGAAACCGGGGGCTCGGTTTATCTGCGGCTCTCGACCCGGCCGATCGAGCAGATCGCGCGCACCATGACGCCGGAGCTGCGCCACGAGATCGTCGACGGCGCCTATTGGCTGCGCAAACCGGGACCGAACGCGCAGGTCGTCGTCGCCTATAGCGGCGCGATCGCACCGGAAGCGATCGCCGCGGTCGGCCTGATGGCGGAAGACCGCCGCGACGTCGGGCTGCTCGCGGTCACCTCAGCCGACCGGCTCAACGCCGGCTGGACCGCGGCGCAACGCGCGCGCGAGCGCGGGCTGGTACACGCCCGCTGCCACATCGAGCGGCTGCTCGCCGACGTGCCGGCGCATTGCGGGATCGTCACGGTGCTGGACGGTCATCCGGCGACGCTGGCCTGGCTCGGCGCGGTTGCCGGCCATCGCGTTCGTCCGCTGGGCGTGGAGCATTTCGGCCAGACCGGATCGCTGGCCGAGCTTTACCGGCACTACGGCATCGACGCCAACGCCATTGTCGCGGCCGCGCAAGGCATCGCGCCGGGCCGCCCGATCCGCCACCTCAAGGCATTGCCTTGAAGCGGCGGACCGTTTGCGTTGCGGCTAGTAGTAGCCGATGCCGATAAAGCGCGCCTGGATGAAGCCGATGATGACGCTGATGACGATGGCGATGACGATCACCGCTATCGTGTAGACCAGCGTCTTGTCCTTCGGCGATTTCATCGTCACCGGCACGCCGACATAGAACAGATAAAGCGCGTAGAGGCCGAGGATGCCGAGGAAGCTCAGCATCGGGATGAGCGCGAAGATTCCGCACAGCCATGACGGTGTCGCCGAATAGGCGACGAGCTTGACCGCGCTGTTCATGTTCTTGACGCCGCCGAATGTCGGCGCCAGCGCGTCGACGATCCATGCCATTACGTAGACGCCGACGATGGTCAGCACGTAACCGATGATCGCGGAGATGAGCGCCGATCCGATCGGCACACGGATGGTCGTACCCATCACCGAGAAGCCGACGAACGCGGAGCCGATGAAACCGCAGACCGCCGGGATCGCCGCGAGAATGGCGACGTAATTCACGATGACGTCGCGCGCGGTGTCCGGCTCGCGGTCGATAATCGGCCACTCCGAATTCGGACTTAGCAGTATTCCTTTAATCCGGTCGACAAGGCTCATGCTCCCCTCCCCTGACGCGGTGAGCAAAGCCCTCGGCAGCAGGGCCCCAACCCGCGTGCAAAATCCAAAGGCGCCGTGATTTTCGGCCCCCGGGGCAAAATGTCTCATGCCGGTCAACCGGTGGGAAGGGTCAGCGCGGCTGATCCTCAAGAATCATTGCGGCGCCCTTTTCGGCGATCATCATGGTGGGGGAATTGGTGTTTCCGGAGGTGATCGACGGCATGACCGAGGCGTCGATGACCCTTAAATTGCCGATGCCGGTGACGCGCAGGCGCGCATCGACCACCGCTTGGGTGTCGCCGTCGCGACCCATTCGGGCGGTTCCGACGGGGTGAAAGATCGTGGTGCCGATGTCGCCGGCGGCATGCTCCAGTGCCGCCTCATCGTCGTCGCGCGCCGAAGCACCAGGCAGGAACTCGACTGGCGAATATTTCCGCAGCGCGGGCTGTGAAACGATCTTGCGGGTGACGCGGATCGAATCGGCCGCGACCTGACGGTCTTCCGGCGTGGCCAGATAGTTCGGGTCGATCGCCGGCGCGTCGGCCGGGTCGGCGGACTTCAGCGTGAGCGCGCCGCGGCTGGTCGGGCGCACATTCGCGACGCTCGCGGTGAAGGCCGGGAACGGATGCAGCGGCTCGCCGAACTTGTCGAGCGACAGCGGCTGCACGTGATACTGGATGTTGGCGCGGTCTTGCGTCGAATCCGAGCGCGTGAAAGCGCCGAGCTGCGATGGCGCCATCGTCATCGGGCCGCGGCGGCGGAAGAGATAATTGGCGCCCATGCCGATGCGGCCGAACAATTTCGCGTAGGTCTCGTTCAGCGTCTTGATGCCGGAGACCTTGTAGATCATGCGCAATTGCAAATGGTCATGCAGGTTGGCGCCGACGCCGGGCTTGTCGAGCAGAACCGGAATTCCGAATTTCGATAATTGCGCGGCCGGCCCGATGCCCGACAGCATCATGATATGCGGCGAGCCGATCGCGCCGGCGGCAAGGATCACCTCGCCGCGGCAGCGCGCGCTGCGCGCTTCACCGTTCTGCCGCCAGCGCACGCCGTTCGCGCGCTTGCCGTCGAAGGTCAGGCTTTCGGCGAGACAACCGGTTTCGAGTTGAAGATTTTTCCGGTGCAGCACCGGCTTCAGGAACCCGCGCGCCGCCGACCAGCGCCGGCCAAAACGCTGGTTGATGTGGAAATAGCAGATGCCTTCGTTGTCGCCGGTGTTGAAATCCTCGACCGCCGGGATGCCGTATTGAACCGCGGCGTCGCGGAAAGCGTCGAGAATGTCCCAGCGCAGGCGCGGATATTCCACACGCCATTCGCCGCCGACGGCGTGATGCTCGCTGTCTGTGAGAAAATGATCAACGTGCTTGCGAAAGAACGGCCGCACGTCGTCCCACGACCAGCCGGGCAGACCAAGCTGACGCCAGTTGTCGTAATCGACGGATTGGCCGAGCATGTAGATCATGCCGTTGATGGCGGAGGAGCCGCCGATCACCTTGCCGCGCGGGTAATTGAGGCTGCGGCCATTCAAGCCCGGCTCAGGCTCGGTCTTGAACATCCAGTCGGCGCGCGGATTGCCGATGGCGAACAGGTAGCCGACCGGAATGTGGAACCAGATCCAGTTGTCGCGGCCGCCGGCTTCCAGCAGCAGCACCCGCTTGCCCGGATCCTTGGAGAGCCGGTTTGCCAAGACGCATCCGGCGGAACCGGCACCGACGATGATGTAATCGAACTCACCTTCGATCGAATTGTCAGTTGTCATTGAGCATTTCCATCCGGCTTGCAGTTTGCGGCGCGAGCGCAGCGCGTGCAACCGCGCATCACGAACATGCGTCTCGATGCGTGAGAAAGCCAACGCTCCGCTTGCCCTGTTTTTTGTGCCGGCGCGGGCGCGCCCGTCTTCTTTCTCCCCTCGGCCATGCCGAGGGGATGGAGCGCCGTGTGGCGCACCATTGTCTTTTACGCCTTGCGGCGTAGCGCGCCTTGCGATCGGCACGCTCGCCACACGGCGCTCCATCGCGGCGAGTTCTGTCCCCAGGTCCGCGTTTCCGGGGACTTGAGATCGGCGGGCGTTACCCGCGTTTCCCTGTCCCCGTCCAGCAGGCACCCTGCGGAGCGGTCCTAGTGCCGCCCGATCGGGTCCCGGGGCCTCCCGGTGCCGCGGTTACGAGCCGCAGCAGCAGGCGC
>JBAUHH010000421.1:0-5147 GCA_049680165.1 Pseudolabrys sp.
GCGCTGGCCTGTTTTGACCCCTACTTTGAATATGTGAGCGGCCTGATCTGGAATAGCCTGTTCCGTGATCAAACAACGGGGGTATTCAATGAAAATCGAATTCACTTCTCGTTACGTTGCGCTGGCCGCCGGCGTGGCGATCGGAGTTGCCTTCGCTCTCAGCGGCGCTGCCCACGCGATCACCGACACAGTCTTCAGATATTCGACCACACAGAAAGGTTTCCTGGGCTTTCCACCTTCGGCGTTTGCGCCCGGGAATGGCGGGAATACTTTCTACAACATTTACAATGACGGCACTCTCCTTCAAGTAGCGAGCGCCCAGACATGCGTGAACGCGCCCGTTAATTTGCCACAGGGCGCAACCATGACCGATTTCGCGATCTGGTACTCAAAGCAGACCGGCACCGCTGTGCTTACGCTGGTAACCGCTACGTACTCTGCAAACGCAGATACCGTGCTGCTTACTCTCTCATTGGCCGATACGGCCTCCGCGCGCGTGGGTATCTCTCGAGCAATCACTGGCGCAGGCGCCAGAATTGACAACGCGCATAATAGCTATTGGTTACGTTTCTGCGCGGACAATGGCACGTACTTCAATGGCATGAGGATCGCTTACACCTACACCACCGCAGGCGACTGAGATTGGTGCGCGTGTGACATTCGGAGGCCGCCCTGACCGGCGGCCTCCGGTCGCGTATTTCGGCTTTTGCTTCCCTACGCTTGCGTTTCCAGAAGCTACGCTTGGCGGCGCGAATTTCGCGCGGGCTCAGCTTAATCTTGCGGCGCGCGTTGCGCGGAAGGCAATCGAACTTGTTGCCGCCCTTGCAGCCTTTCGATCCCATCATGGTCGCGATCTCCTGCGTGTTTTTCACGTAGGAGATCTGCGGTTTTTTGGACTTCGTTTTTCGCGGCGCTCACCGCCATCCTCTTACTGCTCGCCATGGCCGAGACGAACGCACGGCCATCGCGGCCTCAATTATTATGTCGCCGTCACCCTTATAAAAAGGTCGAAAATATCGACGACGTCCTATGGGGAGCCGTCACATCGCCATGCTAGCGTGACCGACATCGGCCGATCGTCGGCCCGAAGGCTCAATGGGGGCACAGGATGAAATACCTAGCTACTGCAATTCTGCTTGCTGCGTGCGCTGTCGCAAGTCCGGCGTCTGCGCAGAGAATAAATGCGGATGACGTCAAATGGGTCAACCAATGCATCGACGACAGCAGAGGCGTCGAGGGTTACACGCCGGCCAAGGCCCGGGCCTACTGCATCTGCATGAACGAGAAGATGGACGACAACGAAACGCGCTCCGTCACGCAATGGGAGAAGGTCAATCCCGGCGCGCGCCGCGACTGCGAACGGAAATCCGGCTGGCAGTGATCGCGCCGAGTTAGTTGCGTCAAGTCAATCGCGCCAAGTCCATTACGCCAAGCCGCATTAATCGCGCCAGAGGCCGCCTCAGCCGGGCGGCCTCTTTTCGTTGTCAGTTTGAAGGCAACGAAAACGCGCCGCTCCCGAGCCTGAAGTTCCGCGCGCCGCCGGGTTCCATGCGTTTGTGTCCGGTTCCCGGGAACGGACGCTCCCGTTCCGCCGTTGGTTTTCCCGTTGAAGCATCAAGGAGGCCAACAATGAAACTTTTCGGCAAAACCCTGCTCGGCGCGGCCATCGGCGCCGGCATTCTGTCTCTCTCCGCGATAAGCGCCTCGGCAGCCATCGCCTGCTCGGGCAATGTCTGCTGGCACACGCACGAAACCTACGTGTATCCGGGATCGGCCCGCGTCGTCGTCCATGAGGACAACTGGCGGCATGGCCCGAAGGTCGTCTTCAAGGAGCACGAAGGCCGCGGCTACTGGCGCGGTGGCGCCTGGACGAGCTGGTAAGCCATCGTTAATTATCTTTGCGAGGCCGCCTCGTTTGGCGGCCTCTTCTTTTGTCGGCTTGCCGGCATCACGCGGCGATATCGCGTCACCAGGCGATTCAGGTAGCGCTTTGCACCGGATGCCTGCCCGCGCGTTGCGGCAGGACAATAATGCAGCCGATGATGAAAGCCGCAATCACCGCCGAGGCGATCGGCCGGCTCAGGGCGAGCCCGCCGTGACTGAGAGGCTTGTCGAGAAAATCGCCGACCGTCGCGCCAAGCGGCCGTGTGAGAATGAACGCCGCCCAGAACAGAAAGACGCGCGACACGTTGGTGCGGTAATAAGCGACGGCCAGCGCCGCCAGCCCCACCGCAAACACGAGCGCGCCGCCTTCGTATCCGAGGCCCGTCGAATCCGCCATCCAGTCGCCGAGCGCGGTGCCCAAGGTCTGCGAAAAGGTGATAGCGGCCCAATAAAAAGCTTCCACCTTCGGCGTGTTGACGGTCTCCACCGATATCGAGCCGAGCGACCAGTACCAAAGCCCGAGCACGGCGAGCAGGCACAAAAACAGAATCGACGAGCCACCCGTGTAGCCGATGCCCAATGAGCGGTCGGCGAAGTCGGCCATCGTCGTGCCGAAGGTCGTGGAAGCGACGATCGTCGCCCAATACAGGAAGGGATGAAATTTTTTGGCGACGATTTGACAGCAAACCAGCACCACCAGCGCTGCCAGAAAGAGCGCCGTTCCGGCGAGGTAACCCCAATTGAGAGTCATCGTCACCGAGTCGCCACCGGTCTCGCCCAGCGTGGTCGCGGCAATTTTGATGATCCAGAAAACCAAAGTCACTTCCGGGACTTTGGTGGCGAAATCGTCGGGGGCGCGAGCGGCCGGATGCATTCGAACGGACCAATCTGTAGCGTCGCTCCCGCGCTTTAGGTCGGCATTCGATCCGGCGAAACGATGGCCGCAACCATACGATTTTGTAACATTCGAGTATCGTGCGCGATGCGGTTAGGCGGCTGCGCCTTTCACGTATGCGGTCAATGCGGAGCGATTTCCCCTGTATTTATGGTGGCTTTACACCGCGCGGCTACGACTCGGCTTCTTTTTGCCGTAGTGCGGCTGATATGATGCCGGCACTTGGCCAATTAGGGACCAAGCTCAACGGGGAGCGATATGAAGCACTTTGCCACTGCGCTTTTGTTTGCTGTCAGCTTTGCGGCGCCGGCGTCGGCGCAGACGATGAATGCCGACGATATGAAGTGGATCAATCAGTGCATTAACGACAACCGCGGTCAGCCGGGTGCAACGCCCGCGATCGCCCGCGCGTATTGCATGTGCATGAACGAGAAGATGGACAACAACGAATCGCGGTCCATCACGCAGTGGGAAAAGTCGCATCCCAACGAGCGCAAGGCTTGCGATCAGCAGGCCGGCTGGAAATAGCCGCGCTGGCGAATCGATAAACGAGAGGCCGCCTCATCAGGGGCGGCCTCTTTGCTTTTTCCTGGGCATGGGGCCAAATTCGAGAGTTGCAGTATTTGGCCGTACAACCCTGAAATCTCAAGGTTACCTGAAAGATTTCCTTCGCCGCTTTTGCTAGGCTTGCCGGCGGCGGCGCCGATTCATGCGATCGACAACGCGGCGCCGGGGCAAATTTAGCAACGAAAATCAGGGGCGACAAATGTTCAAGCAGATCTGTGCCGCGGTCATCTCATTGGCCGCGATTTCGAGCGCGTCGGCCACCAATGTCGACTGGTATGGCAACGGCGTGTTGACGAGCGTGGCAAGTTGCCCGAACGGCGCTTTCGACCAAAGCGCCAACAAGGTTTTTGCGGCGCGTTACATGCCTCCCAACCTTGGCACCAATGGCAACATCTCGAGCCTCTCGTTCATCAATCCGCGCTGGGCGGTGAACTTCGCGCACGCCGGAGCGTTCGCCACCACGCTTCAAACCGTGGGCAGCACGACGGTCGCCCGCAGCGGCGGGCCGTCCGGCTATACCGTCAAGCTTCAAGTCACGCGGACGCCGGCCACGATCAATGCCAATACCCCGATGATCACCCTCGACGGCACGATCACCGGTTTCAGCGGATTCCCGACCAACAATAATTGCACCGTGAATTTCAGCGTGACCGTTTTCCGGCCGTAACGCCGGTCGAGCTGCAGCTGGCGACGAGGCCGCCCGAAGCGGCCCCGTCGTGTTTCTGGCTTGGGGCGCCGGTAAAGCCGACAGATTTTATTGGCTATCTTTGAGTAATCGGCGTAATTTACTCAAATGCCTCTCGACGAAGCGCAAGCTGCGCTCTCCGCCACCGAATGCCGCGCGCAGGCCAGCAAATGCCGCGCTTTGGTGAGCCACGCCAGGACCGAGCCGCAGCGCATCATGCTCGCGCACATTGCCGAGACGTGGGAGCGGATCGCGGCCGACACGGCAGAGCAGTAGCCAAGGCGGCCCCGCGGGCCCTTGTCATCGCGCCTCCCCGTTCCGCATCCACAGGGAACTTTGGCTGACGACGCGCTTTTTTTGCGCTGGCGGGTGGCCAATTGTCACGTTGAGCGCTAATGATTTTTACGCGAAATTTATATCCGGGGCGCCTACTCGACTGGCACTGACTGGTGACTGAATTGATCAAAGTCCTCTGCACGGCCTGCCAAACCGAATTGGTGACAAAGTCGAATGGGCCCGGGGCAATTCTGGAATGCCCCAAGTGCCACATCGCCGACACCCGCGAGAACGTGTGCGCCGAGCTTTTGGTCAACCTGCAACGCGAGGTTGACAGCTATTTCGGCATGCCCGTCAGCGGCAGCAAGTACGGCCCGCGCTACCGGCTGGTGCAAAGTTAGCGGCGGCGCCGCGTCTGGATTTCGGAATAAAATCCCCGTAAAAGACAGCATCGAAATACCGGCGCGGCAACGGGACAGCCCTGCCGCGAATTCGGCCGCCAGAGCCGAGCGTTTCAAGAACAATCAGTGCGCCGAGCCGGCCACGCGCAACAAGAGCCGGCGGCGAAATCGTGGGCAAGAAGTCGGGCAAGAAACCAGGAATCCAAAGGGGGGGCGCATGCAGATTGGCATGGGAGCTTATCTTCGCAATATCGCCGTTCGCTGCAATCGGCTCGCGCGCAAATGCGCCGACGCCGAGGTCGCGGATAAAATAAAAGAAATAAGCGAAGAGCTCGCCGAAAAGGCCGAGCAGATCGAAAAGGTTTTCGTTATTTCCGAAGCCAAAAAATAGGCGGAAGCATCACGCGACAAGGCGCTCTCGCTTTATTTGCCGGCGAAC
>JBAUHH010000422.1:0-6749 GCA_049680165.1 Pseudolabrys sp.
CCGCAGCCAAGGAACACCGAGCGCATGACGGTCACGACCCGGCTCCGCCCACCACTCGCGCTGTCAAACTGGCGTTCCGGTCGCGCGCCAGCGATTGCCCGATCTTGGCCAGCAGCTCGTAGCGCACCATGTCGAAGCCGATGTCGATCGCGGCCGCGAAACCTTCGGCATCGGCGCCGCCGTGACTCTTGATGACGACGCCGTTGAGGCCGAGAAACACGCCTCCATTGGCCTTGCGCGGGTCCATCTTGTCGCGCAGCATGCGGAACGCCGGCCGCGCCAGCAGATAGCCGAGTTTCGACTGCCAGGTGCGGTTCATCGCGCTGCGAAGATATTGGGCGAACTGGCGCGCCGTCCCCTCCGCTGTCTTGAGCGCGATGTTGCCGGCGAAGCCTTCGGTGACGACCACGTCGACCGACCCTTTGCCGATGTCGTCGCCTTCGACGAAGCCGACATAATCGAAATACGGAAACTGGCCTTCGCGCAAAATGGTGCCCGCTTCCCGCACCTCTTCGAGCCCTTTGACTTCCTCAACGCCGATATTGAGCAGGCCGACGGTCGGTCGTTCGATATCGAACAGCACCCGCGCCATTGCGCTGCCCATGGCGGCGAGGTTGACGAGATGCGGCGCATCAGCGCCGATGGCGGCGCCGACATCGAGCACGATCGATTCACCCTTCAAGGTCGGCCACAGCGCCGCAATCGCCGGGCGCTCGACGCCCTCCAGCATCTTGAGATTGAAGCGCGCCATCGCCATCAGCGCGCCGGTATTTCCGGCGGAAACCGCAACGTTGGCTTCGCCCTTTTTCACCGCGTCGATAGCGAGCCACATCGAGGATTTCCAGCGCCCGTAGCGCAGCGCCTGGCTCGGCTTGTCGTCCATGCGGATCGCGATCTCGGTGTGCACGAAACGCGCATTGGCCTTGAGTTTCGGATAGGCCTCGAGCGCAGGCTCGACCACGGCACGGTCGCCGAACAGAGAAAAATCGATGTCGGGATGACGCACCAACGACAGATCGGCGCCCGGAAGCACGACCGACGCGCCATGATCGCCGCCCATCACATCCAACGCGATACGAACCTTATTGGGCATAAACCGACCTTGGCGGCGTGACTGGATGGGCCGGAGGCTCGCCGGAAAAATGCAACGCGGGCGCGACCTTAGCCGGTCGCAAACCGGAAACAAACCGGTTTTGCCGCCCATTTTCGGTGACCTTGCCCGTCACGGTTTGTCGTTTCCGGACCGCTTTTTGAGCGCTTCGAGCACTGCAAATGGATGCGAACCGGTATCGCCTGTTTTTGGCGGCACGAATTTCGCACCGGCCTTGCGCGGATAAGGATCGATGCCAAGCAGCAGGAATTCCGTCGCCACTTTGCCGAGGTCGACGACGCCGCCGACGAGCGGCTCGAGCGCCTCATCGCCCTGTTTCACGTGTATATCGGTTTCCGCGCCGGCCGCGCTCGCGGCGTTGCCCGGCAAGAAAACCAGATCGACGGCTTCCTCGACATCGCTTTCGATCGGCTCGAGCGTGACGACGCAGTTCTGGCCGACCCGGGCCGTGACCCTGCCGCTGACATGCACGCCGCCGCCCTGCCGTGCGAGGTCGAAATGCGCCGTAAGGCTCGGCAACGACCGCAGGGCCGCGAGCCGCGCGATGACGTCGCGGTTGGCCTCGGGGGCCTCGAGGTCCAGCCGCTGTCCGGCATTGGGGATATCCTCCACGACCACCGGAACGCTCCAAGCTGGCTCAGCTTTTTCCATTTTCATCAGTATATTAGCCTGGCTTACTCGCTTACATTCTCAGGGTCTGGAAAGCGCAATTCGCCGCGCTCAAAGCCCTCGCAGCTCTGCCCTCGCAATTCGCGTAGCGCCTCGATCATATAAGCCGCAAGCCGCGCCGCGGCGACCCGCCCCTGCGTTGGCGCAGCCTCCACAGTGGCCGCAATTGCGTCCGTCAGCGGCGGGACGCCGCCGGCCGCCAGCGCCGCTTCATAGGCTTGCGAGCCCTGATAATAGGCTGCACCGATGCGCCGCATTTTACGGGGTACCGTAAGGTCGCCTACCCCCATTTCCCGCAGGTTATCGTCCATGTCGCGGCAAAAATGATCGAACACCGCCTGCCCGATCGCCTTATGGGCCGGCGCCTCGTTACCGAGCCGATGCAGGAATAAGGTCAAATGCAGCACGATCAGGTCGAAACGGCCGTTAAGCGTGTCTGCAACGCCATAGTCGCGGTAGAAACAGGGCATTCGCGCCTGCGCCACGATCATGCCATACAGGGTGGAAATGGTGTCGGACCGCGGGTGGCGGCGAATGAGGGGCCAAATCATCGGGTTGGTTCGGGGGCTGACCGCGGCTGTGCCGCCCGGTACGTCAACGCTTCGGCTGATGCAAGACCGAAATGAAGCGATCGTCTAGCTGGTCCATTTCCACAGTCACGCGCACGGGCTCGGGCCGTCTCGGCCCGGCGCTGGCGTTGGGCGTTGCCCTCGTGCTGGCGGGATGCGGTGGCGTTGGCGAGACGCTGAGCCGCGGCTATGTGCTGCCGGAGGGCGCGCTCGAACAAATCCCGATGGGCGCAACGCAGGAGCAAGTGCTGATCGTCCTCGGCACGCCCTCGACCGTCGCCACCGTAAATGGCGAGGCGTTCTATTACATTTCACAGAAGAGCAAGCGCGACGCCGCCTTCATGCATTTTGAAGTCGTGGATCAGCGCGTCGTCGCGGTCTATTTCGACAAGGACCGGCATGTCGTGCGCCTCGCCAATTACGGCATCAAGGACGGCAAGATTTTCGATTTCGTGTCGCAAACGACGCCGACCGGCGGGCAAGAGCTGAGCTACCTGCGCAGTATGTTCAAGGGATTCCAGTTCAAGCTCTGATAATCACGTCGCGCCGGCATTTCTATTTCCTTTTGATCACCGACACTTTGCCGCTTCGCTCGAGCCGGGCTTCCTTGACCTCGCCCGGATCCTCGACGCCCTGCTGTCGCAGGTCTTCCGCCAGGTCGTCGGGCGACATATGCGATTTTTCCAGCGCCTTGCGGTCGACGCGTCCGTTCTTCACCAGAACCGTATCGTCTCCTTTGACGAGGAAGCTGAGCGTGGACGAACCCTCCGTGAAATACGAGATGATCCAGTGAATGGCGATGAAGGTGAAGGTGGCTGCAAGGGACGCAAAAAACGGCGCTGTCCCCGACACCGCCCGGCTCGCCAGCGAACCGATGACTATGACGAGAACCGCGTCGAACGCCGTTGCCTCGCCGAGAAAGCGCTTCTTGCCGAACCGGACGTAAGCAATGAGCACCACATAGACGACCAGCGCACGCGCGCACATCTGTAACGTGCCGAGATCCTCGGCGTGCTTTGCCGAAAGCCCCAGCACCGTGTCGAGGACGTTTGCAATGGCGCTCATCGGCAGGCAAACGCCCGGCGGGCGCAGGCCGTTCCAACACGCCAAAAAGCGAAGGGAACGCGGCGCGCGTCCCCCTCTGAATTACGATACCGCCGCTGCCACTGCGTTACGCCGATACTCATAGTCCGCCTATCGCCAGCAGTTGGGCATCGATGCCCTGAAGCCGGCTTGTCGGCGCAATCGTTGTCCACACCACCACGAAACCCGTTGGCGACAACGCCGACGCGCGAGACTGCCATTGATTGCCTGCCGTCGTCGCGCCAGCGAGAAACTGAGCGTTCAACGGATTGCCGTTCTTGTCGTAAGCTTGGCCGTACACATTCTTGCCGGGCCGCGTGCCGCCCGCGTGCGACGTCCATAAGATGACAAACCCGCCATCGGCGAACGAGGCAATCGCGGGCTCGGACTGATCGTTCACGGTTACGGTGTTCACTCTGAACTCGCTGCCAAGCTTTGTGGCCGATGCATTGAAGTGTTGCGCATAGACGCCGAGGCCCGAGCCGTCCTGACCGTCCGACGTCCAGGTCACGACAAAGCCGCCGCTGCCTGTTACGGCAATGGCCGGCTGCGTCTGGTTAGCGGTGCGTGTCGTGTTGACCAGAAATTCGCCGCCGGCCTTCACGGTTCTCTTGGTGAAGCGCTGACCGTAGATGTCGTAACCGAACTGCTGCTGCGCATTCGAAGCCCAGACCACGACGAATCCGCCGTCGCTCGATGCAGCCACCGACGGCGCTCGCTGATCGCCTGCGGTCGTCGTGTTGATTCTGAACTCGCCGCCGCTCTTCGCGCTCCTTTTGGTGTAGCGCTGTGCGTAGATGCCGTAGCCAGAGCCGTCCTGTCCATTCGCGGCCCACGTCACAACAAAACCGCCGTCGGCGAGACCGGCGACCGCCGGTTCCGTCTCATCTTTCGCGATCGTGGTGTTGATCCTGAATTCGCCTCCCGACCTTACGCCGGCGCTGTTGTACCGCTGCGCGCTAATGGTCTGCGCGCTCACGCTCCACACGGCGTTCGTCGACCGCCAGACGACAATGAAACCGCCGTCGCTCAAGGCCGCTACCGCGGGCTCGATCTGATCGTTCGCCGTCGTGCTGTTGATCTTGAACTCGTGGCCGCTCCTGGTGCCGTCCGCCTTGAAGAGCTGCCCATAGATGCCGTAGCCGGAGCCGTCCTCGCCCCTCGATTGCCACACCACGACAAAACCGCCGTTGCCGAGTGTCGCAACCGCCGGGGCTTGCTTAACGTCACCCTTCGTCCCGTTGAAGCTGTTGACCTGGAACGGGCCGCGTACCTTCAGGCCGATGACTTCCGTCACCGTGTTGGACGCGCTTGCCGCCCAGTTCGAGCTGCCGCCGTAATTCGCCGTCACGGTGTGCCCGCCGGTTGAAAGCGCGCTCGTGGTGAATACAGCCTTCCCGGCAGCAAGCGTGGCCGTTCCGAGAATCGCGGCCCCCTCCTTGAATGTCACGGTGCCGTCCGCAGCGCCTGAAGAGGGCGTGGCGGCGGAAACGCTCGCGGTGAACCTGACGACCTGCCCTGATCTGGCCGGATTGGGCGCAACGGCCAGTGTCGAAACGGTTGCCCCCGCGTTCACCGTCTGCGTCAACGCCGACGACGTGAAAGCGGCGAAGTTTGCATCGCCTGCATATGCTGCCGTAATCGAATGCGCGCCAACCGGCAGGGCCAACGTGCTGAATGTCGCAAACCCGCCTGACAGACTCGCGCTGCCGAGCGTCGTCGCGCCATCCTTGAAAGTCACCGTGCCCGTCGGCGTGCCGCTGGCGCTCACGAAGGCGGTGAAGGTGACCGGCTGGCCGAATGTGCTGGGATTGGACGAACTCAGCGCGAATGCGCTCGTGGCGCCGTAGGTATAGGCCGCGGTTGCGGTCCCGGCGCCATGCGCGCTGCTGACGACGACATCGACAACGCCGGGAAGATGAGCCGGCGCAGTAGCGACGAGAAGCGCGTCATTGGCGACACTCACGTTGCTCGCTGCAATGCCGCCGAACGTCACGCCGGTCGCATTTGTCAAATGGTTGCCAAAAATCGCAATCGTCGTTCCGCCGGCCGCGTCGCCTTCGCCTGGCGCAACGTCGGTGACGACCGGATTCTGCACAAACACTTCCCCCGCACCGTTGATGTTGTTAACGCCGAAGACGACTGTGTTGCTGTCCGACGCAAGCGCGACAGCAGCATAACCGTTCGAGAGCGGCGCAAAGGTGCCTTGCTGGGTCCAGTTGCCGTTGCTGTCACGGGTGAAAAGCAATCCCGTGCTTCCTGCCAGGATGGCCATATTGCCGTCCGCGGATATCGCAACGCCGTCGCCGACATTGGAAAGAGTCTGGTTGGCGAGCTTGCTGCCCTGCTGGCTCCAGGTACCGTTGCCGTCGCGGGTGAACACCCACGCCGCTCCAGCGAAGCCATTATCGCCGCTTCCGCCGACAAGCGCGGTGGTGCCGTCGGCCGAAACCGCGACCGCCAAACCCTCTAACGCCGCCCCGGCCGCGCCCGTGCCGATCAGCTTGCTGCCCTGCTGACTCCAGTTGCCGTCGCTGCCGCGCACGAATACCCACGCCGCACCGGCATTGGAATTGTCGCCCGGCCCCCCGACGAGCGCGGTGGTGCCGTCGGTCGACAAGGCGATCGCCGCACCTACATCAGATCCCCCGCTTGCACCCGAGCCGACTAGCTTGCTCCCGAGTTGACTCCAATTGCCGTTGCCGTCGCGGGTGAAGACCCAGACCGCTCCGGTATGGGAATTGTCGTTGCTGCCGCCGACGAGTGCGATGGTGCCATCCGCCGACAGCGCGACCCCTGTGCCCAGCGCGGGTGATCCGGCGGCGCCGCTGCCGGTCAGCTTGCTGCCGTGCTGGCTCCAGTTGCCGTTGCCGTCGCGCGTGAACACCCAAGCAGCGCCGGCTAAGGCACCGTCTTCCGGTCCCCCGACAAGCGCAGTGTTCCCATCCGCTGACAATGCAACTGAAGTGCCCAGCCCAGAGCCGCCGGCGGTATCGTTGGCTGTGAGCTTGGCGCGCTGATTCCAGTTGCCGTTGTTGTCGCGGGTAAACACCCACGCCGCCCCGACAAAGGAATTGTCTAATGGGCCACCGAGGATGGCTGTGTTGCCATCCGCTGACAGCGCAACTGAAAAGCCTTGCTCAACGATACCGATGCCGCCGCTACCGGCGAGTTGACCGCCTTGCCGGACGAATTGTGCCGATGCGGCCTGCGGCAAACAGATGACCGCGGCATACGTCAACGCCGCCGCAGCGAGCGTACGCGTTACAAACCGCACAACTGAAACCCCCAAACGCCGCCCCCGGGAAATTTTTCCC
>JBAUHH010000423.1:0-1830 GCA_049680165.1 Pseudolabrys sp.
GCCAATCTGCAAAACATGCTGGCGGCGAAATACGACTCAGAGCCGCTCATCCAGGAAGTCTCGATCACGCAATGCATGGCGCTCACCGCCGAGCCCTTCGTCGTGTCGACGGCGCAGGGCGTGATGAACCGCTTGCGCGCGCACGGCTTCACCGACGCGCAATACAGGGACTGCCTCGAGAACGCGGTGTCGGACTATTCGGCCTGGAAGCTGTCGCGGCTGGTGCTCTCGGTCAACCCGCTGCACCTCGTCAACAAGCCGACCGCGCACAATCCGCAATTCACCGAGAAGGTGATGCGCGCCTGCCGCGCCGCGATCGGCGTGCGCTGCGTGCTCGACAATCACGACCTCACGGTGGCGGCGCTGGTGCCGAATTCGCTCAAGCCGATCTACGCCGCCATGCAGAAGATGGGCCCCGAGATCGAATTCCAGACCGCGAACGAAACGCCGGCGAATTTCCCCGGCACGATCAAATACGGCGTCGCGCTCGGCGCGAGCGCGATCGAGCTCTACCAGGACTTCCCGACCCAAGGCTTCCCGCCCATCCCCGCCGCCACGCTGCAACTGTGGGCCTCGTGGCTCATGCAGAACACCGGCGGGCCGCCGTCGCGCGGCGGGCGCTGACGAAGCCCGCACCACGCGTTCACGCGCAAAGCGCGGAAGACCCGCCGCACTTTGCGTTATGTCAGCAACTTCAGGCCTTTGTCGCCGGCTCGTCACAGCTGCGCGTTAGGCGTAAAATTCCCCGGTGCCAATGACGGCACTCACGGGGGTGACATCATGAGTACCGAAACGCTTTTGACCCGGCGTTCGCTTGCGGCGTTCGGGCTGTTGACGTTGGCCGGAGTCGGCGCGAGTACGCCGGCGCAGGCGACAGGAGGACTGATCTGGCATCCGCTCAAGCTGATCAACGGCTGGTCGAGTTACTATCGTGCTCCGGCCATAGCGGCTGACCCGGCCACCAAGCTTATTTATCTGCGCGGCTCCATCCAGCAAACCTCAGGCACGGATCACCACGCCTTTTCGGTCGCACCGATCTACCGGCCGGGCACCTACACCTACCTCGTCGCGACCAACATCAATGTTACGACTGGCCGTATTCGGATCGATCCAACCGGCCAGGTGATGATCGAGGGCGACCCTCAATCCAACGCCCAGGGCTTCACGTCGCTCGAAGGCCTCTACTACACGCGCTGAGGCTCAACGCCTCGCCGCACGTTGCGCCCCGCGCCGAAGCGCGCGGGGCGTGCTTTGGCAGTTCACCCATCACATCGCCTTCCTCCCGTCACGCGCGCGTGCCATCCTTGCTTGTTCGGGCTTCACGAGGTGAAGGCATGATCGCGCGTTTGTTCGCCGTACTTGTGTGCATCGTCACGTCTGCCGCGCCCGCTTTGGCGGCGCGCTGCGGCGGCGACTTCCAGACTTTCCTCGGCGAGATGAGCCGCGAGGCGCAAGGAGCCGGCGTCTCGCCCGCCGTCATCAACCAGGCCTTCGCCGGGCTCACCATCGACCAGGCCGTGCTCAATTTCGACCGCCGCCAGCGCTACACCTTCAAGAAGAGCTTCGACGAATACGCCGCCACCCGCGTCACGCCCGGCCGCATCAAGCGCGCCAGGGCGCTGATGCAGCGCCACGCGCAATTGCTTGCGCGCGTCGAGCAACGCTTCGGCGTGCCGGCGACGCTGCTGATGGCGATCTGGACCATGGAATCCGACAACGGCGGCGGCGACATGGGCAAGCTGCCGGTGATCCGCACGCTCGCCACGCTCGCGCACGATTGCCGCCGCACTGACTTGTTCCAGGGCGAGCTCATCGCCGCCCTGCAAATTC
>JBAUHH010000424.1:0-6588 GCA_049680165.1 Pseudolabrys sp.
GGGCACGATGGGCGCGGCGGAATTCTGCTGGCACGCGGCGCGGCAATACACGCTCGACCGCAAGCAGTTCGGCCGCCCGCTCGCCGCCAATCAACTGGTGCAGAAAAAGCTTGCCGACATGCAGACCGAAATCACGCTCGGCCTGCAAGGCGCGTTGCGCCTCGGCCGCTTGCTTGAGGCGGGCAAGGCCGCGCCGCCGGCGATCTCGCTGATGAAGCGCAACAATTGCGGCAAGGCGCTCGATATCGCGCGCGCCGCGCGCGACATGCACGGCGGCAACGGTATCTCGGAGGACTATCAGGTGATGCGCGTGGTCGCGAACCTCGAGACGGTGAACACCTACGAGGGCACGCACGACATCCACGCGCTGATCATGGGCCGCGCGCAGACAGGCATCCAGGCGTTTTTCTAAGTCGCGCGACCTTTAAGTCGTCATGGCCGGGCATAGCCGTCCGAAGGACGGCGTCGCTTCGCTCGCCTATGTCCCGGCCATCTCGCTTAGGGACGCACAGTGCCTTCCCAAGCGGGATGCGCGGGTCAAGCCTGCGCATGACAAGAAAGAATCAGAGCGGCATGGCCGCGACTTCTTTCGCCAGCTCTACCACGCGCTTGGTCATCGCGCTGTTGGGATCGGTCAGCGCGTCGACGACGGTGAAATGATTGGTGCCGGGAATCGCCTCGTAACGCACCTTGGCCGCGTTCTTCCACGCTTCGACGATCGCTCTGCTCTGGCGCAGGAACTCGCTCGACTCGAGCGCGCCGACGACGGCGTCGAGCGTGCGGTCCGGCGGCACGCGCCAGGTCAGCGGCGAGCAGGTGCGCGCGGTTTCCGCCGTCAGCCGAATGTCCTGGTTCGGCGCCACTTTCAGGATCGGATCGAGGTCGAATACGCCGGAAATCGCGTAACCGGCGGGCACCAGATCGTGCGGCGCGTCGGACGCGAGCTTTGTCCAATCGGTCGCGACAAGGCAGGCGGTCAGGTGGGCGCCGGCGGAATGACCGTAGACCATGATGCGTTGGCCGTAGCGCCGCCACAGCGCCAGCGTTGCTGCGCGCATCTGCTCGGTGATGGTGGCGACGGTGACATGCGGCACCAGGTCGTAGCCCACGACCGCGACCGTGACGCCGTTTGCATTCGGACCGGCCGCCATCTGGCTGAACATCGCGGGATCGAGCGAGCGCCACCAGCCGCCGTGAATGAACATCGCCAGCGGTGGTTTGGCGCCGCCGCCGCGCGCCGGGAAAATGTCGAGCGTCTGGCGCGGGGAGGGGCCGTAGGAAATCGCCAGCTCCGCGCCGGCCGCCGCCTTGCGGTAGGCCTCGGTCTCGCGCGCCCAGCGGGCGAAAATCTCAGGGTGTTCCGGGACATTTCCGCGGTTGTCGTATTCTTTTTCGTAGTCGATCGCAGCCATGAGCGCTTCCCCGCGTTTGCCGTTGGACGCAAAACTTATCCGCCTTTGCGTTCGCCGCAAACATCGTTATCTAGCGCATGATCCCGGAAAGTGGGTACCGGTTTCCGGACAAGATCATGCGCAAGGACTAAACTCTCCTTATGAAAATCGACGGCAAGCAAACGCGCAGCATCTGGGTCGAAAGCGACGGCGAAAGCGTCGGCGTCATCGACCAGACCTTGCTGCCGCACAAGTTCGCGACGCTGCGGCTCGCGCGCCTTGAGGATGCGGTGCGCGCGATCAAGACCATGCAGGTGCGCGGCGCGCCGCTGATCGGCGCGACAGCGGCTTACGGCCTGTGGCTGGCGTTGCGGCAGGATGCGTCGGACGAAAATCTCGAGCGCGCCTACGCCACGCTGCTGGCGACGCGGCCGACCGCGATCAACCTGAAATGGGCGCTCGACGAGATGATGGCGGCGGTGCGCAACCGGCCGCGCGAGGAGCGGCTTGCCGCCGCGCTCAAGCGCGCCGGCGAAATCTGCGACGAGGACGTCGCCATCAACCAGGCCATCGGCCGCCACGGGCTCAAGCTGATCGAGGACATCGCCGCGCGCAAGAAAAAGGGCGAGCGCGTCAACGTGCTCACCCATTGCAACGCCGGCTGGCTCGCGACCGTCGACTGGGGCACCGCCACCGCGCCGATCTACATGGCGCATGACAGGGGCATCCCCATTCACGTCTTCGCCGACGAGACCCGCCCCCGCAACCAGGGCGCCTCGCTCACGGCCTGGGAGCTCGGCCGCCACGGCGTCGCGCACACCGTGATCCCGGACAACACCGGCGGCCACCTGATGCAGCACGGCCTCGTCGACATCGTGTTCGTCGGCACCGACCGCGTCACCGCGCAAGGCGACGTGTGCAACAAGATCGGCACGTACCTGAAGGCGCTTGCCGCGCGCGACAACAAGGTGCCGTTCTATGTGGCGCTGCCGTCGCCGACCATCGACTTCACGGTCAACGACGGCGTTGCGGAAATTCCGATCGAGGAGCGTTCGGCGGATGAAGTCACGCTGATGACCGGCAAGACCAAGGACGGCCGCATCGAGACGGTGCAGATCGTGCCGGACGGCTCGGGCGCCGTGAACTACGGCTTCGACGTCACGCCGGCGCGGCTTGTCACGGGCTTGATCACCGAGCGCGGCGTGATCGAGGCCGGCCGCGCGGCGCTGGCGAAAGCATTTCCCGAGCGCGCCGAGGTTCGGCCCAAATCGGCAGGCGGCGCATGATCCCGAAAAGTGGGAACCGGTTTTCGGATAAGATCATGCGCAAACGAGACAGATAAGCATGAAACTCGCCGCGCAGCCGCTTGAGATCCCGGTCGACGGACGCCAGTCGGAAACGGCGCTCGCTATCGCGCGCGGCACCGCGCGGCTTCTGCATGCGCATGGCTTCTGCGTGGTGAGCGAATTGCCGCTCGCGTCCGGCCGGCGCGCCGACCTGGTCGCGCTCGACGGCGGCGGCGAAATCTGGATCGTCGAGATCAAGTCGTCGGTTGCCGATTTCCGCGCCGACCAGAAATGGCAGGACTACCGGATGCATTGCGACCGGCTGTTCTTCGCCACCTGCATGGACGTGCCGTGCGATATTTTTCCGAAGGATACCGGCCTGATCGTGGCGGATGCGTTCGGCGCGCATATCGAATGCGAGGCGCCGGAGCATCGCTTGCCGGCGGCGACGCGCAAATCGATGATGCTTGCCTTCGCGCACGCGGCGGCGCTACGCCTACAGGCGCTGATCGATCCGACCGGGCCTTATTGGGATACGAACTGAAAAGCGCAGCGACTTATCGTGGCGCGCGTTTGGCCAGAATGCGCTGAAGCGTGCGGCGATGCATGTTGAGCCGGCGCGCGGTTTCCGAAACATTGCGGCCGCACAATTCGTAGATGCGCTGGATATGCTCCCAGCGCACGCGATCGGCCGACATCGGATTTTCCGGCGGCTCGATCTTCTTGTTGTCGAGCGCAAGCAACGCGGCGACGACGTCGTCCGCGTCGGCGGGCTTTGCCAGATAATCGACCGCGCCGAGTTTCACCGCGTTCACTGCGGTGGCGATGTTGCCGTAGCCGGTGAGAATAATGGCGCGCGCTTCCGGGCGGCGGCGCTTGAGCGCCGAAATCACGTCGAGGCCGTTCCCATCGGCGAGCCGCATGTCGACGACCGCGAAAGCCGGCGCCTCGTGCTCGACCTGCATCAATCCATCGGCGACCGATTCCGCGGTGGTGACGGTGAAGCCGCGCGACTCCAGCGCCTTGGCGAGCCGCTGCAGAAACGACTTGTCGTCCTCCACGATGAGCAATGAGCGCTCGCTCGGGATCTTCTCTTTCATAGCCGCGGTCGCGGCGGCGTCGCTCATGGCCATGTCCATTTTTTCAACCCACGAATTCGACTTTCGGTGAGGTTACCCTGTGCAATCGCATCATCCAACAGTGAAAAATAGTTACCGCTGTGCGCAATCTCAAGAGGCCGCGAAGGTTAATGGACGCTCGAAATCGCTGCGCGACCAGCGCACCTTGATGGCCGCGCCGCGATCCGGAAAGGCGCGGTTTTCGAACGAGAGCGTCGCGCCTGAGCGCTCGAGCAGCGTTTTGGCGATGAAAAAGCCGAGGCCAAGCCCGCTCGCTTCGACGTTCACATCTTCGGGACCACGCCTGCGGCTGGTCACATAAGGCTCGCCGATACGGTCCATGATTTCCGGCGCGAAGCCCGGGCCATCGTCCGTAATCGTCACGTGGACCGCCTCGCCGTTCCACAGCGCATCGACCACCACGCGCTCGCGCGCGAAATCGACCGCGTTTTCCAGGAGATTGCCGAGGCCGTAAAGGATCGCCGGATTGCGCGCGCCGACCGGCTCCGCGTTGCGTTCGCCCGGCACCGACACCTCGATGGTGACGCCGAAATTGCGGTGGGGCGCTACCACTTCCTCGATCAGCGCGGTCAGCGGCATGCGATCAAATGGCTCGCCGCTCGAGGACAGTTCGGTGATCTTGGAGAGGATGTCGCGGCAGCGGGTGGCCTGCTCGCGCAACAGCCGCACGTCGTCGCCGTGCGGCGCGTTCGGCTCGATCGCGCGCTCGAGCTCACGCGCGATCACCGAAATGGTCGACAGCGGCGTGGCGAGCTCATGCGCGGCGGCCGCGGCGAGCCCGTCGAGTTGCGAGAGATGCTGCTCGCGCGTCAGCACCAGCTCGGTGGCGGCGAGCGCGTCCGCGAGCTGGCGCGATTCCTCGGTCACCTGCCAAGCGTAAACGCCGATGAATCCGATGGCGAGCAGGATCGCAAGCCACACGCCCATCATGTAGATCGGCGGCAGTTCCAGCGGATCGTCGACGTCCCACGGCAACGGGTAATGCTCGAACACCAGCGCGGTCGCGCACAACACCGCAAAGCCGCCGAGGATCAGCGTGAAGCGCGGCGGCAGCGCGGTCGCCGAGATCAGCACCGGGCCGAGAAAAAGAAACGCGAACGGATTTTGCAGGCCGCCGGTGAGAAACAACAGCACCGCAAGCTCGGCGATATCGAACGCCAGCAGCCACGCCGCGCGGTCTGGGTCGAGCCGCTGCGTCATGTGGAAGCGCAGCCGCAGCGCGATGTTGAGCCAGGCCGCGAGCGCGATCACCGCGAGGCAGGTCCACACCGGCATGATGAAATCGAGGCCGAAATAGACGACGAGCACGGCGGTGGTCTGGCCGATGATCGCGAGCCAGCGCAGCCGCACCAGCGTGTCGAGGCGCACGTTGCGGCGCGGATGGTTCTGGGCAAGACCGAAAGCGGGCATGAGGCTCAGTGTAACGCCGCTTGATCCGCGCTCAAATCGCGGTCACGGACGACAGGACGGATGGGGCTTGCGCTTGCCGCGGCGGAGCGTCACATCTGCCGGAACATTACGGAATTCATTATGGACGCCAGCGCCCAAGCCGCCATCGCCGTCGAAAGCCTGCGCAAGCTTTATAAGGGCACGACCGCGGTCGACGGCATTTCCTTTCGCCTGCCGCCGGGCTCGGTTACCGGCCTTTTGGGCGGTAACGGCGCCGGCAAGACCACGACCATCGCGATCATCATGGGCCTCGTCATGCCAACCTCGGGCAGCGTCGCCGTGCTCGGCGCGCAAATGCCGAAGGAACGCTACCGCGTGCTGCACCGGATGAATTTCGAAAGCCCTTACGTGGACATGCCGATGCGCCTTACGGTGCGGCAGAATCTGTCGGTGTTCGCCCAGCTTTACGGCGTCGCCGATATTCCCGGCCGCATCGCGCAACTCGCCGCCGATCTCGATCTCGGCGAATTTCTCGACCGGCAGACCGGCAAGCTTTCCGCCGGCCAGAAGACGCGCGTGTCGCTCGCCAAATCGCTGCTCAACCGGCCGGAAGTCCTGCTGCTCGATGAGCCGACCGCCTCGCTCGATCCTGACACCGCTGACTGGGTGCGCAGCCGGCTCGAGGATTACCGGCGCGAGCGCGGCGCCACGATCCTGCTCGCCTCGCACAACATGAACGAGGTCGAGCGCCTCTGCGAGCGCGTCATCATCATGAAAAAAGGTCGCATCGAGGACGACGACGCGCCCGACCGTCTGCTCGCGCGCTACGGCCGCGAGACGCTGGAAGAAGTGTTTCTCGACGTCGCGCGCGGGCGTCAACGCGAGGCTGCGCAATGAGCAACAGCACTCGCGACGTCGGCCTCAATTTTTCCCTGAATCGCGTCGGCGCCATGGTGCGCCGCTATTGGTATCTCTTGCGCTCGTCATGGCCGCGCATTCTCGACCTGATCTATTGGCCGACGGTGCAGATGCTGATGTGGGGCTTCCTGCAGCTTTACGTGTCGCAGAATGCCGGCTTCTTCGCGCGCGCCGGCGGCGTGTTCATCGGCTCGGTGCTGCTGTGGGACATCCTGTTCCGCGGCCAGCTCGGCTTCTCGATCTCGTTCCTCGAGGAAATGTACGCGCACAATCTTGGTAACATCATGATGTCGCCGCTGCGGCCGGTGGAGTTCATCTCGGCGCTGATGATCATGAGCATCGTGCGATTGTCGATCGGCATGATCCCGGTCACGTTCCTGGCGATCGCATTTTTCGGGTTCAATCTGTGGTCGCTCGGCTTTGCGCTGGTGGCGTTTTTCATCAATCTCATACTGACCAGCTGGG
>JBAUHH010000425.1:0-6027 GCA_049680165.1 Pseudolabrys sp.
GGCGTGATGTATCCGGACGGCTATATCCAGCTCAAGGACCGCTCCAAGGACATCATCATTTCCGGCGGCGAGAATATTTCGTCGATCGAGGTGGAGGATGCGCTCTACAAGCATCCCGCCGTCGCGACCGCCGCGGTGGTGGCGAAGCCCGACGACAAATGGGGTGAGACGCCCTGCGCCTTCATCGAGCTCAAACCGGGCACGCAGGCGAGCGCGGACGAGTTGATGCAATGGTGCCGCAAGCACCTCGCGGGCTACAAATGCCCGCGCTACATCGTGTTCGCCGAGGTGCCGAAGACGAGTACGGGGAAGATTCAGAAGTTCAAGCTGCGGGAGATGGCGAAGGCGGTGTGAGGGAACGAGAAGAACCAACGATTAGTAGCGTTCTCAAATGGCATGACGTATCGCTTCCGCCTTCCGTCACTGAACCTGCCTTGGATGCGGCAATTCTGGCAACGATCGAAAGAAAGTGGCGAAAGACAGCGTTTATTGTTGCGACAGTTGCGGAAAAATTCGCTGAACGCGGAATTCAACTAAGCGCCGATATCGTTGGAGCGCGCATTCAAGAATTAGCGGTGCATGGACAAGTCGAAAGTCGAGGCGATCTACGGATGTGGCGTCACAGCGAAGTCTGTCTCCCGGCCTCATGCTGAGGAGCGGCCGAAGGCCGCGTCTCGAAGCATGGGGCCGCCTCCATCCTTCGAGACAGGCGCTTCGCGCCCTCCTCAGGATGAGGACGGATAACAAATTTCCTGCGCGTCCCGCGCTACCCGATAGACCACCCTTCCCGGCCGTGGCTATAATTTGAACGGGGTGGCGGGCTTCCCGCACCGCCCGGTTTGTATCGTGCGGGATCATGCGATGGGGGTCGCTCAATGAAAATTTCAGTTCTGCTCGCCGGCGTCAGCGTCGGCCTTCTTGGCGTGGCCGCGGCCTACGCCGCCGGAACGCCGCTCAACATCCGGCTGGGCTTGTGGGAAATGACCACCACCGGGGAGGTCTCCGGCGTGCCGCCGATCCCGCCCGAGACGCTGGCGCGCATGACGCCGGAGCAGCGGGCGCGCGCGCAGGCCGCGATGGCCGCGCGCATGGCGCAGCGTGACAAGCCGGAAGTGCGCAAGCAGTGCGTGACCAAGGAAAATCTCGAAAAGGGATTCGATCCGAAGAATTCAGGCGCGCAAGGCTGCCACACGACGATCACGTCGAGCAGCGCGCAGGTCATGGAGATGAAGCAGGAGTGCAGCGGCCAGCACAAATTCACCGGCACGTTCCACTTCGAAGCGCCGACACCGGTCACCGTCGTCGGCAAATACGACATGGTGATGAGCGCCGGCCCCAACACCATGACGATGAAACTGAACATGAGCGGGAAATGGCTCGGCGCCGATTGCGGCGCTGTGAAGTAGCGGCCGCTCGCAACCGGATCAGGCGCGACGCGTCTTAACGATCGCGGCCGGATTCACCCGGCCGGCCGACCGGCGAGAACAGGCGGTTGGCGTCGGAGTCGAAGCTCGCGGCGCCCGAGCGCGGCGAGGCGCTGAAGTGGAAGCCGTTCGAGTTGTCGAGCGTGCTCTTGTTGCCGCTGGTGTCGAAGCGCGAATCGGGATCGGTCAGTTTCGCGGAGCCGTCGGGCGTCACGGTGTTGGCGCCCTCGAAGGTGAAGGCGTGCGCCGCGGGCGCGGCAAGCATCAGCGCGGCGGCCAGAGCGGCAAGGCAAAGACGCGGCGTCATTGAAATCCCCCGAAGACCTGTTCGTCCGCAACCATCGGCAAAAAATATGGCCGGACGGCGGCGAAAAACCGCATTTGCGGGCCGTTTACGCGGCAAAGCGTTCCTTTTTCGCAGCGGCTACGCGGACCTCAGGGCCCGGTTCTTGCGTTATATATCAGCAAACGAATCGATTTGAGCACGCGCATGCCGACATATTTGCCGGACCGCCGGCCGCCGAAGCCGGCCAAACCGGGCCTCGCCAGCATTCTGTTCAACACCGCGCTGGTGGTGAGCGCGCTCGCGCTCACTTTCCTCGTGCTGATGAAAGAGGAGGACTACGCCACCGCGCCGGCTGCCGCCGGCCGCGCCCCTCGGCCCGTGGCGATCGCGCCATTCGGTTATACGAACTAGCCCAATGTCATAAACGAAAACCGCCGGCCCGAGAGCCGGCGGTTTCCAAACGATTTGGGCGGGCGGCATACGCCCGCAATGAATTCCGGTTACAGCGGCGCTTTCCGACCGGGAAAACGCTATCAGTGAACGCTGACGCTAGGACCGTGCCGCAAACGCGTAATCTCGTCTTTCACCTGCAGCTTGCGTCGCTTGAGTTCGGCGATTCTCAGATCATCCACCGCGGGATGCGCCAGGCATTCGTTGATTTCGTCTTCGAGCGCCTGATGCCGTTTCTCCAACTCCGCAAGATGCGATTGCATCGACATGTAGGATGTCTCCTCAATCTGTGGCTCCCTGACTACGTAAGTTTACACCACTGTACGCGCAAGTGCGACCCAAGGTTCCTGCCGCCGCGTCGTTTGCCCGCCAATAAATGTGGCACGGCAGAGGTTTGCAGGGCGCTTGAACGGCCCTGTGGAAAACGCAATAATTCCCGGCGTTTTTGCGGCACGCTTTCGCCCGGCCAGGGCGGCCGGCGCTTGAACCTGCGGTGGCAATGACCAAAGAGGAAGAACGCGAGTTGCGGGAGCAGCTGGCGCGCCTGCAGCAGGAACACCGCGACCTCGACGCCGCGATCGCGGCGCTGGCCGAATCGCCCAGCTCCGACCTGATCCAGGTGCAGCGCCTTAAGAAGCGCAAGCTGGTGCTGCGCGACAAGATCCGCCAGATCGAAGACCAGCTCACGCCGGATATTATTGCGTAGCATTCGCTTGTCATGGCCGGGCATAGCCGTTCGAAGAACGGCGTTCTTTCAGAACGCCTATGTCCCGGCCATCTCGCTTAGTTGAGCACGGTGCGTCCCTAAGCGGGATGCCCGGCACAAGCCCGGGCATGACAGGTTCACGCGCGCCTTCGTTCTTTCTTGCGCGCGTACATCGCCTTGTCGGCGGCGTCGATCACGTCCGCCACGGATGCCTCCGGCCGCAGCGGCGCGATGCCGGCGCTGGCGCCGACCGACAGCAGCGTCTCGCCGTGGAAAATGCTGGTGGCGGTGATGATGGCCTCCAGCTCGCGCGCCTTCGCCGCCGCGGGCGCCGTGCCGGCGTTCCAGATCAGCACCGCGAACTCGTCGCCGCCGAGCCGCGCCACCGTGTCGGAGGCGCGCACGTGGCTCACGATCGCCTTAGCCACCGTCTTGAGCAGATCGTCGCCGGCGGCGTGGCCGTGCCGGTCGTTGACCTTCTTGAAGCCGTCGAGGTCGATATAGATCAGCACCGCCTCGGTGCCGTAGCGCTCGATATAGGCCAGCGCCCGCTTGAGCTCGCGCTCGAAGCCGCGCCGGTTGAGGATATCGAGCAGCGGATCGACGTCCTCGCGCGCCTCGAGGTCGGCGATGCGCCGCCGCGCGGTGTCGAGGTCGGCCTTGAGCCGCGCGATCTCGGCGCGCAGCGCCGCCAAGGCGTCCGCGCCCTCTTCCGCTTTCGGCGTTTCGCGTCCTGCCTGCGGCACCCGGTTAACCCCGCGAATCCTTTTGCCCCGAATCACAAGGATACAGAGCCGGTTTCACCTTGCCAGTGGTAAGCCCAAACCTATAATGCGCCGCTTCCTTTCGGGCGCTGGGCTCGAAGCGGGGCATTTTTTATGGCGGCAAAAAAACCGGTCGCGATCATCATGGGCAGCCAGTCAGACTGGCAGACCATGAAATACGCCGCCGATATCCTCACCGCGCTCAAGATCAGGCACGAGGCGCTGGTGGTCTCGGCGCACCGCACACCGGGGCGGCTCTACCAGTTCGCCAGCACCGCGCGCGCCAAGGGTTTCAAGGTGGTGATCGCCGGCGCCGGCGGCGCCGCGCATCTGCCCGGCATGACCGCCTCGCTCACGCCGCTGCCGGTGTTCGGCGTACCGGTGAAGACCAAGGCGCTCGACGGTAAGGACTCGCTGCTGTCGATCATGCAGATGCCGGGCGGCATTCCGGTCGGCACGCTCGCCATCGGCAAGGCCGGCGCGATCAACGCCGCGCTGCTCGCGGCCGCCGTGCTGGCGCTGTCCGACCCGAAAATCGCCAAGCGGCTCGACCAATGGCGCGCGCGGCAGACCAAGGCCGTGGCGAAACGGCCGAAGGATTGACCATGTTGCACGTCTGTCCTTCCGCTCGTCCCCGCGAAAGCGGGGGCCCAGGGCAAAGAATTTCGAAATCAGCAATTGCAGCTCTGGATTCCCGCTTTCGTGGGAATGAGCGGAGTGTGTGTTGCTGAAGCCGGGCGCGACCATCGGCATCCTCGGCGGCGGCCAGCTCGGCCGCATGCTCGCGCTCGCCGCCGAGCCGCTGGGCCTGAACTGCCACATCTATTCGCCGGAGCGAGACTCCTGCGCCTTCCCGGTGGCGCGGCAGAGCACCTGCGCCGCTTACGAGAACGAGCAGGCGCTGGCGCGGTTCGCGCGCACGGTCGACGTCATCACCTACGAGTTCGAGAACGTGCCGGCGAAAGCCGCCGCCTATCTCGCGGCGCGCAAGGAAGTCTTGCCCGACCCGAAAGTGCTGGAGACGACGCAGGACCGGCTGATCGAAAAGGATTTCATCAGCAAGCTGCGCATCGGCACCGCGCCTTACGCGCCGGTGCACAGCGCGACGCAGCTCGCCGACGCGGTGAATGCCGTCGGCCTGCCCGCGGTGCTCAAGACGCGGCGGCTCGGCTACGACGGGAAGGGCCAGGCCAGGATCGCGGAAGGCGGCGACGCGGCGGCGGCCTGGCGCAGCCTGAAGCAGGCGCCGTCGATTCTGGAAGGCTTCATCGATTTCGAGCGTGAGGTTTCGGTCGTCGCCGCGCGCTCGCGCGACGGCAAGGTCGAATGTTTCGACGTCACCGAGAACGAGCACCGCGATCACATCCTGAAGATTTCGCGCGCGCCGGCGAAAATTCCGCCCGCGCTGGCGAACGAGGCGCGCGGCATCGCGCAGCGCATCGCCAAGGCGTTCGACTATGTCGGCGTGCTGGCGGTGGAGATGTTCGTGGTGCGCGCCGGCAAGGGGCGCAAGCTGCTGGTCAACGAGATCGCGCCGCGCGTGCACAATTCCGGGCACTGGACCATCAACGGCGCGTCGGTGTCGCAATTCGAGCAGCACATCCGCGCGGTCGCCGGCTGGCCGCTGGCCAAAGCAATCACGCTCGGCCGCTCCGAGATGACCAACCTGATCGGCAGCGAGATCAATGACTACGAAAGCTGGCTGACCGTGCCGGGCGCTTCGGTGCATCTCTACGGCAAGAAGGAAGCGCGCCCCGGCCGCAAGATGGCGCACGTCACGCGGGTGTGGCCGGCGAAGTAGCCGCCATTTTTTCGTCCCAGGCCCGCTTCATAGGCAAGAACGCCCGAAATCGAGGACGCCCATGCCGCTCACGCTCTATTTCCATCCGCTCTCGTCGTTCTGCCAGAAGGCGCTGATCGCGCTTTATGAAAACGGCACGCCGTTCGCGCCGCACGTGGTCGATCTGGGCGACGAAGCGCAGAGCGCGGCGTTCAGGAAAATCTGGCCGGTGCGTAAATTTCCGGTGCTGCGCGACGGAGACACGGTCGTTCCGGAATCGACGGTCATCATCGAGTATCTGGCGCGGCATTATCCCGGCCCGAGCAAGCTCGTGCCGCAGGATCCGGCGGCCGCGCTTGCCGTGCGCGCGCAGGACCGCTTCTACGACCTCAACATCCACCTCCCCATGCAGAAGATCATTGGCGACCGAATCCGCCCCGCCGGCAAGAACGATCCGTTCGGCGTCGAGCAGGCGCGCGAGGCGCTCAATACCGCGCTCGCCATCGTCGACAAGGACATGACCGGGAAAACATGGGCGGCGGGCGAGCACTTCAGCATGGCCGACTGCGCGGCGGCGCCGACGTTGTTCTACGTCGATATGGTGGTCGCGCCGCTGG
>JBAUHH010000426.1:0-1682 GCA_049680165.1 Pseudolabrys sp.
CTTGGTGGGAGAGGTCGCCCGAGCGGAGCGAGGGCGGGTGAGGGGGATTGCAAAGACACCCCCTCACCCGGCTCGCGGCTCCGTCGCTCGCCACCCTCTCCCACAAGGGGAGACGGAAAGAGGCGCACGACAATGAGCCCCAATCTCGTCGCGCTGCTCTACCTGATCGCCGGCATTCTTTTCATCCTGGCGTTGCGCGGCCTGTCGAACCCGGATTCCAGCCGGCGCGGCAACATGTTCGGCATCATCGGCATGACCATCGCCGTGCTGACCACGCTCGGCGCGCATCCGCCGGCGGACACGACCTCCTGGGCGCTCGTTGTCGGCGGCATCGTGCTCGGCGGCGGCGCCGGCGCGGTGATCGCGCGGCGCGTGCCGATGACCTCGATGCCGGAACTGGTCGCCGCGTTCCACTCGCTGGTCGGCATGGCGGCGGTGCTGGTAGCGGCCGGCGCGTTCTATGCCCCGGCGGCCTTCGACATCGGCACCGAGGGCCACATCCACGCGCAAAGCCTGATCGAAATGTCGCTCGGCGTGGCGATCGGCGCCGTCACCTTCACCGGCTCGGTGATCGCGTTCCTCAAGCTCTCCGGCCGCATGAGCGGCAAGCCGATCACCTTGCCGGCGCGCCACGTCATCAACATCGCGCTCGGCGCGGCGCTGATCTTCTTCATCTACGGCTTCTTCGTCTCGCAGAGCCAGATGGATTTCTGGCTTATCGTCGCGATCTCGCTCGCGCTCGGCATCCTGCTCATCGTGCCGATCGGCGGCGCCGACATGCCGGTCGTGATCTCGATGCTCAACTCCTATTCGGGATGGGCGGCCGCGGGCATCGGTTTCACGCTCGGCAATACAGCCTTGATCATCACCGGCGCGCTGGTCGGCTCTTCCGGCGCGATCCTGTCCTACATCATGTGCAAGGGCATGAACCGCAACTTCTTCTCCGTCATCCTCGGCGGCTTCGGCGGCGAGGTGGCGGGGCCCGGCGCGGGCGCCGAGCAGCGGCCGGTGAAGCTCGGGTCGGCGGAAGACGCGGCTTACATTTTGAAGAACTCTTCGAAGGTCATCATCGTGCCGGGCTACGGCATGGCAGTGGCGCAGGCGCAGCACGCGCTGCGCGAGATGGCCGACAAGCTCAAGAAGGAAGGCGTGGAGGTCAAATACGCCATCCATCCGGTGGCGGGCCGCATGCCCGGCCACATGAACGTGCTGCTCGCGGAAGCGAACGTGCCTTACGACGAGGTGTTCGAGCTGGAAGACATCAACTCCGAATTCGCGCAGGCCGACGTCGCCTTCGTGATCGGCGCCAACGACGTGACCAATCCGGCGGCGGAAGAGGACAAGACCTCGCCGATCTACGGCATGCCGGTCTTGCAAGTGTGGAAGGCGGGCACGGTGATGTTCATCAAGCGGTCGCTCGCATCGGGTTACGCCGGCATCGACAATCCGCTGTTCTATCGCGACAACACCATGATGGTGCTCGGCGACGCGAAGAAGATGACCGAGGAAATCGCCAAGTCGATTTGACGCGGCTTTCTAGGTTAACGGCCTCATCCCCACCTGAAAATCGCCTAATTCTCGCTCAATTCAGCGTTTAACCCGCCACCCGGCATAGAGATCGCGCCGCATGGCGGCGTTGCCACCTTCGCCCCAGCCAGGGATAATCCTCGCCGGGTCAGGGT
>JBAUHH010000427.1:0-3657 GCA_049680165.1 Pseudolabrys sp.
TGATAGGGACATTAGACCTGCATCTGAGCCAGATTGGCAATGGGTTAGCTCGTTGAAAGCTGCTTCCGGTCGTCAGTCCTGCATGGCGTCCACGTGCCGACTTAAGCATCCGGCGACGGGTGTAGGTCTATTTGTGCCCGTTCATCCGCACTGATGCAGATGAGCTCCATAGAATCGCCGTAGGCGTTGCCTGAAACGTTCGGCAACATGTTGCCATGAGATAAATTCGGGGAGTCCGTGGCGGGCTTGCGTATTGAGTTCTTCTTGGACGTCTGTGAGATTGATCCCGGCAAGCGCCCCGTCGCGCGCAACCTCCCGGCCGTTGACAATCATGCGCTTCATATGTCGGCTGCTGGCGCGGCGTAGCACAAGCGCAGCTTCATCCAATCCCATGAACACGTCCTTGCTAAAGGCTTCGTAGTCTAGCGCCATGATATCGGCGGGCGCTTTAGCTGAGACTCCGTGGCCGGCCTCGATCCCGGAGACGGAAAAGCGCCCTTGGTAGCAGCCAGCATGCAAAAGGCTGGATAGCGATATGCCTTCTTCGAACGCCAGACCTTGGTGCAGGAGATAGTTCAATCTCAGCTCGCGAAATGCGTCGTCATCGTCGTCGACGCTGAAGCCATCAAGACCCATTGCAAAGGGTACGCCGAAATCGCGCATCTGACGAAGTGGGGCGATGCCCGAGCGTATCGAAAGGTTGGAGCTCGCGTTAATGCTTATGGTGACGCCACGATCGCTCAAAAGCTCCATTTCATCCGGTCGCAGCCATACGCCGTGGGCCGCGGAGAGCCGCGGCGACAACATCCCGATCTTGTCGAGATAGTGAACCGGCCCCTCGGGATACACCGTGTCGAGATATTCGCGCTGAGTGCGAGTTTCGAGCAGGTGTACATGCACGCGTCGGCCATTGTCGGCCGATCTCTTCGCAATCAGCTCCAGCAGCGCTGGCGTGCACCACTCCACGCCGTAGGGACCGTACTGGACGGACACCAAAGGAGATTCGATGCGATCGGCCAAGTCATCGACAAACCGTACAATCTCTTCTGGCGAAGACGGCTTGGCGATGAGCTTGGACAGAACGATCTCGCGGTCCCGGGGATCGAGCCCTTCGAGCAGTCTTTCGTTGTGCCCATACCCGAGAGGGTTCTGGTCGCGCATCGCGACCGCAATCGCCACACGGACGCCAATGTCGGTCGCCGCTTTCGCGACAACCTCAAGCTCCTGTCCAAGGGCGCCGGGATTTTGGGGGCGCGTATAATGGATCATGATTGTGCCGACGCCACCGAGAGCCTGGCGGCCAAGCGCTGCGGCAGCGATGAGATAGGGATCAACCCGCGGCAAGCCGCTCATATAAACGAGCCACAGCTCCAAGGGCAGATCGAAAGCGCCGATCGAATTCGGTCGGATGCCACGCACGTGGTCGTGCGCGTTGGCAAACGGCGGCATGAGCAGGAGCTTGTGCCCATCATTGTCACGCTTAGGCGTGACGTTCGCGAACAATGATCCGTCGATCTCCAATTGCGCGCCGCAGCAGGAGTGCGCTGTGCCTCGGGGCATATCAAGAAGGCGGCCCTCGAGGATAGTGGCGCTGGGCTTCATCATTCGACGGTCACATCATTCCGAGAAGACGCGGCAGAACGAAAGCAATGTCGGGAGCAAACGCAAGCAGGAGGCACACCAGAAACATCGTTCCCAAATAGGGGATCAACGCCCATCCAGTTTCCCCCATAGGAACGCTGGCGGTCTTTACGACTACCAGAAATCCCACGCCGATCGGCGGCAGGAACAATGCCACGCCCGTCGCCGCAATCATGATGATCCCATAGTGCATGGGCTCGATGCCGAGTTGCTTTGCGAGCGGCACGAAAATCGGAATGACCATCAGCATTGCGGGTAGCCCGTCCAGCAACGCGAACAGCAGCACGAAAATGACGATGCTGAGCACCATAAAGGAGGCCTGACCGCCGCCGGTCGATTTGAACCAACTGGCGATCATTTGCGGAACCTGCTCAAGCGCGAGCAGCCACGATAAAATGCCCGCGGCGCCGATCAACAGCATAATGACGCCGGTCGTGTGGCCCGTGCGCAGCAGAATTTCGCCGAACTCGCGTAGGCTGATGGTGCGATAAGCGAACATGCCGATTGCAAGAGCGTAAAATGCTGCAACGACAGCCGCCTCCGTCGGCGTTACGGCACCGCCGCGGATGCCCACCAGAATGATGATCGGCAGCAGCAAAGATAGGAACGCCGAGAGAAAGGTGTGAAATGTCTGGCGCCACGTCGCGCGTATGTCGATGTGAACATCTTTGAAGCGTGCCTCGATATAGATGTGCAGCATCAAGGCTGCTGTCGTCAGGATGGTCGGCACAACTCCCGCCATGAATAAAATTGCGATCGACGTGTTGGTCATGCCTCCATACACGACGATCGACAGCGAGGGTGGCATCAGAATCGTCATTCCGGCTGCCGCACAAACCAGCGCAGCGGCCTTAGACGGCTTGTATCCAGCCTTCTCCAGGGTAGGCACCATTGCGGTACTGAGAACCGCGGCGTCGGCCGTATGGGAGCCGGAGACGCCGGCGAGAAATACGCCGCTGACCATTACCGTATGGCCGAGTCCGCCGCGTATGTGGCCTACGAGAAGGCGTGCCAGATTGACGAGCCTGTGGGATATGCCACCGGCCGCCATTGTTTCACCTGTGAAAAGAAAGAAGGGGATCGCCAGCAGTGTGAAGGAATCGATGCTGCCAAAAATCCGCTCCGTGATGAGCTCCAGTGAAACTTCCGGATGGATGGTTAGAATTCCGATGATGCCGGCTAAGCCCATTGCAAAAGCGATCGGAATGCTCAGCGCAAGGAACACAAAGAAGAGCCCGACAAGCCCGACCATTGCCATTTTATCTTCCTGATTTTCTAATCGGTTGGGTGGGGCGGGCCGAAACGGTTCGTAATTGTGCGAGCGGCAATATGCCAGAGCATCAGGCCACCGCCGATGGGCAGCGATAGGTAAAACCAGCCCATAGATACGGGACAGCTGATCGCTTCCTCGTGAAAGCCGGGAGACGGCATCTTCACGCCTTGTACGAAAATGACGCCTGCAACGATTGCGATTGCAAGATCCACGATTGACGCAACGATTGCTGCCGCTTTCGGCTGCAAATTCGTAACGAAGGTCGTCAGCGCGAAGTGGCCATTCGTCCGCAGCGCGCCAGCAGCGCCGACCATCGTGATCCAGACGAAGAAATAGAGGACGAGCTCTTCGCTCCAGACAAGGGGATCTCCCAAGATGTAGCGAAACAAAACCTGCGCTAACGTCAAACAGAAGGTAACGACCACGAGGATTCGAAGCAGCACCGCCTCAACCAGCACAATAATATTTTCAAGGCGGTCGACGAGATTGTAAACCTCGCCCATTAATCAACCTGCCGCCTTGACCATGGCTGCAACGTTCTCGTTGCCGAATTTCTCGACAAACCAGCTGCGCGTCTGTTCCGCAGCATTGACGAATGGCTTGAGGTCGGGCTCCGAAACCTTCACGCCGCCTGACTTTAGCTCGCCAAGCGCCGTGCGAAGACGCTTATCGCTATCGTCCATCGCCGCTTTCCGCCCCTCCAGCGAAGCTTTCGTCACGATGTCGCGAATATCCTGCGGGAG
>JBAUHH010000428.1:0-2044 GCA_049680165.1 Pseudolabrys sp.
GCGGTCGGCGACGAATTTCACCGGGCGTTTGAGCAACTTCGACAAGCCGACCGTCGCCATTTCGTCGGCGTAAGTGTGCACCTTGATGCCGAACGAACCGCCGACATCCTTCGTCAGCACGCGCACCTGCTGGTGTTCGAGGCCGAGATGCTTGGCGAACAGGTCCTGCATCATGTGCGGCGCCTGCGTGCCCTGGTAGACCGTCATGCGCTGCTCGCCTTCGTTCCAGTCGGCGACGATCGAGCGCGCTTCGGTGGTCACGCCGGTGTGGCGGCCGAACACGAACGTGGTTTCCACGACCGTGTCCGACTCGGCGAAGGCCTTGTCCACTTCGCCGGCGTCGAGCTTGCGCTCGAAGCAGAGATTGTCGCCGAGCGAGGCGTGCAGCACCGGCGTCTTCGGATCGAGCGCGACCTCGGGATCGGTCAGCGCCGGCAATTCCTCGTAAGACACTTCGACCAGCTCGCAGGCATCCTCCGCTTCGGCGCGGGTGCGCGCGACCACGGCGCACACCGCTTCGCCCTGCCAGCAGGCACGCTCGACCGCGATCGCCGATTGCGGCGCGGATTTGAGGCCCTTGAGATGCGTGAGCACGCCGACCCATGGCGTGATGACCTTGGCGAGCTCGGCGCCGGTGACGACCGCAATCACGCCCGGCGATTTTTTCGCCGCCGCGGTGCCGATGCTCTTGATGCGCGCATGCGCGTGCGGCGAGCGCACGAAGGCGGCGTGGCCCATGCGCGGCAGCATGACGTCGCTGACATATTGCCCGCGGCCTTGCGTGAGCCGCTTGATGTTCGGCCGCGGCACCGAGCGGCCAATGTAGGAGTTCGGCCGGTCGAGCGCGGAGAGAATGGACGGGTTGTCTTCCGCGATTTTCATGTGGCGTGCATATTATCCGTTCGTCCCCGCGAAAGCGGGGACCCAGGGATGCGTGTGATGAGCTTCTTTGTGTACATGCTGGCGAGTCGCAGGAATGGAACGCTGTACGTTGGATCAACGGATGACTTGTTACGGCGAGCTGAGCAGCATCGCGCCGGAGCCATTCCCGGATTCACAAAGCAATACGGAGTAAAGGCGCTCGTTTGGTATGAGGTCCATGACACGCGCGCGGGCGCACTCCTGCGCGAACGCCAAATCAAGAAGTGGAATCGCGCGTGGAAGTTGGAAATGATCGAGCAGAGCAATCCGAGCTGGCGCGATCTCGGGAAAGGACTCACGCTTTGAAGAACTGGGTCCCCGCTTTCGCGGGGACGAACGGAGATTTGTCGCGTGGCATTCATCACAAAAACCGCGTCGGCCACAGGATCGTGCGCCACATGTGCGCGGACGGGCTGTTGTCGAGGCCGAGGCCTTCCTTCGGCTGCCTGAAGTGGCGGCCGATGATGTCGACGAAGTCGTCGAGATTGACCTTGGCGTTCGGGTCGAACGAGTAGATGTCGTTCATGCAGATCAGACGCGAGGTCATGTACCACTTGTGCTTGCGCGCGCGCTGGTACTCGTCGACGATGTAAGGCTCCGGCTGGTAGTCGGGCCCGAAAAACTCCTTGTAGAGATCCGGGTAGCCGTAGCCGACCGACTCGTCGGGGAAGAAGCGCAGCGCCTGGTGGGTCTTCACCGCCCAGGACACTTCCTCGTCGACGTAAGGCCCGATCATCTGCGCGCCCCAATAGCCGTGGTCGCAGCGGATGAAGCTGACGATGGCGATGTCGTGCAGCAGGCAGGCGAGCACGACCTTTTCCGGCTGGCCGCCCTTGAGGGCATGCGTCGCGCTTTGCAGCAGGTGCGCGGTGGAGGCGAAGCGGTGGCGGAAATAGTCGACCAGCGTCGGCTTTTCCGGCATCGGCGGCAGCCGCGGATCGTCGCCCATCAAAAAGAACTTGCCGGGATGCTTCGCGCGCATTTCCGGGCTGGTGTCCATCTTCACGTTGCCGTCCATCAGGTGTGCGATGGTCGACCTGGTGATGACGCGCTCCATCTCGTGCATCTTCTCTTCTTCGAGCTCGTCGGCGCGCTCGGACACCGACAGCGGACGCGCATGTTC
>JBAUHH010000429.1:0-2675 GCA_049680165.1 Pseudolabrys sp.
CGACCAGCGCGCCGGTCGGGCGCTTGAGGCCGAGGCTCTCGGCAAGATCGCCGGTGACCGCTTGCAGCTTGGCGCCCAGCCACGGCCGCTTGACCGCGTGGCCGCCGCCGCGCGCGGACGCCACGACCACGCGCACCATGTTGGCGGGAATGGCAAAGCCGACGCCCTGCGAGCCGCCCGAGCGCGAGAAGATCGCGGTGTTGATGCCAACGAGGCGGCCTGACATGTCGACCAGCGCGCCGCCGGAATTGCCGGGATTGATGGCGGCGTCGGTCTGGATGAAAAACTGGTAGTCGGTGATGCCGACCTGCGTGCGCGCCAGCGCCGAGATGATGCCGTGCGTCACGGTCTGCCCGACGCCGAACGGATTGCCGACCGCGAGCACGACGTCGCCGACCTGCAATGCGTCGGAATTGGCAAACTCAAGAAACGGAAAGCGCTCGTGCGCGTCCTTGATGCGCAGGATCGCGAGATCGCTGCGCGGATCCTTGAGCACAAGCGTCGCCTCGAACTCGCGCTTGTCGGCCAGCGACACCTTGACCTCGTCGGCGCCCTCGATCACGTGCACGTTGGTGACGACAAGACCTGACGCATCGACGATCACGCCGGAGCCGAGCGAGCGCTGCACCTGGCTGCCGCCGCCCGGCACGCCGAAGAAACGGCGGAAGATCGGGTCGTCGAACAGCGGATTGCGGTTCTGCACCACCTTGGCGGCGTAGACGTTCACCACCGCCGGCGAGACGTGCTGCACGATCGGCGCGTAGGACACGCGCAAGTCGGCGGCGCCCGGCAGGCTGCGGTCCTGCGCGGAGGCGCTTCCGGCGGTGAGGATGGCGGCCAAGAAAGCTGCGAAAATAAAGCGTTGCGGCATGGGCCCTGATTCCCGGCGAACAGCCGAGATATAGGCCGCCCGCAGGGCTAAATGAAGGCCGCTTAATTAACCGGTCATGGCCGGGCATAGCCGTTCGAAGAACGGCGCGCTTTCGCACCGCCTATGACCCGGCCATCCCCCTTAGGAGCGCAGTGCCTAACGAATCGGGATCACCGGGTCACGCGGCTTCGCCGCGGCCCGGTGATGACAGTCCGCTATTCCTTCGCCGGCAGCGTGCGCACCCAGGCGATCACGTCATTGAGGTCGGCGTCGGTCATGTGCGCGTAATACTGGAAGCCCATCGGCCCCGTGAGCTTGCTGCCGTCCTTGCTGACGCCAGTCGTGATCGCGCGCTTGATCTCCGCGTCGGTCCAGGAGCCGATGCCCTTGGTCTTGCTCGATGTGATGTTACGCGAGGCCACCACGCCCCAGGGACCGGGGAATTCCATCCCGCCGGCGCCGATCTCGTTCCAGGGATGGACGCCCTTCACCATGGGCGTGTGGCACTCCATGCAATGACCGATGGTGGCGAGATAGAAGCCGTGCTTGACCTTGTCCTTGAACATTGCCGCGGTGAAGGGCTTCTCGCTGCCCGGAAAGATCTGGCGCACCTGAGCCATCTTGTAGATCGGGTCGGGGACCTTGTTTTTGACCGGCTTGATCGTGCGCAGATAGGCGACGATTGCGTCCATGTCGTGGTCGGTGATGATACCGTAGAAGCCGGTCGGCATCACGGTCGCGATCGACACGCCGTTCGGGCGGACGCCGGTGCGCAACAGTTTCTTGATGTCGGCGTCGGTGTAGATGCCGATGCCGGTGTCCTTGTCCTGCGTGATGTTGGGCGCGGTCACCTTGAACGGCGGCTCGTCCCACGACAGGCCGCCGGAAAAGTCCTTGCCGGCAGTCGCGGCGGGCGGCCCTTTCGGCGAGTGGCAGTTGCCGCAGGTCATGATGGTGTTGACGAGATAGTCGCCGCGCTTGACCAGATCGGATTGCGCGCTGGCGCCGCCCGCAAAGAACATCGCGGCGGCGAGCGCCAATAGTCCTGTCCGAAACATTGTGAGTTCCCCTCAAGTCCCCAAACTGGAAACCAAATGGTACCGGCTCGCGGCGCAAACCGCCACCGGCGCACCGCTCATTTCCCATTAAATGTGAGCGATACGCGCAAGCGGCTTCACATAAAAGAAAAAGGCGGCGCCGCAGCACCGCCTTTTCTAAAGCGATTATTTCTGAAGATCAGGCCGCGGCGGTTTCTTCCGCCTCGGTCTTCTTCTCCTGCACCGGCCCGGAATCCTTGCCGCGCGCCTCGACGTCGCGGTCGACGAACTCGATCACCGCCTGCGGCGCGCTGTCGCCGTAGCGGAAGCCGGCTTTCATCACGCGCGTATAGCCGCCCTTGCGGCTCTTGTAGCGCGGGCCGATCACGTCGAACAATTTCTTGACCATGGCGACGTCGCGCATTTCAGAGATCGCCTGGCGGCGCGCGTGCAAGTCGCCTTTCTTCGCGAGCGTGACCAGTTTTTCCACCACCGGGCGCAATTCCTTCGCTTTCGGCAGCGTTGTGACGATCTGCTCGTGCTTGATCAGGGCGGCCGCCATGTTGGCGAACATGGCTTTGCGATGCGAAGGCTTCTTGTTGAGCTTGCGGCGAGCTTTACCGTGACGCATCGCTTAATCCCCTTACCTTCTTTGTCTTGGCAGCGAGCCCGGACTACCGCCCGGGACGCGCTCAGTAATGATCCTCGAAGCGCTTGGCGAGCTCTTCGATGTTTTCCGGCGGCCAGCCCGGCACTTCCATGCCGAG
>JBAUHH010000430.1:0-2291 GCA_049680165.1 Pseudolabrys sp.
CACCTTCGTTGTCCGGACCGACCCGCAATGCATGACCAGCGTGAAATCGAACGCCGCGGGCGAAATCGTGCATTCGGTCACCTTCGTCATCGTAGACAAGGGCGACGACGTCTTCCTCGACTGCGCCTATCACGAGCTGCTGCACGCCTTCGGCCTGTCGAGCCACGACCAGCACAATCCGTGGACCACGCTCAACCAGAACCGGATGGTCGGCTATCTCACAGTCTACGACCGTGCCTTGCTCACCATCCTCTACGACCCCCACATGCGGCCGGGCATGACCTTGCCGCAGGTCCGCAGGATTTTGCCGCAGATCATCAAGGACCGCGGGCTCGCAAGTTCGGGCGATAGATAGGACAATGCCGCTGACCGGATTTGCCCACAGTTACGGCAGTTGCCCGCGATCAGAGCAATAAAACCGCTTAATTTTTGTTCCTCCTGTCGATAGGCTGAGCAGGACAGCCCGTGCCGGCATCAGCCGGGGCGGGTTTTCATTGTCGGTCGCTGGCCCCTGCGGCGCCGGCCCGCCCGGGAAGGAAGCTCATGAAGCTCGTCATTGCCATCATCAAACCGTTCAAGCTCGACGAAGTGCGCGAGGCCCTCACCGGCATCGGCGTCCACGGCATGACCGTTACCGAGGTCAAGGGCTATGGGCGGCAGAAGGGCCACACGGAGATTTATCGCGGCGCCGAGTACGCCGTGAATTTCCTGCCGAAGTTGCGCATCGAGGTTGCCGTCGCCAGCGAGCAGATCGAGCGGGTCGTGGACACGATCGTCACGGCGGCGAAGACCGGCCAGATCGGCGACGGAAAAATTTTCGTCACGCCGCTGGAAGATGCCGTGCGCATCCGCACCGGCGAGACCGACGTCGACGCACTCTAGTCAATCGCAGGAATTTCCAGCTGGGGGATACATCATGAGACGGGCGTCCTGTCGCCTTGCGTTCGCTTCCATCATTGCCGGCGTGACGCTCGCCGCTTCGCCTGCGTTCGCGCAGACGCCGAAGATCGACGGCGCCGACACCGCCTGGATGATCGGTGCGACCGGCCTCGTTTTGATGATGACCATTCCTGGCCTCGCGCTTTTCTACTGCGGCATGGTGCGCAAGAAAAACGTGCTCGCCACCATGGCGCAAAGTCTTGCCGCGACATTCGTGGTCTCGGTGCTGTGGGCAATCGTCGGCTATTCGCTCACCTTTACCGGCGACGGGCCGGCGATCGGCACGCTCGACCGCCTGTTCCTGCACGGCATGTCGATGAACTCGATTTCGCCGCTCGCCAAGACGATCCCCGAAAGCCTGTTCATGATCTATCAGATGACGTTCGCGATCATCACGGTCGCACTGGTCGCGGGATCGGTCGCGGATCGCCTGCGTTTTTCGGCGTATCTTTGGTTCTCGGTGCTGTGGCTGCTGCTCGTTTACGTGCCGATCGCGCATTGGGTTTGGGGCGGCGGCTTCCTCGGCACGGCAGGCGTGCTCGATTTTGCCGGCGGCACCGTGGTGCATCTCAATGCCGGCGTCGCCGGCCTGGTCGGCGCTTTGGTTCTCGGCAAGCGCCGCGGTTACGGCACCGACAATCTCGCGCCGTTCGATCTCACCCTCGCCGTCATCGGCACCGGCCTGCTGTGGGTCGGCTGGTTTGGATTCAACGGCGGCTCGGCGCTCGGCGCCAACGGCCGTGCCGCGATGGCGATCGTGTCGACGCATCTCGCGGCCAGCGCCGGCGCGTGCACGTGGATGGCGCTGGAATGGTGGACGCGCGGCAAGCCGTCCGTGCTCGGCATGATCTCGGGCGCGGTTGCCGGTCTCGGCACCATCACGCCGGCGTCGGGCTTCGTGATGCCGATGCAAGGCGTGCTGATTGGAATCATCGCCGGCACCATTTGCTTCTGGGCGTGCACGTGGCTCAAGCTCAAGCTCGGCTACGACGATTCACTCGACGTGTTTGGCGTGCACGGCATCGGCGGCTTTACCGGCACATTGCTCACTGGCGTGTTCGCGGTCGCCGCCTTGTCGGTAAGCCCGGATGCGCCGAACGGATTCCCCGGCCTGCTCGAGGGCAATCCGCATCAAGTGCTGATCCAGCTCTACGGCATCGCGGTGACTTTCGTCTGGTCCGGGGCGCTCACTTTCATCATCTTGAAGGTGATCCAGATGTTCGTTCCGCTGCGCGTCAGCAATGAAGACGAGGTCATGGGCCTCGACGTCTCGCTGCACGGCGAGTCGCTGCAATAACGCGCCGGAGCAAAAAGGCCGCGCCCGCCTCGTGCGGGCGCGGTTTTATGCGCTT
>JBAUHH010000431.1:0-3870 GCA_049680165.1 Pseudolabrys sp.
TCAGTCGTCGTATTCCGCCGAGATGTCCTTGCCGGTGTAGTCCGGCATCATGCCCGCCGCGATCAGGCTCACCACCGCGCAGGCCGCGATGTAGATCGAGATCGCATAGCCCGAATGATAGGCGGCAAACAGCGCGGTCGCGATCAGGGGTGCCGGCCCGCCGGCGATGATCGACGCGAGCTGATAGCCGAGCGACGAGCCGCTGTAGCGCAGCCGCGGCGTGAAGGCTTCGGCGATCAGCGCGGCTTGCGGGCCGTACTGCATGTCGTGCGGGATCAGCGACAACACGATCGCGATGAACACGGCCACGGGCAGGGCGGTATCCACCATGCCGAAGTAGAGGAAGCCGAACACGCCGGTCGTCGCCGCTCCGATCAGGTACATTTTCTTGCGGCCGATGCGGTCCGAGATATGGCCCGACAGCGGAATGGTGATGAACGATACGCACGAGGCGACCAGCACCGCGGTCAGGATCAGATCGCGCGACATTTTCAGGGTGCCGACCGCATAGGCGAAGATGAACGCCGTGAAGATGTAGAACGGCGCCTGCTCGGCCATGCGCAAGAACGCCGACAGGATGATCTCGCGCGGCTGTTTCTTGATGACCTCGAGGATGGGCGCGCGCTCGATCTTGTTTTTCTTCAGCAGCTCCTGGAACACCGGTGTTTCGAGAATGCCAAGACGAATCCACAAGCCGATGCCGACCAGGATAATCGACAGCGCGAACGGAATGCGCCAGCCCCAAGTCGCGAACTGATCGCCGGACCATGTGCTGAAGGCGAGGATTGCGAGGTTCGACAGGAAGAGGCCGCACGGCACCCCGAATTGCGGCCACGACGCCACCAGCCCGCGTTGGCCATGGGTGCGCGACCATTCCATCGCCAGCAGCACCGAGCCGCCCCATTCGCCCCCGACACCGATGCCCTGGAATACACGCAGCACGGTGAGGATCACCGCGCCCCAGATGCCGATGGTTGCGTAAGTCGGCACGAAGGCAATGAGGAAGGTGGCGATACCCATGCACAACAGTGTCGCGATCAGCGTCGCCTTGCGACCGATGCGGTCGCCGTAATGACCGAAGATCGCGGCGCCGATCGGGCGTGCGATGAAGCCGATGAAGTAGGTGCCGAAGGCGGCGAGCGTCGCCGTCAGCGGGTCCTCGTTGGGGAAATAGAGCTTGCCGAAAACCAGTCCGGCCGCGGTGCCGTAGATGAAGAAGTCATACCATTCGATGGTGGTGCCGATGGTGGCGGCGATAACCGCCTTGCGAAGCTGCGCGCTGTGATCGGGCGCCGACAGCGTTCCGTAGGTTGCCGTGCTCATTGCAATGCCTCCCGGTTTGGTCCTTACCCCGAGCAGGTTCTGGCGCCCGCTTCACAAGGAAAAGCATAGTCCCCGAGAGTGGTGCGTGCCAATCGGGGTCGCGCGCCACGCGCGTAGAATAAATGCGATATAAAAATATGGGTTGGGCGGAGCGCGCGCGGCAATCAGCGCTGCCAAGCGGGCTCTTTCGCTTGCGGTTCCGCGTCCGCTTGCGCCTTGTCGATGATCTTGACGAGGGCGCGCAATACATCCGCCACGCCTTGCCCCGACGCCGACGACAGAACCAGCGGCGCTTTCTTGGCCGCCTTCTTCAATTTCGCAGCTTGTGATTTGATCTGTTCCGGAGTCATAGCGTCGGCTTTCGACAGGGCGACGATCTCCGGCTTGTCTTCAAGCCCCTGGCCGTAGGCAATGAGCTCCGCGCGCACGGTCTTGTAGTCCGCGCCGGCGTCCTCGCCGGTGCCGTCGACAAGATGAAGAAGGACACGGCAGCGCTCGGTGTGGCCGAGGAAACGGTCACCTAACCCGGTACCTTCATGCGCGCCTTCGATCAGGCCGGGCAAATCGGCCAGCACGAATTCGCGGTTGTCGCTGTCGACCACGCCGAGCTGCGGATGCAACGTGGTGAAAGGATAGTCGGCGATCTTCGGCCTGGCGGCGCTGACCGTGGCGAGGAACGTGGACTTGCCCGCATTCGGCAGGCCGATCAGGCCGGCATCGGCGATCAGCTTCAGCCGCAGGCGGATGATGCGCTCTTCGCCCGGCTCGCCGGGATTGGCCTTGCGCGGCGCGCGGTTGGTGGACGACTTGAAATGCGCGTTGCCGAAGCCGCCATTGCCGCCTTCCGAGATGGTCGTGCGCTCGCCGACCTTGGTGAAATCGGCGAGCAGCGTCTCGCCATCTTCTTCATAGACTTGCGTGCCGACGGGCACCTTCAGCACCACGTCCTTGCCGTTGGCGCCGTGGCGGTCCTTGCCCATGCCGTTGCCGCCGCGCTGCGCCTTGAAGTGCTGCTGGTAGCGGTAGTCGATCAGCGTGTTGAGGCCGTTGACGGCTTCGATCACAACGTCGCCGCCCTTGCCGCCGTCGCCGCCCGACGGCCCGCCGAATTCGATGAACTTCTCGCGCCGGAACGCGACGCAGCCGTTCCCGCCCGCGCCGGACTGGATATAGACCTTGGCTTCGTCGAGGAATTTCATGGCGTTAGCCTATAACGCAAGGCTCGGCCCGCGGCCACTGTCGGGGCGGGAATAAAACGCCGGCCCGCCCGATCTAGTCCCCTGAAAGCGCAATCCGCAGGGAGACTGACATGACGCGCGACCATCACGACAACGATCCCAGCCGCCGCAAGGTGCTCGAGTGCATGACCTGGGCAGGCACCGGGGTGTTGTGGACCATCGCGGGCGGGGTGCCGCATTCGCTCGGTCTCGTCGATTCCGCGAAGGCCGCGGAAGCCAAATCTTCGGAAGCATTGGGCCTCACTTTCCTCCAGATCAGCGACAGTCACATGGGCTTCGACAAGCCGGCCAATCCCAACGCCAAGGGCACGCTGGAGGAAGCCATCGCGCGGATCAAAGTCATACCGGTGAAGCCAGCTTTCATGATCCACACCGGCGACATCACGCATTTGTCGAAGGAATCGCAGTTCGACGATGCCGAACAGATCATCTCGCAGGCCAAGCTCGATGTGCACTACGTGCCGGGCGAGCACGACATCATCGACCCGGATATCAAGCTCTACAAGGAGCGCTACGGCCGCGGCACCAAAGGCTCGGGCTATTACAGCTTCGACGCCAACGGCGTGCATTTCATGGGCCTCGTCAACGTTGCCGATCTGAAGGGCGGCGGCATGGGCAGCCTCGGCGATCAGCAGCTCGAATGGATCGAGGACGACCTGAAAGGCCGCTCCGCCTCGACGCCGATCGTCGTGTTCGCGCACATCCCTTTGTGGACGATCTATCCGGAATGGGGATGGGGCACGGACGACAGCGCACGCGCGCTCGGCTACCTGAAACGGTTCGGCTCGGTGACCGTGCTCAACGGCCATATTCATCAGGTGATGCAGAAGGTCGAAGGCAACGTGACCTTCCACACCGCGCGCTCAACCGCATTTCCGCAGCCGGCGCCGGGCACGGCGCCTTCGGCCGGTCCGATGAAGGTGCCCGACGACAAGCTACGCACGCTGCTCGGTACCGCCAGCGTGGCCTTCAAGCCCGGCGAGCAACGCCTCGCCATCATCGACACGCCGCTGAAGAGCTGAACTGCGGCTCAACAATCCGTTCGTCCCCGCGCAAGCGGGGACCCAGTGCTGCAAGCGACGGCGATGGCGCCCTGGATTCCCGCTTGCGCGGGAATGAACGGAGGATGGAAGGCGCCGTCTGAACTATGAGGAAAGCAATGACGATAAGACCACTCATGCTCTTTCTTGCTGCGGCGATCACGATGGGATCGGCCCGGGCGGCGGATTCTCAGGTGAATATCGACAACTTCACCTTCAATCCCCAGCAGGTCACGGTGAAAGCAGGCGCCACCGTGACATGGACCAAC
>JBAUHH010000432.1:0-2534 GCA_049680165.1 Pseudolabrys sp.
CGTGCTCAAGGTCGACCGGCTTCGCGGCCTCGCCGACGAATTCAATATCTTCCGGTCACGCCTCATCCGTCATGAGCAGGTGCTGTTCGCGCAATCGCAGCAGTCCGCCGCCTGCAATGCCAGTCACACGGTCGAAGCCCGCATGTGCCGCTGGCTGTTGCGCATGCGCGACCTCGCCGGCAGCGACGATCTGGTGCTGACGCAGGAATTCCTCGCCCAGATGCTGGGCGTGCGGCGGCCGAGCGTGTCGATCGTCGCCAACACCCTGCAAAAGGAAGGCCTGATCAAATACAGCCGTGGCAACATGCGCCTGCTGGATATCAAGGGACTACTGGCGGGAACCTGCGAATGCTACGGCGTGGTCAAATCCCATTACGACCGCCTGCTCTCGTCCTAGTCTGCGGTCGTCGAACCGCCCGCGCAATACGCCCCAAATAAAACGGCCGCCGGCGATGCACCGGCGGCCGAAGCCGCTATGTCAAATTACATGCTTGCGTGAACGTTACGGCACGTAGTGCACGAGCAGCGTGCGGTAGAAGATGGTCGCGGTGCCGCCGTGCACGGTGCGCCACTGCATGTTGATGGTGTGATTGCCCGGCGCGACCGAGGCGCAGACGAAGTTCATCGAGCGGTCGGCAAGCCCGGTCGGTTCCGGCGAGGTCGAGAACGCGTTCTCGTTCGGGATGCAGATCGTCGTGTTGTCGAGGATCGGCTGCACCAGGATGTAATCGCGGCTCGCCGCCTGTGCTTCCGCCGAGAACGAGATGATCACGCAGCTCGCGCTGGCGCCGCCCTGATGGAAGCCGAGGCCGGCAAAAGGCAGCGTTTCCCAGCTCGTCGAGCTGGTTTGCGATTGCGCGCGCGAAACCTTGTAGGAGATTTTCGTCGGCGTGCACGACGAGGTGACGACGCCCGGCGTCACCGCGGCGGGGCGGGCCAGCGGCGCAACCGCCGACGGCTGGGCCTGCTGGGCGGCGGCCGGCAAGGTGCTCGCAGCCAAGGTGCTCGCAGCCAAGAGCGCGCCCGCCGTCAGGGCCGCGCCGGCTGTCAGGGTCTTCAACACGTGCATGGGTGGATCCTCCTAGGGTTTCCGGGCCGCATAGCTCGCCTGATTCCCGGCGCTTTCATGGCAAAAATCCGGGCGGCGTTGCGATAAGCGCTCGCCTGCACGAAAGTTTCCGTAAAAACACCGGCGCGAATCGCAAAGCAACGACGCTCTACCCGCGCGCCGCCCCCTTGCCAATATCTATGCCGCCGGAACTGAACGTGGACCAATCGCCGCGTTTAGCGCCCGTTAAGGCGCAGGCGGCGCGGCCCGGCTGGTGCCGGCACCGCGCCCGCACCGTCAGCGCGTGCGATAGGCGATGACGCCGCGCAACGACCGCTCGCGCTCGCGCACGGCGTGGTCGTCATTGCCGGACTTGATGATCCAGCCCGAGCCGCTGCTGCCGGTGATGATGCCGACATGGCTGCGCCAGACCACGATGGTGCCGACCGAAGGCCCGCCCGCCGGCGAGCCGTAGCGCGTCCAGTTGCGCGCGAGATTGAACGAGCGGTCGGCGACGCCGAGATAATGCCGCAACCACCAGCCGCACCACGAATGCGGGCGCGGATCGCCGCTAATGGGAATGGAGGCGTTGGCGGTCAAAGCCTCGGCGGGGATGCCGGTGGCGATTGTCCTCGCGGACATTGTCCTGGTGTATCTGCGCGACGACGGCGTGCAGCCGAAACGGTCGCATTCGATCTGGCCGGCCGTTCGTGCGACGCGATGCGTTTTTACGACGTGCTGTGACCTTGTGACGTGATGAGCGTGTGTCTTGTGATGGCGTGCGTAGGCTGGAGTCGCGAGGACGCAAACAAGCGCAAACGCGACGGCTGCGAACCGTCGTTTCATCTCTGGCATTCCTTATGCTGTTGAGGTGCTAACGCTGGTACCGAAGGCTGCGCCGGGAGGACAAAAATTTCTTGCCGCTCGCGGCTGTGAACGAACTGCCCCTTTCACAAATGCCGGTAACGAAAACCCACCTGGATGGAACCCCGTTACCGCGCGGGAAACTTGTTCGCGCGCAAATAGTTCCGGTTAAAAACCGCTACGATTACAAATAGTTATGGGGTGCCGCGCGGCGTGGCGCGCGCGAAATGTGGCGGAGGTGCGGGCAGCGGACGCCACGCGCGGCGGCAAATTGAATCAAAAATCATGCGCGCCGCCGGCGCCGGCGACGCGCATATTTTCTTTCATGATGGTGCCGTCCGGCGATTTCAGCCGGCGCTATTCACGGGCCAATCAGCATCTGCGCCGCGTCGAGCTCCGGATAGGAGTTGAAATACTGCGCGCTTGCGGTCGCGACCAGCGCGAAAAGCACCAGCACGGTGAGCACCGCGACGAAGCGAACGGCGGAGACCGCCGCGATCCAGATTCTGCCGCTCTGGCCGGTCGGGTGATTTGCGATCAGTGTCATGACTGTCCTCGATTCATGGGATGGTTTCCGGTCGCCCGCGCATCGCACTAGCAGGCGGCCCGGACAGCGAAGGTG
>JBAUHH010000433.1:0-2694 GCA_049680165.1 Pseudolabrys sp.
TCCGCGGCCTCGGCCAGCAGCGAATCCGAGGCTTCGCCATAGACCGTCTCGCGGCCGATCTCCAGCATCACGGGAACCGCCAGTGGAGAAACATGGTCGAGCGCTTTATGGATGATTCGCCCCCGTACGCGCGAGAGCATTTCGCCGAGCCGCTTGATGTCGAGCAAGCCGGAGGCCGCATCGGCGTGCGCCGCGCGCAGCAGCAGATGATCGGGCTGGTGCTTGCGCAGCACGTCGTAGACGAGATCGGTCGAGATGGTGAGCTGGCGCCGCGACTTCTCCTCGCCGGGGAACCGGCGCTCGATCAGGCCGGCGATGATCGCACAGGTACGGAACGTGCGCTTCATCAGCGCGGATTCCGCGAGCCAGGCTTCGAGATCGTCGCCCAGCATGTCCTCGTCGAACAGTGACGCGAGCGACAGATCGCCGCGCGCGATGCGCAGGCCCATGTCGCCCAGCCCCCACACGGCCAGCGCATATTCGTTGGCGACAAAGCCGAGCGGCTTCAACCGCGCGCGCTCCAGCCGGCGCGTGAGCAGCATGCCGAGCGTCTGGTGCGCGAGCCGGCCCTCGAACGGATAGCAGACGAGATAATATTTCGCAGCGCGCGGAAACGTTTCGACCAAGAGATCGCCGGCCGGCGGCAGCAGCGAGCGCCATTGCTGAATCTCCAGCCATTCGCGCACCTGGTCGGGCAGCGCGCGCCAGGCTTGCGGTTCGGCGAGAATCTTACGCACGCGCGCGGCGAGATAGGTCGAGAGCGGAAACTTGCCGCCTTCGTACGCCGGCACTTTCGGATCGGTGGCGTTAGAGCGCGAGACGTAAACCTCGTCCTCGACCAGCGCTTCGTATTTAAGGATCTCGCCGGCGAACACGAAAGTGTCGCCTGGCGTCAGCGTCTCGATGAAATATTCTTCGACCTGACCGAGCAATCGTCCGCCGCGCGGAATGAAGGCCTTGCCGCCGCGCGAGCGCATTAGCCGCACCTTGAGCATGTCAGCCTCGACAATGGTGCCGACATTCATGCGGTAGCGCTGGGCGACGCGCGGGTGCGTGATGCGCCAGCGATCATCTTTGCCTTGACGGATTTTCGCGAAGCGCTCGTAAGCCTTCAGCGCATAACCGCCGGTGGCGACGAAATCGATTGCCGCATCGAGATCGCTACGCGCCAGCCCGGCGTAGGGCGCGGCGACGCATATCTCCTCGTAGAGCTCGTCGGCGAGGAATGGCTCGCCGCAAGCGCGGCCGAGCACATGCTGCGCCAGCACGTCGAGCGCGCCCGTGCGCAAAGGCGGCGTGTCCTGCGCATTTTCGGCGACGGCATCGAGCGCAGCCCGGCACTCCAGCACCTCGAAGCGGTTCGCCGGCACCAGCACCGCTTCCGACGGCTCGTCCAGCCGGTGATTGGAGCGGCCGATGCGCTGCATCAGGCGCGAGGAACCTTTCGGCGCGCCGATATTGATGACCAGATCGACGTCGCCCCAATCGACGCCGAGATCGAGCGAGGACGTGCAGACCACCGCGCGCAATTTGCCGGCGGCCATCGCGTCTTCCACTTTGCGCCGTTGTCCGACGTCGAGTGAGCCGTGATGCAGCGCAATCGCGAGATTGTCGTCGTTCATCTGCCACAGCGATTGGAACAGGAATTCCGCCTGGCTGCGCGTGTTGACAAAGACGAGTGTGGTTTGGTGGCGCTTGATCAGGTCGTAGATTTCCTTGAGTGCGTGGCGTGCCGAATGGCCGGCCCACGGCAAAAGCTCCTCGGTGTCGAGCATCGCGACATGCGGCTGCGCGCCCGCCGCCGCAACGACCAGATCGGATAGCGCCACACCGTTTACCGGCTGCGGCATCAGATAGCGGCACAGCTCGTCTGGCTCGGCGACCGTTGCCGACAGGCCGACCGTCGTGAGACCCGGCGCAAGCCTGTGCAGCCGCGCGAGGCCGAGCGAGAGCAGATCGCCGCGCTTGGAGGTAACGAGCGAGTGCACTTCGTCCAGCACCACGCGCTTGAGCGTGCCGAACAGATAGGGCGCGTCGGCGGTGGCGAGCAGCAGCGCGAGCTGCTCCGGCGTGGTGAGCAGAATGTCAGGCGGATCGCGGCGCTGGCGCTGGCGCTTCGAGGCTGGCGTGTCGCCGGTGCGCGTTTCGAGCCGCACCGGCAGGCCCATCTCCTTGACCGGGATTTCCAGGTTGCGCGCGATGTCGACCGCGAGCGCCTTTAGCGGCGAAATGTAAAGCGTGTGCAGGCCCTGCGAACGGCGAACGTCGCGGCCGGTCGATGTCAGCTTGCGCGGACGCGTTTCGCGTTGTGTCAACTCCACCAGCGTCGGCAGAAAGCCGGCGAGCGTCTTGCCGCCGCCTGTCGGCGCAATCAGCAGCACCGAACGGCCGGCGCGCGCTTTCGCCAACAGCTCGAGCTGGTGCGGGCGCGGCTGCCAGCCGCGTTGCGCAAACCAGCGCGCGAACACGTCGGGCAGCAGCGGCGCGGCTTCGAGTTGATTTAAGGCGGTTGCGGGTTCCATCGGTTCAGGGGCCCGCCACCACGACGAGCCCGGCCACCGGCTCACCTTTTTCCATGCGGGTCACGGCGGAATCGAGGCCGAGCAATTTCAGCCCCGCGCCGTCGACCGCCGCGCGCACATGTGCCCCGCCGTGGGCATAACGCAATGTCTCGCGCAGCAAAGCGCCATCGCC
>JBAUHH010000434.1:0-6299 GCA_049680165.1 Pseudolabrys sp.
AAAAGCTCTGCGGTGTACTACTGACAGCCGCGATTATCGCAGGATTTGCCGCATCGACGACGCCTTTGCTTGCTGCCGACAAGATAATCAAAATCGGCGCGCTGTTTCCGATCTCAGGACCGGGATCGTACTTCGGTGCGCAGGACAAGCAGGGCGTCGAGCTCGCTCTCGAGCAACTCAATAAAGCGGGCGTGAACGGCTACAAGTTCGAGGTCAAATACGAAGACTCCGCTTGCAGCCCCCTGCCCGCAACGCAGGCCGCCAAGCGGCTGATCGACCAATTCAAGCCCGATGTGGCGATCGGCGAGGAGTGCTCGGACGCCACGCTCGCTATCATGCCGATCATGGCGCAAGCCAAAATTCCGCTGCTGAACGCGGGCTCCTCGTCAATCAAGATCACTGAGCCCGGCAATCCCTGGACGTTCCGCATCATGCCGAACGAGGTGATGCAGGGCATCGATATCGCCAACAACGCCTATAAACGGCTGAATGCGCGGACAGCCATCATTCTGCACGAGAATACCAACGCCGGCATCGGCAACGCCAAGGTGTTCGCCGACACGTTCACAAAGGACGGCGGGAAGATTCTTGCCGATATCGGCTTCGGCCGAGACGTGAACGATTTCACATCGATTGCCACCCGCGTCAAAGGTCTCGGCAGTGTGGACGTCATCCCCACTTACACACTCGAAGGTCAAGGCCTGAAGATCACACAGGCGCTTTCGCAAGCCGGGGTCGTGAAGGGCGGCGGCGGCGGCGCTATTCAGCTCGGCACGATCTGGCTGCCGTTCGGCTTCGAGCAAAAGGCGGGCAAGGCGGCGCTCGGCTATGTCCGCATCGTGCAGTTCGACCCCACCGACAAGCGTGACGTCGTGCGCAAGTTCGTCGATGCGTTCAAGGCCAAATACAAGCAGAGCCCGACGCATCTCAATGCCCATGCCTACGATCAAATCATGCTGATCGCCGACGTCGTGCGGCGGGGCGGCAAGGACGCGCAATCCATTCGCGACGGGCTTGCCGCGACGAAGAATTTTGTCGGCGTCACCGGCAGCGTCGAGTTCGATAAGCACAATCAGAATATCAAGATGGACACCGTCCACTATATGGAGACGAAACCGGACCTGTCCTGGACCGCATTGAAGTGGAACTAGCCCTGCGGACATGCTGACGATAGTCCTCCAGCAGGGGATCAACGGCATCGTTGTGGGTAGCCTCTACGTCCTCGTGGCGTTGGGGCTTACCCTCATCTACGGCGTGCTGGTGCAGATCAATTTTGCTCACGCCGACATTGTGACGATCGGCGCATTTGTCGCCTACTTCGTCATGCATTGGCTCAGCGGCAATTATTTTGCGGGTATCGCCGCGGCACTGATCGTCGGCGCGGTCGTCGGCTGGTTAATGAACGCCGCCATCTTCGCTCCTTTACAAAATCGCGGCAACGAATTGCTGCCGCTGATCGCAACCATCGGCGTCTCGATCATGTTGCAGAATGCCATGCTGGTTCTGCTCGGCCCGATTCCCTACGCGTTCGAGACGCCGTACAGCAATCAGGTCATCCATGTCGGCGGCACATTCTTCACCGTGCAGAATGCGCTGATCATTCTCGTCTCGACGATAACGATCGCGCTGCTCTATGCCTTTATGAAGTTCACATTCCTCGGCAAAGCGCTGCGCGCGGTCTCGCAGGATCGCGAGACCGCGGGGCTCATGGGAATCAATCCGAACACCGTCATCATGCTAACGTTCGTCATCGCCTCGGCCTTGGCCGGCATGGGCGGCGCGATGCTCGGCCCGGTGCTGGTGCTCACGCCTTTTGCCGGCACGTCCGTTATCGTCAAAGCCTTCGCCATCGTAATTATCGGCGGCTTCGGCAATGTCGAGGGAACGATCGTTGCCGGCCTGATCGTCGGTTTGATCGAGAGCTACACCACGCAATTCCTCGATCCGGGTTGGATCGATATCGTGGTTTTTGCGCTGCTCCTGTTGACACTCGCCGTGCGGCCAACCGGCCTCATCGCCGAGCGGCGCGAAGAAAATGTCTAGTCCGGGGACCGCTCGGCCGCAGCCGGCCGCGGTCAGCGCAATTTTCTCGTCGCGACGATTCTGGCTGATTATCGCCGCAATTGCCATCGGCCTGCTGCCTGCAATCTTCACCGACTCGTACTGGCGCACGAATCTCATCATTTGCGCGGTCAACGTGCTGCTGGCGATCGGATTGGATTTCGTGCTCGGCTATGCCGGCCAGCTCAATCTCGGGCAGTCGGCCTTCTACGGCATCGGCGCATACGCCTCGACGCTGCTGATCACGCAACTCGGCGCACCGTTCTGGATTGCATTCGCCGTCGGCGTTCTGCTCGCAGGGGCCGCCGGCGTGTTCCTCTCGCTGTTCGCGGTCCGCCTGCGCGGCCACTACCTCGCGATTGCCTCGCTCGGCTTTGCCGTCATCACCTATCAGGTGCTGCTGAACTGGATCAGCCTCACTCAAGGGCCGCTCGGCATCTATGGCATCGCTCCACCTCCCCGGCTTGCAATGCCGGGGCTGCCGCCGGTCGAGTTCACGAACCTTGCCAGTCTGTTTTACCTGGTCGCAGGCTTCGCATTTCTCACCTATCTCGTGCTCGATCAGCTTGTCCGCTCTCCCATAGGCGAGACGCTCACCGCCATCCGCGAGGACGAAGTCTCCGCCGCCTCGCTCGGCGTGAATTGCCAGAAGTGGAAGGTCTTTGCGTTCGCGGTAAGCTCGGCGGTTGCCGGGGCCGGAGGATGCTTTTACGCGAGCTTCGTCGGCACGCTCGTGCCCGACGCATTTTTTATCACCGAATCGTTCAGCATCCTTGCGATGGTGATCGTCGGCGGCATGGGCACGCTGATTGGTCCTGTGTTCGGCGCGGTCCTGCTGACGGTCCTCCCCGAATTGCTGCGCAGCATCGGCGACCTGCGGCTAATCGTCTACGGCGTCTCGGTAACTCTGGTCGTACTGTTCATGCCGGGCGGCATTGTGCAGGCGGCCCGCCTGATCCTGCAGCGCCTGCAGCGGCTTGTGCGGGCAGATTCCGCATCATGAACACCGGTAGCGATATCCTGCTGCGCGCGGAAGGCTTGCGCAAAAGCTTCGGCGGCGTGCAGGCCGTGCGCGACATCTCGCTCGCCATTCCAGCCGGCACGGTATTCGCGGTAATCGGTCCGAACGGCGCTGGCAAATCGACGCTGCTCAATCTCATGAGCGGCATCTACCAGCCGGACGCCGGGCAACTGGCGTTCGCGGGTGTCGACGTCGTTGGCATGTCCGCGCACCGGCGCGTGCGCCACGGCCTTGCCCGCACGTTCCAGAAAATCCGCCTGTTCAAGCAGCTTTCCGTCCTGGAGAACGTGCTCGCCGGATTTCACATCCGGCACGTCGTGCCGCCATGGCAATATGTTCTGCATGGGCCGGCGTTTCGGCGCGACCGCGAGCGCTGCCGCAGTGGAGCGCTCGATCTTCTGGCCTTCGTCGGATTGAAACAGCGCGCGCACGTGACCGCGGGTTCATTGTCCTATGGCGAGCAGCGCATGCTCGAAATCGCGCGCGCGCTCGCGACCTCTCCTCGCCTCTTGATGATCGACGAGCCCGCGGCCGGTTTGAACGCGGCAGAAGTCGGTGCGCTGCTGGATCGGATCGCCGCGCTCCGGATGCGCGGAATGACGGTCGTGATGGTTGAGCACAATATGGATTTGGTGATGCGGATTGCAGATCGCATTCTCGTCATGGACTACGGCCGGTATCTTTTCGAGGGCGCGCCTGCTGAGGTTCAGGCGCATCCCGGCGTTATCTCCGCCTATCTCGGAGCAGAGATGCAATGACCGCGTTGCTAGCGACCGAAGGGCTTGAACTAGCTTACGGTCAGGTGTCCGCCTGCCGCGAGATCACGCTTCACGTCGAGGAAGGCGAGATCGTCACGCTCATTGGCGCGAATGGCGCCGGCAAATCGACGACGTTGCGCGCCATCGCCGGCGCGCTTCTGCCACGCATAGGCACGATCCATTTTGCTGGAAGCGACATCACGCGTCTGCCGTCGCATGAGCGCAGCAGGCTCGGCATCGCGCTCGTACCGGAAGGCCGCCATGTCTTTCCGTTTCTCACGGTGCGCGAAAATCTCGAGCTCGGCGGCTTCAAATTTCGCAAAGATGCCGCCAAGATCAAGTCATTGATCGAACGCATGTTTGCGATGTTTCCGCGCCTCAAAGCGCGGACGTCACAGAACGCCGGCACGCTCAGCGGCGGAGAGCAGCAGATGCTGGTCTTGGGCCGGGCGATGATGTCAGAGCCGCGTTTGTTGTGCCTTGATGAGCCGTCGCTCGGGCTCGCGCCGCTGGTCGTGCAGGACATTTTCCGCACGATTCGCACGATCAACGAGGGCGGCACCAGCGTACTCCTCGTCGAACAAAACGCGCGCTATGCTTTGGAAACAGCGAGCCGCGGCTACGTCTTGCAGACTGGCTCGATCATCATATCGGGAGCATGCAGCATGTTGAAACAAGACGAACGCGTGCAACAGGCCTATCTCGGCCGCAGTGCCGCGGCCGTGTCATGACTACGCTCACCGGCAAGACGGCCGTCGTCACGGGCGCGGGGAACGGTATCGGCCGCGCTATCGCTACAGCTTTCGCAGCCGCCGGCGCCGCGGTCGCCTGCCTCGATCTCGAGCAAGCCGCGGCGGAAGAAACCGCACACGCGATTGAAAAGTCCAACGGCCGCGCAATCGCGCAAGGATGCGACGTCAGCCGCGAAGGCGACACGCGGGCCGCTGCCGAAGCCGTGCAAAAAGCGTTCGGTGCCATCCATGTGCTGGTCAACGCTGCCGCTACCAACGATCCAAACGGCGACGTACTCGGCACCACGCCAGCCGACTGGAGCCGCGTGTTGGCCGTGAATGTGACGGGCGCCTATCTCATGAGCCGGGCCGTGCTACCTTCGATGATCGCCGCCGGCGGCGGCAGCATCATCCACATCGCGTCGCAGCTTGGCCGCGTCGCGGCGCCTGCTCGCGCCGCCTATTGCACGTCGAAAGGTGCGATCATCCAGCTCGCCAAGGCGATGGCGGTCGATCACGCCGCGCAGAATATCCGCGTCAACGCGTTGTCGCCCGGCGCGGTCGAAACGCGGCGGATGGTCCTGCGCTTCGGCGACATGGAAACTGCGCGCCGCGTGTCCGGGCCCAAGCATCTGCTGAACCGGCTCGGCCAGCCCGACGAGATCGCGCAAGCGGCCCTCTTTCTCGCCAGCGATGCGGCAAGCTTCATGACCGGCGCCGACATGCTGGTCGACGGCGGTTACACCACGACCTGATCCGCAACAACGTTATCTTCCCAGAATCGACGACGCCATCGCGCGGCGGTCACGGGTGCGCCATGCGCCCGTGTCAACCGTGCTGATGAAGTCGGCAATGTGCTGGTTGAACGCCGCCGGGTCCTCGAGATTGATCGTGTGGCCCGCGTTCGGCATCACCACCAGCGCCGCAGTGGGGATCATGCGTTTCATCAACAGGCCGGGCTCGAGGCACGGCCAATCTTCATCGCCCGTCATCACCAGCGTCGGCGTCGTCATTGCTTTCATTTTGTCGACGAGATCGAACAGCGAAGGCCGACGCTTCTGCACGCCGCGCATGGTGAGCGCTGCCCCCTCGGTCGAGTGCCCGCGCAGTTGATCGACGAATTCCTGCCAGCCGCGTCGGTCCTTGTTCTGAAACTGCACGCGCGTCGGCCCGAGGCCATATGGCTCTGCGGCCTTCGCCATCGTCTGTTGCTCGAACTGACGCGCGGCGGCCTCCGCCTCCTCGGCAAATTGCGCGCGCTTATCGGGGGCGGCGCCGTAACCGCAACCGGCCACGACAATAGAACGCGCGCGATCGGGATACGTAAAGCCGAAATGCAGCGCCGCAAAACCGCCCATCGAGAGGCCGACGACATGCGCTTTGTCGATCTTCAGCGCGTCGAGCACGGCACGGATGTCGTCGCGCGCGCGCTCCTGCGAATATCGCTCGCTATCCTTCGGGACGTCCGACGGCGGATAACCGCGCGCGTTGTATACGATGCTGCGATAGCGTTGCCCGAAATAGCGCATCTGCAATTCGTGGGAGCGATAATCGCCCGCGAATTCGTGCACGAAGACAATCGGCGTTCCGCTTCCGGTTTCCTCGTAGTAGAGCTTGACGCCGTCGTCGGTTGTCAGATGCGGCATGGTAATCCTCGTTCGCTGATATCAGAAGTTCATGGAGCGCGCGGAAAGGCCGGCGTCGATCGTCACGACCGAGCCGCTGTTA
>JBAUHH010000435.1:0-2975 GCA_049680165.1 Pseudolabrys sp.
GATGATCCTGCTCGACGAGCCGTCGATGGGCCTCGCGCCACAGATCGTCGAGGAGATTTTCGAGATCGTCCGCGACCTCAACAGCAAGGAAGGCGTGTCGTTCCTGCTGGCCGAGCAGAACACCTACATGGCGCTGAAAGTGGCGAGCTACGGCTATATCCTCGAGAATGGCCGCGTGGTGATGGACGGCGGCGCCAGGTCGCTGGCCGAGAACGAGGACGTGAAGGAATTCTACCTCGGCATCACCGAAGGCCGCCGCAAATCGTTCCGGGACGCCAAGCATTATCGCCGCCGCAAGCGGTGGCTGGCGTGATCGACAATGGATGCATTTGAACAGGTAATAGCGGAGATTTTTTGGAAGGAAGGCTATTGGGTCCAGACATCGGTAAAAATAAATTTAACGAAACGGCAAAAGAAATTACTCCGTAATTATTCGATGCCACGGCCTGAGATCGATGTGCTTGCATACAGTGGCTCGAGAAATGAAATCAAAGCTATTGAGTGCAAGAGCTTTTTAAATTCCCGAGGCGTAATTGCGGATGATGTTCTCGGCATTTCAAATTCAAAGCGCTATAAGCTTTTTACGAACAAACGACTAAGAGACCGAGTTCTAAAATCGTTGCGGGCCGAGTTAATCGCAAATGGCGCCTGTTCGGAGCAGGCAAAAATAAAGCTCTGCCTTGCCTGCGGTAAGATTCCGTCCGATCGTGACAGAAAAAAATTACAGTCTTATTTTCGCAGGAAGGGTTGGGGACTTTTCGATGATCGCTGGATCAGTGAAAAGGTGAGAGCGATGGCCGACGTTAAGTATGAAAACCAAGTATCAACTGTTGTCGCCAAATTGCTCAAAGCTCATTTTCGAATCCTAGATGCCGACTGACCACTACGACACTCTGGAGACGCGCGACCCCGCGGCGCGCGAGCGCGAGCTTTTGGCAGCCTTACCGCAGATCGTCGCGCGCGCAATGACCGCGCCGGGTTGGGCGAAGCATCTCAAAGGCGTCGATCCGAAGACGGTGACCACGCGCGCGGCGCTGGCGAAATTGCCGGTGCTGCGCAAATCCGATCTCGCCGCCTTGCAGAAGGAAAATCCGCCCTTCGGCGGCTTTGCCGTCACGCCGCCCGGCAAGGCCAGGCGGCTGCAAATGTCGCCCGGCGCGCTGTTTGAGCCGGAAGGTCACGGCAAGGACTTCGGCAATTGCGCGCGCGCCTTGTTCGCCGCGGGCTTTCGCGCGGGCGACGTCGTGCACAACTCGTTCTCGTATCATCTCACGCCCGGCGCCTACATTCTGGAGGAGGGCGCGCACGCGCTCGGCTGCGCCGTCATTCCCGGCGGCGTCGGTAACACCGAGCAGCAGCTCGCGGCGATGCTGCACTACAAGGCGACCGGCTATGTCGGCACGCCCGACTTCCTCAAGATTCTTTTCGACACAGCGGAGAAATCCGGCCTCGGCACGCCGTCGATCAAACGCGGCCTCGTTTCCGGCGCGGCTTTGCCGAATTCGCTGCGTGAGGAAATGGCGCGCCGCGGTGTTGCGATGCTGCAATGTTACGCCGTCGCCGAAACCGGCGTGATCGCCTACGAGAGTGAAGCGCCCAATGTTGCTGACGGACCGCGCGAGCGCGGTCCTATGGGCATGTTGGTGAACGAGCCGCTGATCGTCGAGATCGTGCGGCCCGGCACGAACGAACCCGTCGCCGAGGGCGACGTCGGCGAGGTGGTGGTGACCACCGCCAATCCCGACTATCCGATGATCCGGCTTGCGACCGGCGATCTGTCCGCGCTGATGCCCGGCCGCTCGCCGTGCGGGCGCACCAACATGCGCATCAAGGGCTGGATGGGACGCGCCGACCAGACCGCCAAGGTCAAGGGCATGTTTGTGCATCCGGCCCAGGTCGCCGAGATCGCCAAGCGCCATCCCGAGCTTGCGCGCGTGCGGCTCGTGGTCAGCCGCGCCGGCGAGCAGGACAGCATGACGCTGATGGCGGAGTGCGCCGCCGCCGAGGGCGCGCTCGCCGACGCGCTCGCCGCGACTGTGCAGTCGGTGACCAAGGTGCGCGGAGTGGTGAAGCTGGTCGCGCCCGGCTCGCTGCCGAACGACGGCAAGGTCATCGTCGACGAGCGCCCGGTCGGTTAGCCTTCCGCCGCCCTTGACCGCGCGCGCCATTTCCCGCTGATAACGGCCATGAGCCCGCCAAACTCGCTTCCGCTGCGCCGCATCGGCGTGCTGCTGGTCAATCTCGGCACGCCCGACGCCACCGACTACTGGTCGATGCGGCGTTATCTCAAGGAATTCCTGTCCGACCGGCGCGTGATCGAGGAGAACCGCGTCAAATGGTGGCTCGTCCTCAATCTCATCATCCTGACGGTGCGGCCCGGCCGAAAGGGGCGTGACTACGACAATATCTGGAATCGCGAGGGCAATGAATCGATCCTCAAGACCATCACGCGCTCGCAATCCGAAAACCTTGCCGCGACGTTCGCGTACGATGCGCGTATTCTTGTCGACTGGGCGATGCGCTACGGCAATCCGTCGATCGCCTCGCGCCTCGACGCGATGCAGCGCGCGAGCTGCGACCGCATCCTGATCGTGCCGCTGTATCCGCAATACGCCGCCGCCACCACCGCGACCGTTTGCGACAAGGTGTTCGAAAAGCTCGCGACGATGCGTTGGCAGCCGGTGGTGCGCATCGCGCCGCCTTACTACGACGATCCGGTCTATATCGATGCGCTCGCCTCGTCGCTTGAGACGGCGCTCGCCAGGCTTCCGTTCAAGCCGGAAAAAATCCTCGCCTCGTTCCACGGCATGCCGGAAGACTACGCGCGCAAAGGCGATCCTTACCCCATCCATTGCGCCGAGACGGCGCGGCGGTTGCGCGTGCGTCTCGGGGTCGATGAAGGCAGGCTGATGCTGACCTTCCAGTCGCGCTTCGGCACGGCGGAATGGCTCAAGCCCTATACCGACGCGACGGTG